>JAFAZV010000211.1 GCA_019239445.1 Solirubrobacterales bacterium
GACGAGGTGCCGTTCGAGGAGATCGTCAAGGGCTACGAGATCACGCCCGACCGCTACGTGATGATCGAGCCGGAGGAGCTCGAGGCGTTCGATCCCAAGGCGACGCGCACGATCGACATCGAGGAGTTCGCCGACATCTCGCAGATCGACCCGATCTATTACGACCACAACTACTACCTCGCACCCACCTCGGGCGGCGCTAAGGCCTACCGCCTGCTGCTCGACGCGATGCGCGAGGCGGAGAAAGTGGGCATCGGGCGCGTGGTGCTGCGTTCCAAGCAGCAGCTGTGCGCGCTTCGCCCGACCGGCGACGTGCTCACGCTGACCACGATGCTGTTCGGCGACGAGGTGCTGGCGCCGGACCGGATCGACGAGCTCGACGACATCGCCGAGGCTGAGGCGAGCCAGCGCGAGCTGGCCATGGCCCAGCAGCTGATCAACTCGCTCTCGGCGGAGTTCGACCCCTCGAAGTTCCATGACGAGTACCGGGAGAAGGTGCTCGAGCTGATTGAGAAGAAGGCTGCCGGCGAGGAGATCGCCGTCCAGCCCGAGGCCGAAGAGCCGGCCGCCGCCCCCGACCTGATGGCGGCGCTCGAGGCCAGCCTCGCCGCCGTCACGGCCGACAGCGACGACACCGCGAAGGCCCCCGCCCCGCCCAAGCGTGCCTCCAAGCGCGCGGCGGGTGGTGGGGACGGCGCCGCCAGCAAGCCGAAGCGCACACCCGCCAAAGCCAAACGCTAACGGGGCTGGTCTCGGGCTTCGGCGGAGTGCACGTACCCCGTCGGGACGCCACTCGCGGAACAACCGAGCGATTCCGTCCTGCGCGCCGCTTCTCGGTCCGCGGTGGCGCCACGCACGGGGTCGTGCACTAACACTTTGCTAACAGCCGCTGGTACTCTGTGCGCCTCGCTGACTTGGCCGGCAGCGACCCCTCGTACCTGAGGGAACCCTCCCACCTCCCGCATGCATAAGCTCTCCGCTCTTCCCGGGGCCACTGGCCTCTACGAACCCTCCTACGAGCATGACGCGTGCGGCATCGCGCTGGTGGCGAAGCTGTGGGGCGGTCCGACCCACGCCGTGGTCGAGAAGGCGCTCGACGCGCTCGAGAACCTCGAGCACCGGGGCGCGGAGGGGGCAGACCCGAACACGGGCGATGGCGCCGGCATCCTGCTCCAGATCCCCGATGCGTTCCTGCGGGCGGCGGCCGCCGGCGTGGAGCTGCCAGAGCCCGGCCGCTACGGCGTCGGCGTCTGTTATCTGCCCACCGACCCGGAGCGCCGGCTCGCGCTCGAGCGGCTGATCGATGACACGATCGGCGCTGAGGGCCAGCGGGCGATCTGGTGGCGCGACGTGCCGGTGGACGAGCGCCATGTCGGCGACACCGCGCGGCTGTGCGCGCCGCGCATCCGGCAGGTGCTGATCGAGGCTTCCGAGGCGATCAAGACACAGGAAGCATTCGAGCGCAAGCTGTACGTGATCCGGCGCGTGATCGAGCGCGAGGCCGGCGCCGAGCTGGCGCTGCCGAGCTTCTCGAGCCGGACGATGATCTACAAGGGGATGCTGACCGCGCCCCAGCTCCCGCGCTACTTCACCGATCTGCGTGACCCGCGCGTGGCCTCGCGCCTCGCGCTCGTGCACTCGCGCTTCTCGACCAACACGTTCCCGAGCTGGGAGCTCGCTCACCCCTACCGGATGATCGCTCACAACGGCGAGGTCAACACGTTGCGCGGGAACATCAACTGGATGCGGGCGCGCGAGTCGCAGCTCGCCTCCGAGCTCTTCGGCGAGGACCTTCAGAAAGTGATCCCGGTGGTGCGGGAGGGCGGCTCGGACTCGGCCATCTTCGACAACGTGCTCGAGCTGCTCGTGCTGGGCGGCCGCTCGATCCCGCACGCGGTGATGATGATGGTCCCGGAGGCTTACCGCACCCGCACCGACCTCGATCCTGACGTCAAGGGCTTCTATGACTTTCACTCCTGTCTGATCGAGCCTTGGGATGGCCCGGCGGCGGTGGTGTTCACCGACGGGCGGCTCGCCGGCGCCGTGCTCGATCGCAACGGCCTGCGCCCCGGCCGCTGGATCCAGGACACCGACGGCTACGTCGTTCTCGCCTCCGAGACCGGGGTGATCACGGTCGCGCCCGAGCACGTCCAGCGCAAGGGCCGCTTGGCGCCCGGCAAGCTGTTCCTGGTCGATCTCGAGGCCGGGCGGATCGTCGGCGACGAGGAGCTCAAGCGCCGGGTGGCGCGGCGCCAGCCGTACGCCGAGTGGTACGAGCGGTCCGTCGTGCACATCGCCGATCTGCCCGCGCGCGAGCCGCGGGTGCCCCGGATCGAGCCCCTGCGGGCGAAGCAGCTGGCCTTCGGCTACTCGCAGGAGGACCTGCGGATGATCATCGCGCCGATGGCGGCCAACGGCGAGGAGCCGGTGGCCAGCATGGGCAACGACGCCGCTCTGGCCGTGCTCTCGGACCGCCAGCCGCCGCTGTTCTCGTACTTCAAGCAGCTGTTCGCGCAGGTGACCAACCCTCCGATCGACCCGATCCGCGAGTCGGTCGTGATGAGCCTGCAGGCCGGCGTCGGCGCCGAGGTGAACCTGCTCACGGAATCGCCCGACCACGCTCAC
>JAFAZV010000259.1 GCA_019239445.1 Solirubrobacterales bacterium
AGGTCCTCGACGGTGTAGGGCGAGTGGTCGATGATCGTCTTGATCGCGCAGCCGAACTGGCCCATCACCATCCTCGCCTTGCGGTCGGCCATAAGCGGGAACTGGTCGCTTTGCTCGCGGATCACCGGGCTGACAGCCGTCGTCTCGAGCACGCGATCCATCTCGTAGCGCGTGTTTGAGAGCGTGTTCTCGATGATGTCCAGCGTGACGTGATCGATGTCGTGCTCGCGGACGAAGTCGGGTACGGCGGGAGCTTTCTCGGTGACGCTCATCAGGCCTCGCTTGCTGTGATGATGATGTTCGCGTACTCGTCGACGTCGCCCGTATAGCCGGGCTCGATCACGACGGTGCTGTCGTCCTGAACGACGATCGCCGGACCGCGGATGGCGTGGCCGGGACGCAGGTGATCGCGCTCGTAGATCGGAGTGTCATGTGACTCGCCGTCGAACACGACCGGTTCGTGACGGTCGAGCGCGTCCTCGAGCGAGAGCGTGTCGGCGTGTCCGGGCGCGCGCGGGAGATCCGGGCTGACGCCCCGGCCAACCACTCGCAAGGTGGCAATCTCGATCGGGGACTCCAGGTCGAACCCGTAGCGGCGCCGATGCTCGCCTTCGAAGTCGGCGCGCAGCTGCTCGGCATAACCGTCATTCAGGGCCTCGGGGGCCAACGCGCACGGGATCTGAATGTCCTGGCGGAAGTAGCGGCAGTCGGCGTAGAGCTCGAACTTCTGTGCCTCGGGCTCTACCTCCTCGGCACTCAGCCATTCCCGAGCCTCCGAGATCAGCCCGTCGACCGCCCCCTTCAGGTCCGCCGCGGATGCGGCGTCGGTCGTTCGGAGGTACGTCTGCGCGAACTCGTTCTGCACATCGGCGGCGACGAAGCCGTAAGCGCTCAGGACGCCGGGAGCAGACGGAATGATCAGCGGCTTGGCCCCGATCAGCTTGACCAACGCGTTGGCGTGGACGGGCCCCGCGCCACCGAACGCGACGAGCCCGAAGACGCGCGGATCGTAGCCGCGCTCCACGCTGACCACGCGGAGCGCCGCGTGCATGTTCTCGTTGGCGATGTCGATGATCGCCTGCGCGGCGGCGACGTTGTCGATGCCGAGCCCGCGTCCGACTTTCTCGACTGCGCGGTGCGCCGCATCGACGTCCAGCTCGAGCGAGCCGCCGAGGCGCGAGCGGGCTGGGATCCGCCCGAGGACAACGTTGGCATCGGTCACGGTCGGCTCCTCGCCGCCTTGGCCGTAGCACGCAGGGCCGGGATCAGCACCCGCGCTGACTGGCCCCACACGAAGCGCGCCGGCGAGGTTCAGGTAGGCGATCGAGCCGCCGCCGGCGCCGACGCTGTGGATGTCGGCGCCTCGGGCCTGGAACTGGTAGTAGCCGAGCTGGGCCTCGCGCTTGATCGTGACGCTGCCGTCCAGGCACAGCGACACGTCGGTCGAGGTGCCACCCATGTCGAGCGTCAGCACGTTGGGGACGTCGGCCTGCCGGGCCAGGTACGCAGCGCCGACCACGCCTCCGGATGGACCCGAGAAGGCGATGTCGACCGGCCGCTCCTTAGTCGCCTTGGCGCTCATCGTCCCGCCGTCGGAGCGGACGATGTTGAAGCGACCGTGGAATCCTTGATCGCGCAGTTCGGACTCGAGGTGATCGACGTACTTCAGGACCTGGGGCTGCACGTAGGAGTTGAGCACCGCGGTGAGCGCACGCTCATACTCGCGGTACTCGGACATCAGATCCGAGGAGATCGAGACCGGGAGCTTCGGCTCGACCTCGAGCGCGATTTCCCTCGCGCGACGCTCGTGCGCGGGGTTGACGTAGGAGTTGAGGAACGCGACCGTGAGCGACTCGACCCCGTCTTCGATCAGCGCCTGGACGGCGGTCCGCACCGCGTCCTCGTCGAGCGGCTCGACGACTTCACCGTCGGCCCCCATGCGTTCGCCGACTCCATACGTACGCCACAGCGGAACCAGCGGGTCGGGCTTGACCATCCCCATCCAGGCGTAAAGGGGGCCGGGGGTCCAAGCGCGGGCCAGATGCAGGATCTGCTCGTGTCCCGCAGTCGTGATCAGTCCTCCGGCGGCGCCCTTCTCCTCGAGGATCATGTTCGTCACCACTGTGCTGCCGTGAAGAATCAGCGACAGCTCTTCGGGTGAGATACCGCGTGCCGCGCAGGCCTGGCGCACGCCTGAGATCACGCCCGCCGACTGGTCCTCCGGCGTTGAGAGGACCTTGGCGATGGTCAGCTCGCCGGTGTCCTCCGCGAGCAACAGCACGTCGGTGAACGTTCCGCCGACGTCGACTCCGAGCTTCAGTGTCACGGCTTCTCCCTCGTTCCTCGTCGCCCACTGCCGGGCGCCCTCACCTCTGGCACGGTATGCGACCGTATGCGGCGACTATAACGGGCGCCGACCGGGGCGCGACGGCTCAACCGGATAGAGGCTTCTCCTCGACCTGGTTCCGGGCCCGCAGGGCCGGGAGCACCTCGCGCGCGAGCAGGCGCATCGACTCGATGACGTGGTGCTGGGGCATGCCGGGCCACTGGAAGCGGCAGACGAAATGGTCGGCTCCGAGGCGCTCTATGTGTTCGCCGAGAATCGCGGCGCAGGTCTCGGGCGAACCCAGGACGAAGCGGCCGCCCGCGGTCAGCTCGTCGAACTCCCGCCGCAGTGTGTCGGTCTTCGGCAGGACGTCGCTCTGGCCCCAGTCGACGTAGGCGTCGTACTTGTTCTTCAGGTATGGGCGCGCGATCTCCACGGCTTCTTCGTCTGAAGCCGCGACGCACACCTCCTTCAGCACCGGCGTCGTCGCCGCCTCCGGCCGGCGGTGTTCCCGGCGCTCGGCACGGAACAGCTGCATCTGCCGCTCGAGCTCCTCGAGCCGTGTGTGCGGGTTGACGAACCACGCGTCGCCCAAGCGCGCCGCCCGCCGAACCGCCTTATCGCTGTTCGCCGCGATCCACACGGAAGGCGGACGTTCGGGCACCATCGCCAGACGAGCCTCGGACAGCTCGAACCCATCGCCGCCGGAGCTCACGACGTCCCCCGCCAGCAGGCGCTTCACGACCTCGAGCTTGCGCTCGAACAAGTCGCTTCGGCCGCGCCCGACGCCGAAGGCGGCGTTCTCGACCGCGCGGTAGCCGAACCCGACGCCGAGCACGAAGCGGCCGGCGGCGAGCGCGTGGAGCGTGGCGGCGTTCTCAGCGACCTCCACCGGGTTGAGGAGCGTCAGCAGCAGGACCGCGGTGCCGACAGTCATCCCCTCCGCCGCGGCCGACACCCGCGCCAGCAGCGGCACGCTCTGGAACATCTGAAACGGGTGGGAGAGGAAGTGCTGGCCGGCCCACACCGACGAGAACCCCAGCTCGCGCGCCGCCTCGACCTGTTCCAGGTGCTCGCGCACGGCCGCGGGCGCGGACGCCTCAGCCGGATGCTGTCCTGACAGGAAGATCCCGAGCCTCAGCTCCCGATCGGCCATCTCAGCCTCCCTATTTCGGTCCGCTTCGACGTGGCGCGTACCCTCTCACGCCGTTGGACCGTCCGCAAACTCGTGCCTGGCACGCGGTCCCCGTGCTCGCGCGCGGCGCGGACGGGGAACCGCGAAGCTCGCCACCACCGCCAATCCACACGCGGCCGCCGCGACCAGGAAGGCGACCGTGTAGCCCTCTTCGGTCGGCAGTGCGCTACCGACAACGGTTCCGGCGATCACGCTCGCGCCGATCTGGCTGCCGACCGATCCGCCGAGGCTGCGCATCACGGTGTTCATCCCGGTTGCAACCCCTGTTTGCTCGCGCGGCACGGCTTCGACGATCAGGTTCGCGAGCGAGGCGAACGCCAGCCCGATACCCGCTCCCAGTAGCGCCGAGCCGACGTAGATTTCCCACCGCTCGCTGTGGGCGAGGCCGAGGAACGTGAAGGCAAAGCAGGTTGCGAGCGAGCCGAGAATCAGCGGCATGCGCGACCCCACGCGTGCGCCGAGCCTGCCGGCCAGCGGGCTGACGAGCAGCATCATCACGGTCGCCGGAGCGAGGAACAGCCCGGCCTGGGTGACGCTCGCGCCGAATCCGTAGCCCGCTGAGCGCGCCGTCTCGGTGAAGTCCGGGATCAGAATGAACGAGCTGTACATGCCGGCGCCGACGAGAAACGCGGTGGCGTTGACCGTCCACACGCCGCGGATGCGCATCATGTTCATGTCAACAAGCGGCTCCGCCGCCCGCTGCTCATTCCAGATCCACGCCGCGAGCAACAGCGCGGCGGCGAGGAATAGGCCGACCGTGCGAGCGCTGCCCCACCCCCACGCCGGCCCTTCGCTGATCGCCACCAATAGACAGACCAACCAGCCCGACAGCAACGCCGCGCCCGCCCAGTTGACGCGTCCCGGCGTCTTCACCGGCGACTCGGGGACGAACAACATCGTCGCGATGGTCGCGAGTACGACCAGGATCAGCGGGATCCAGAACAACCAGTGGTAGGACAGGGCGGCCGAGATCGGCCCGGCCAGGACGATCCCGAGGCCACCGCCGACGCCGAGGATCGCCGAGATCAGCGCGATGCCGCTGACCACCCGCTCGCGCGGGAACTCGTCGCGAATGATCCCGAACGCGAGCGGGAAGATCGCGCCGCCGCAGCCCTGGATCACGCGGGCGACGATCATCACGCCGATGCTCGTGGCCAGCGCCGCGAGCAGCGTCCCGAGGCCCAACACCGCGAGCGCGACGACGAGCGTGTGCTCCTTGCCGAACATGTCGCCGAGCCGCCCGACGATCGGCGTAAGTACCGAGGCGCTCAGCAGGTAGGCGGTGAGGATCCACGCCGCCGACGTCGTCGAGGCATGCAGATCGCGCTGGATCTCCGGCAGCGCCGGCGCCACGACCGACTGCAGCAGGGCGAACGTCAGGCCCGCCAGCGCGAGCACAGCGAAGGTCAGCCAGTAATGCTGACGCTCGGCCGCAGGAGAGCTGCTCACGCCTTGCGCCCCTCCAGGCGCGCGATCAATCCATCGAGGATCTCGACCGCTCGCGCCAGCGTCTCGACGTCCTCGTCGGGCAGCGTCGCCATGTCCTCGTGCAGCAGGGCCCGGTATTCGGCGCGCAGGCGGTCAAAGATGGCTCGGCCTTCCGCCGTCAGCTCCACCAGCACCGCTCTGCGATCGGCCGAGTCTGCCGCGCGGTCCACCCACCCGCGCTCCTGCAGACGGTTGACCAGCAGCGTTATCGCCGGTTGCGTGACGCCTTCGCGCCCGGCCAGCTCGGTGATCCTGCGCGGCTGCGTCGACAGCGCATAGAGAACCCCCACCTCGGTGCGCGAGATGCCGATCGACGAGCGGGTCAGGAACAGCCGCGACAGCGCCGAGGCCCGCTGCGGCAGCGCCTCCGCGATCTCGTCGAGCCGCCGACCCCGTGCCAGTGCCGGCCCCGGCTCCATTACGCAGTTACATTAGCTGCTAATGAGAGGGGCGCGTTAGCGCGCCGGCCAACGTTCGTTCGACAGCTGCGCCAGCGCCACGGCCAGCGCGTGCGTCCCCTTCTGGCCAAGCCCTTGGCTCCGCGCCGCGACGTACAGCTGCTCGGCCAGCGCCGTGCCGGGCAGCGAGAGGTTCATCCGGCGAGCTTCCGAGAGCGCTATGCCCAGATCCTTGATGAAGTGATCGATCTTGAATCCCGGCTCGAGGTCACCCCGAAGCACCCGCGGAGCGTAGTTGGACAATGACCACGATCCGGCTGCCCCACCCTTGATCGTCTCGATCGCCTGCTCGACGTCGAGGCCGGCTCGATGCGCGTAGAGCAGCGCCTCGCAAAGGCCGATCATCCCGGACGCGATCGCGACTTGATTCATCATCTTCGTGTGCTGCCCCGAGCCTGCCTCGCCGAGCCGCGTGACGGTCCGCCCGAGCTTGGAGAAAAGCGGCTGAGCCCGGCCGAACGCCGCCTCGCTGCCACCGACCATGATCACCAGGGACGCGTTGCGCGCGCCGACGTCGCCACCTGACACCGGCGCGTCCAGAGCCTCCACATCCCTCGCTCGCGCGGCCTCATCGATCTCCGCCGCCAGCGTCGGGACGCTCGTGGTGAAGTCGATGAGCAGCGAGCCCGGCTTCATCGCCTGGAGTACGCCACCGTCTCCCAGAAGGATGGTTCGTACGTCGTCGGGGAAGCCGAGCATCAGGCAGATCACGTCGGCGTCCGCGGCCAGTTCGCGCGGTCCCTCCCGCCACCGTGCTCCGGCCTGCACCAGCTCCTCAGCGCGCGCCCGGGTGCGGTTGAACACCTCGACCTGATAGCCGCCATCGAGCAGGTGGCGGGCCATCGGAGCTCCCATCACCCCGGTGCCGATCCACCCCACGCGCTCGCTCATGCCTCGAAGCGCACCTCGAGGCTGCCGAGACCCTCAAACTCGGCCACCACCTCGTCGCCGGAGTGCACGGGGATCGGCGGCGCGCTGGCGCCGGTGAGGACGATGTCGCCTTGGCGCAGGTCCCAGCCGTGGTCGAGAACCTGGTTGGCCATCCAAGCGAGCGCGTCGCGCGGGTCGCCGAGGACGGCGGCACCGCTGCCGCTCGAGACCTCCTCGCCTCCCACGGTCAGGCGTGCCGCCTGACCTGCGAGGTCGAGACTTCGCCAGTCTTCGATCGCCGGCCCGAGCAAGAAGTACCCCCCGCACATGGCGTCGGCCGCCAGCGATGGCACGCCAACCGCGCTGAAGTCGGCGAAGCGCGAATCCGGCACCTCGATCGCGAGAACGAGCGAGTCGACCGCTTTGAGGACTTCGTCGACACCGAGCGCCCCCCGCTCGCCGGCCGAAACCGGGGCGCCGAACCGAAACGCGAACTCGGGCTCAGCCGAGCGCATCTGCATCGCACCGACCGACAGGACGCTTCCCGACGGCCGATGCTGCATCTCGTAGAGCCGTCCCACCATCGGCCCGTCCGCGCCTAGGTGACGTTGCCCGGCCGGACTCGTGGCGGCGATTTTCCACCCGACGGGACGACCCGCTAAATCATCCAGCGCACGCTGGATGACGTATCCCTCCTCCAAGTCCCGTGGACGCAGCTCCTCGGGCAGCGACGCGAGCGGCCGGCCCGAGCTCCACGCCTCCCAGAGGACTTCAGCCGCGCGCTGAGCGTTCACGCATCCACCCGCAACATCGCTCCCATCCCACCCTGGCCGCTCGGTCCGCCCGTCAGAATGATTCGTCGGACTCGACTGGGGAGTCCGATTCGTATGACTCGGGTGGTTCTGATTCGTATGACTCGGGCACGTCTGATTCGTCCGACTCGGCGCGAGGTTCCACTCCCGGGTGCTTGAGATCGACGACCAGCAGGTCGCCGTCCAGATGAGCCGGTCGCCGTACCGAGGCCGAGATGTCGATCTCGTAGTAGCTCGCGAACGCTCCGCCTGAGATCAGCCAGGTCTGGTGGTTCTCATGCGGTGCACGAACCTTGTAAGCGTGCTCAACTGAGTCATCGACGCGACGCAGGGCCATCTGGTGAGCGTCTCGGTCATACAGCAGCTCCACCT
This sequence comes from Solirubrobacterales bacterium, assembly GCA_019239445.1. Taxonomy (GTDB): domain Bacteria; phylum Actinomycetota; class Thermoleophilia; order Solirubrobacterales; family Solirubrobacteraceae; genus Palsa-465. The sequence goes on from JAFAZV010000259.1 coordinate 7,522, forward strand.
GCTCCGGCCTTCCGAGAGCCTCGAACGCCGCGCCGTTGAGGGAGATGACCCCCTTCTTCTGAAGCGTCACGAAGGGCAAGCCGGTTTTCCGCTGGCGCGTGAACGTCTCGAACGGCATGCCCGGCATCGTAGTGAAGACCGGGCCGCCCAGGGAGGCTCTGACGGCGTCGATCCCCTGGTCGTTGCCGCGGCACGCGAGGGTCGGTCGACCGCTACGAGGTGGCTCCGGGCGGGGCCGGCGGGGTCGAGAAGCGGGCGGGATACGGAATCTTCCCGATCCCGTCGAGCGGTTCGCCCGGATCTCGAGGCGAGAACCTGCGCAGCTCGTGGTTGACGCTGAACCGCGGCCCGAGCAGGACGCGGTCGTTCTGGACCAGCGTGTAGAACCTGTCGAGCGGGCGCGGCGGCGGCCCGCCGGTGCGGATGCCGCGGAAGTCGTAAACGCCGCCGTGGCACGGGCAGACGAAACTCGATGCCGCGGCGACGTAGCGCACCGGACAACCCACGTGCACGCAGCGCGAGGAGATCGCGACGATCTGGTCGTAGCGGTCCTTGAGCCGCCCGTCGATGCCTGGGTTGTGCTTGCGAACGTACGCGAGCGATCTTCCCGCCTCGCCTAGACCCGGAGTGATGGTGATCACCACCGGCACGTAGGTCGAGTCGCTGAAGCCGGCCGAGGGCCCGATGTCCTGCCACGTCGCGCCGGTGCGCGCGAAGACCGGCCCGATCGCGAACCCGAGCGCGGGGAGGGTCAACGCCGCGGCGGCGATCGCGCCTGCGGTCTGCGCTGAACGACCGATGAACCGACGGCGATCGACCGTCTCGCCCTCAGACGCGCCCGGGCTGAATCGGTCGTCAGTCGACACGTCGCGCGGTGAGGAGAGGGTTGTCGTGGCGCGCCATCATCTGGAGGCGGTCGGGGCGACTGGGCTCGCGCCGGCCGGCGGCTACGTACTATAGAGCGTCGTACGATGAAGGCTAGTTATGCGGGGGCGCCGCCGGGCAGGAACGTCGCGCCCGCCTTGCCACTCGCCTGCTCGACCACACGCCGGTACGCCGAGGCCGCGTATTCCTCGCGGTCGAGAGCGGCACGGTATTCGTCGAAGCGTAGCCCTCGATCCTGGCCTTCGGCGTGGGTCCAGCGGCGGTAGGTCAGGTTCACGGCGGCGCTCTCCTCGCGCCATCTCACGTAGCTGTCGATGAGCGCATCGAGCAGGAGTCGTGGCAGCGAAGCATGGGAGTTGGTGTCATTCATTTCTGATCTAGGTGCCGGTCGGCTCGTCTACGACGAGCCCTAGGTGTTTCTCTAGGCATCGACGCCGACGCGCGCCGATCCTTCCCAGCGCCGCTCGCATGCGTGTCTCGCTTGGCAGCCGCGGGCATCCTCCTACATCATGTAGTCTTACGTCGCCTAGTAGATTCTTGTCAACCCTCAGGAGGGCGCCTACCAAATGAAACGCTTTGCTGTCTTCAGTTCGATCCTCGTCGCCATGCTGGTCTGGGCAAGCGCCGGCCTGGCCCGCCCATGGCGCGGAAATCCCGACCGCCTCAGGAGCCTGGCCCAGCCGGATCAGGTGGTCAAATGGAACCAGGAGCTCCTGCAGCTGCTCCAGGTACCGGGCGCCCAGCCCGCGACCGTCCATCCCACGCGAACCTTGGCGATCACGCAGCTCGCGGTGTACGACGCCGTCAACGCGATCAAGCGGAGGTTCACCCCTTACCTGTTCCACGAGAGGGTGCCGCACGGCGCCTCCGCCCAGGCGGCAGCCGCCGCGGCGGCCCGGACCGCGTTGTTGTCCCTCCTCCCGAGCCAGCAGGCCGCCATCGAGGCTGCCTTTCAGGGATCGCTCTCAGAGCTCGGAAGCGGACCGCGGGTTGCGCAGGGCATTCGTGTCGGAGTGCAAGCCGCGAACGCGATCCTCGCTGCCCGTGCCGGCGACGGTGCCGCGGCCACGCCGACACCGTACGTCCCTCAGCCGGGCCCCGGCGAGTATCAGTTGACTCCGCCGAGCTTCGCACCGGCAGCGTTTACGCAGACCGCCCATGTCCAGCCGTTCGTCCTCGGGAGCGCGCAACAATTCCGACCGGCTCCGCCACCGGCGCTGGCCAGCGCTCGCTACGCGCGAGACTGGAACGAGGTGAAGTCCCTGGGCGAGCAGACAAGCGCGACGCGCAGCGTGGATCAGACGCTGATCGGGCGCTTCTGGGGCGCGGCGCCGATCTGGATCGTCTGGAACCAGATCGCCGAGCAGGCTGCGAGCGCCTTCCACACCGGCGTCGAACAGAGTGCGCGCACGTTCGCGCTTCTGGACGCGACGCTGGGAGACGGGGCGATCGCGCTCTATGACGCCAAGTACGTCTACCACCGGTGGCGTCCGATCACCGCGATCACGGCCGGCGACCAGGGCAACCCGAACACGATGAGCGATCCGGCCTGGGTGCCTTTGGCCGCGACCGCGAACGATCCGAGCTACCCCGGCGCTCACGCCACCTTCAGCCAGGCGGCAGCCACGGTTCTGGATGGGGCGTTTCGCACCGACCGGTTCGCGTTTACGTTGAACAACGCGAGCACGGGCATCAGCCGCAGCTTCCAGAGCTTCTCCGGAGCGGCGGACGAGGCCACGGCAAGCCGCATCTTCGCCGGTCAGCACTTCCGCTACGACGAGGATGCCGGGCAGACGCTCGGTGGAGAAGTCGGTGCCTTCGTGCTCGACCACGCGCTGCTGCCGCGGATGCACCGCGATCATCACCACGGTCGCGATCGCGATCGTCACGTGCGGGCGGCCTGAGCCGGTCGGGCAAGCCGTTTCATCCGCCGGCGCGTGTCTCGGCACGCGCGGGCATGGCACCGGGCGGCGCGGAAGAGCGCCGCCCGGTGCGTTTTCCGTCATGGGTCAGACATGCCCGTACTTCGTCAGCGCATTGCTCAACGACAACCCGGAGGCAAGATCGTCTCGGATGGCACGCTCCCTCTGGCCGATCTTCTCGGCGCGCTCCAACACTTCGCCCGCCACGGAGGCCGGGATGACCAGGGCACCGTCGTCGTCGGCAAGGATGAAGTCACCCGGAGCAACGGCAACGTTGCGCTTCGTCGCGCCCGGCAGGGAGACAGGTACATCCCACGCTGTCACCTTCCACCGTCCGATCGACTGCACCGGCGTCCGGTACCTGGCGTAGACGGGAAAGCCGAGCCCTCGCAACCAGCCAAGATCGCGCACGCCGCCGTCTACGACGGCGCCGACGCAACCTCGCTCCTTCATGCCGATCGCGATCAGCTCGCCGAAGAACGCGACACCGTCGCCGCCGCCGCTCCAGATGGCGACCGAGCCGGGGCCGAGCGCGGCGCAGGCGGCCATCTTCTCGGCGTCTCCACCGTCTTGCGGGAAAGGCGACATCTGTCCCTTGATCGTGAATGCCCAGCCGGCCAGCTTGCCTGCCTGCGCGGGGAACGGAGCGAAGCTGGGGTGAAGACCCTGGTCCGGAAGCCCGAGCGAGTCGAGCACGTCGGCGGCGTTCGAGGCGTCGACCTCGAGGAACCGCCGGCGGATCTCGGTGGCAGTCTCAGGTGTCACGTGCCGATCGACATCTCCGCCCCGCGCTTTCGCAACATGCGAACGACTGACAACGCCGTGATACGCCCTGTACGCGGGTTTTCCGAAGGAACGTTCTCGATCGTCATCGAAAAGGACGCGGCGTCCGCCACGACCTCGATGTGGTGGATGTTGCGCGATATCGCCGGGTCGATCCAGACCTCAACCTGTGTTCGGTCGGGCCCCACACCCGCAAGCGCGAGCGCTGCGGCGACGTTGAGGTTCGCCGGGAAACCTTCTGCGGCCTGACCCGCCGAGCCCGAGAACACCATTGTCGGCTCCGTGATGCTCTCGGCCTCGACTTGGGCACCCGTCAGGTGCGGGGCGCCGGCCAGTCCACGAGGCGGCTTTCGGCTCACCATCTTGACCGACCGGATCTCCCCCTCCGCCGCCGCCCCGACGGCATCGAGCCCGAGCAGCGCACCCGTAGGGACGCTGATCCGACCGCCATGCTGCCGGGCGAGGGAGATGAGCTTCGGGTGCTGTAGGAGGACGCCCGCGCTGAGCACGATCACTTCCTTGCCGGCGCTCACCATCGATTCGACGAGCACCGGCGTGAACTGAGCGGGAAGACATTCCACCGCGAGATCCGACCGAGGCTCTAGCTCCTCGAGCGCCACGACTGGCACACCTACGCCGAGGTCCTCGAGCCTCCGCCGCGCCGTATCTCGGTGGGCCGCTGAGACGACTGACAGCGCGATTCCATCGATCCCGCTCGCGAGCCGACGGACCAACTCCATCCCGACGGCGCCGAGGCCGGCCACCCCTACGCGGAGCGGAGGCCGGGCTTGACTCGTGCCAGCCGAGGAGCTTGTGCTCACGCCACTTGTGTCGTCGTGGCTCGAGGAGGCGCTACCTCGGTTCTGAAGTAGTGCGCAACGTCGCCCGGGGTCGCAAACCAGATGTCGTCCGCCCTAGCGGCGACTTGGCGCAGCGCATCGCGCAAACGTCGCAGCCGGTAGGGCTGACCGACGATGAAGCTGTGGATGACGACGCCACAGACGAGTGACTGTCGTTGCGACTGCTCGAGCATCTCCGCGACGTTGTCCTGCACCATCTCGGCAAAGTCTCGGCCTGGCAGATCGTGAAACACGATCGCCGGCACGTCGTTGACCTCGTGCGGATATGGCACCGCCAGCAGAGGCCCGCCTGCGGTCCGCATCCACACGGGTTGATCGTCCACCGGCCAGTCGAGCGTGTACGAGAAACCCTGCTCGGCCAGGAGGTCCTCCGTGCGCGCGCTCGGGTTCGCCCCTGGGCTCATCCATCCGGCCGGAGGCGCGCCAGCCTCTCGCTCGATGATCTGCCGAACCCGCCCGATCATCTCACGCTCCTCCGGCTCTTCCAAACCGTTGGGCTGTTGTGCATTCGTCATGCCGTGCGCGACAAACTCAGCGTCCGCATCGCGATAGGCAGCCATGAGCTGCGGGCAATGTCCGAAACACTCACCGTTTGCCAGGACCGTGGGCCGGATCTGAAAGGCCATCAGCAGATCCAGCAGACGAAATCCACCCACCCGGTTGCCGTACTCACGCCAGGCCCAGTTGTACGTGTTCGGATGTTGCAGGCCAGGCGAGTACGCGATCCCGAGTCCGCCCGTGTTGTATGGGAAGTGTTCGAGCGCCACGGCAACGTACACCGCCAACCGCTTGCCGGCGGGCCAGCTGAAATCGGGCCGGTCGGTGATCGGCGAGTAGTCGAAGCGGTCGTGGCTGGCCAGCATGATCTTCCTTCCCTCGTTAGCCACTGTCGCCGAGCATATGGCCGCGTCGTCAGGGCGATCATCGAGGCCGGATCGTGGCACGCGCCGGTTGCGAGCGTCGAGTCAGCGGCCCGGCGCGCTCGGCGGATCGCCTCAGCGCGCAGGTCCCCGAAGCGCCGGCGCCTCAGCTGGGCGCCGGCGCTCCGGTTTCGGCGCGTGCCGCGCCGGCGCTGCTACCCGCGCACGAAGAACGCCGGCTTGGCCCGGAAGCCAGTGCCGCTCCCGCGTCCGCGGCGGAACGTCCCGGTCTGCGCGTCGATCACCCACGGACGTGGCAGTGAGCCACCGGGACGGTCGAGGAACGCGCGGAACAGCTGCACCGTGTTGGCGCAGGTGAGCCCCCGCGAACTCGTGAGGATGTTCAGGTAGTACGGGCCTGCCGGGAACCGCAGCGGCCCGATCCGATCGTTGTGGAGGACCCGGAAGGTGCCGGGACAGCGGGTATCGGTCGGGCGCGGACTGCTGAAGCGCGACGGCAGTCGCCCTGCCCAACGCTTGATGCGGAACCCATAGGTCAGCGAGCCTCGAACGAACGCACCTTCAGCAACAACGACTCGCCAGCCGCCCGGCAGCCGGCCGTCGAAGTCCTGCAAGAAGCGGGCGAACAGCGTGGAGCTGGCGGAACAGCTCGGCGACAGAGCGCTGAGGCGCGTGAGGCGGTAGTAGCCGCCCGGTATCGGCAGCGGCCCAACGCGATCGTTGTGCAGGACATGGAACGGGAACGGGCAGGCGATGCCCGTCGAGTGCCCGCCGCCCCTGCTGCCGGCGCGCCTGCCTGTGTAGGTGACCGTGAACGACGGCCTGCCCCGGCCGCTGGTGAACGTCCCCTTGCCGACGCCCTGGATCGTGTACGTCCACGGCTTCGAGAGCACACCATCGTAGTCCTGGAGGAAGGCCGCGAACAGGTTCGACGCGGTCTGGCAGGTCATTCCGCTGACCGCGATCCGGTAGGCGCCCTGAGGCAGCTGCAGCCTGCCAATTCGATCGTTATGAAGAACGCTGAACGTCGCGGCGCACGTACTCCGACCCGCGGCCTGAGACGGGACCACCACGAACGCTGCTATCGCCGTCGCCGTCAACACGACGACAACCGCACGTCGGAACCATGACGCTGACACTGCTGCCTCTCCTCCTTCGTCGGGACGGGCGACGATCACCCTCTGTGGCTAACGCACGCTATCTCATACCGGCGCTAGAAAGTCAAGTCTCTACCGTCGGTGGACTAACTGTCGCCGGCGGTTGCCTCGACTCTGCGCGAGGAATACGCTCGCGTGCATCGAGGGCAAAACACGCCCGTCCGCCAGATCCAGAGGAGAGAGGCCATGACTACGCAGGACCACTACCCGAGGCTGTTTTCCGAATGGCGGATCCGGAACACGAGCATCCCGAATCGCGTCGTGTTTGCGCCGACCTGCCCGGTGTGGGTGAACAACCCGTACGAGGCCGCGTTCACCGATCAGGCGGTGGCGTACTACGAGGAGCGTGCCCGGGGCGGGACGGGGATGATCATCATCGGCGGAACGCTGATCAACCCGGACACGATGTACTCGCCGTTCCTGTTTCCGGGACTGTGGTCCGACGATCAAATAGAGGGGCTCGCAGCAGTGGCCGACGCCGTGCACCGCCACGGGTGCAAGCTTTCGGTGCAGCTGCTTCACGTGGGCTTGCGCGCCGCGACGACGCTGAAGACCGACCCCGCCTACGACTTTGACGCCACGTGGTACCAGGTGGCGCCGAGCCAGATTCCCCCGGGGGAATACCCAGGCGCCCTGACGCCGAAGGTGCTCGAAGAGCACGAAATCGAGCAGATCCTCGACGACTACGCCGCTGCCGGACGGCGGGCCATCGCGGCCGGGCTCGATGGGGTCGAGTTTCACATGTCGCACGGTTACCTTCCCTGGCAGTTTCTCTCTCCGCTCTACAACCACCGTGACGACAAATGGGGTGGCACTTATGAGAAGCGGCTCGCGTTTCCGCTCGAGGCGATGAGGCGGATCCGCTCCGCGATCGGCGAGCAGGCGTTCATGGGCTACCGCTTGAACTCGACCTCGTTCTGGCCGGGCGACCTCGAGCTCGAGGACATTCGCCGCATCATCGCGGACCTTGATGCCGATGAGGTAAGCCCGGACTACGTTTCGGTGTCAGCTGGGGTGCACCATTCGTTCATTCACACCCCCATGGACTATGAAGGAGGCTGGGAGCGCGGCTACACCAAGGCGATCAAGGAGGTGACCGACAAGCCGGTCCTACTCGTCGGGAGGATCACCGACCCCGCCGTGGCGGAGGAGCTGCTTGTCGAAGACGAAGCCGACGCCATCCTCCTCGCGCGTCAGATGTTTGCCGACGCCGAGTGGGCCAACAAAGCCCGCAGTGGGAAGCAAAGCGACATCCGCCGCTGCGTCGCCGCGAACTATTGCTGGCGCAGCGTGATCCGCGGCGGCAGAGTGCAGTGCGTCTATAACCCGACGATCGGGCGCGAGCGTAAATGGGGCGCCGGGAGCTTGACGCCGGCCGAATCCGCGCAACGGGTCTTGGTCCTCGGCGGCGGCCCTGCCGGCCTCGAGTATGCACGAGTAGCCGCAGCACGCGGCCACGCCGTTACCTTGCTGGAACGAGAGGAGAGGTTCGGCGGGCATACGCGCGCCTATGCGGCGCTTCCGCACCGGACCCAGTACGGCTTCATCGGGGAGTGGCTGGCCGAGCAGGCTGAGAAGAACGGGGCGTCGCTCGTGGCGTCTTCGCCGGTTGACGAGACCAACCTCGACCGGCTGCTCGAGGAGCACAAGCCGGATCACGTCGTGGTGGCGACCGGCGCCCGCTTTCACCGTGACGGCTTCCAAGGCCAGACCGCGCAGCCGATACCGGGATGGGAGAGCGGAAACTGCGTCACGTGGGACGAGGTTGCGCTGGGCGTGGTCAAGCCGTCGGGGCAAGTGCTTGTCATCGACGACATCCAGGACGTCGCGGCCCCGCTGGTCTCCGCCGCGATCTCCTCGTCGGCCGACCACGTGACGCTGGTCACCCGGTGGCCGATGGTGGCGATGGAGACGGCGCCAGATGTTTACCTGCACTGGATGCTGACCTACCTCTACCAGACTGGCGTCGAGATGCTCCGCGATCACCTCGTCACGAGCATCGACGGAAACACCGTCACCGCGATCAACATCTACCACCAGGACGCGGCACGGGAGCTCCACGCAGATTGCATCGTGATGGCGACCGGACGGCGGTCTGAGAACTCGCTCTACTACTTGCTCCGCGAGCGCGGCGTAAGCGTCGAGATGATCGGCGACGCAACGGCTCCCCGAGGCACCTTCGAGGCAACCTTCGAGGGCCATCGGCAAGCCCGGAAGCTCGGAACCGCCGCGGTAGGCGAAGTCGAGGCGCCCGCCGCGGCGCCTGTCGCCTGATCAGGGTTAGGGCGGCATCGGCGGGGGCGCCATCTGGGGCCGCGCGCCGGGCGCTGCCTTTACGAATGCCTCCTGAACCCGGGGTACCGAGCTTGGTACGTTGGCATGCGGTATGATAGATTCTGCGGACGCGCCGCTGTATGAGCGCGGCGGCGAGCTCACTGAAGGGACCCGCATGACCCGTGTCACGATCCTCGGCGCCGGCGGCAACATGGGGCGGCGAATAACGCGCGCCCTACTGAAGCAGCGCGACTATGAGCTGCGCTTCGTCGAGCCAAGCCAACGCGGGCAGGAGCTGATGGCCGACCTGGGCGTAGCTGCAACCGACGCGCAGGCGGCGCTAGAGGGCGCAGAAGTCGTCGTCTTTGCCATCAACGACTCGATCGTGCCCAACGTGGCCGCCGACGTGGTTCCGCGGCTCGACGCCGGGACGAGCATGCTGTTCCTCGACCCGGCTGCGCTGGCGGCCGATCGCATCGTGCATCGCGACGACGTCGATTGCTACGTCGCGCACCCGACGCACCCGCCGCTGTACAGCCTGCTCGAGGAGGAGTCGGCCGACGCCCGCAAGGACTTCTGGGGCAGCGGCCTGGCGCATCAGGCGCTCGTGTTCGCCATCGCTTGGGGCAGCGAGGAGAAAGCTTCAAGCGTCGAGCGCTTGGCGATCGACATGTTCGCCCCGATCAGCGCTTCACATCGCGTCACCGTTGATCAGATGGCGATGCTCGAGCCGGCGTTGAGCGAGACCTTGACGAATGGCTGCATCTCGCTGATCCACGACGGCATGCAACGCGTGATCGACGCCGGCGTACCCGCGGAGGCCACCTACGACTTCCTCATGGGACACATCCAGATCGGCCTCGCCTTGATCTTCGAGAAGCTCGACTGGAAGCTCTCCGAAGGTGCCGCGCTCGCGCTGAAGGATTCCAAGCAGGTGCTCTTCCGAGACGATTGGCATCGCATCTTCGAACCGGAGGCAATCCTGGCCAGCGTCCGCCGCATCACGGGCGACGGCTCCTAGTGCTAGCGCCCGAGTGAGGCTGGGGCTCTCGAGCTACACCTATACCTGGGCCATCGGCGTCCCAGGTGCGGTTCCGGAGCGACCGCTCAACGCCGCAGGACTGATTGAGCGAGCGGCGGCGTTGGACGTGGAGGTCGTGCAGTTCGCGGACAATCTGCCGCTGGAGCGCCTGCCCGCAAAGGAATTCGACCGCCTCGGCGCCCAGGCGCGGACCGCAGGCCTCGACATCGAGCTGGGAACGCGAGGCATTGATCCCGCCCACCTCCGCCGCTGCCTCGCCGTAGCCCGATCGCTCGACTGCTCGCTGCTGAGAACCGTGGTCGACACGCACGAGCACCACCCGAGCCCACAGGACACGGTGCGGGAGCTCCGCCCGCTCCGCGAGGACTTCCAGCGGGCCGACGTGACGCTGGCGATCGAGAACCACGATCGGTTCACGGCAGCCGAGTTGTGCTCGGTGGTGGATGCTCTCGGCGCCGACTGGACAGGCGTCTGTCTCGACACGGTGAACTCCTTCGGCGCCCTGGAGGGGCCGGCGATTGTGATCGAGACGCTCGCTCCGCTGACGGTCAACCTCCATGTGAAGGATTTCTCGATCACCCGCGCGTGGCATGCCATGGGGTTCTCGATCGAGGGTGCTCCGGCCGGTCAGGGTCGCTTGGACGTCCCGGCGCTGCTCTCGGCAATCCGCCGGTATCGGGACGACGTGAGCGCCGTGGTCGAGTTGTGGACGCCTCCTGAGGATCGCCTCGCGGACACGATCGCCAAGGAGCTGGAGTGGGCTCAGGCGAGCGTCGAGTTCCTCCGCCCGCTCTTGGTCACTGCGAACGCGTGACCTTCATTCACCTCCTCCAGGGCCGGAAGGCGTGCAGCGACAGCGTGGCTTGCGTCTAAGCCTCCGTCACGAGCTCCACGACGTGGGTTAGATGGCTGGGCCCGCCCACGTTTCCCGGGAACACCAGGTACGACAGCGGTCTTCCGCGTGATTCGACCTCCCACAGCGCGACTCCGGCGGCGACCGGGCCGGCGATTCGGCCTTCCAGTGCCCGTAGCCCTTCCTGGAGAACGACATGCGAGGTGATCCCGCCCTTGGCGATCACGACCGCCGGCACCCTCCGAAGGGCCTCGACGATTGCCGCCAGCCCGTAAGCGATCCGCTCGCCGGCGTCGAGCGCCAGAAGACCTTCTGGCCGGGTGCGTGGCGTGCTCAGCAAAGCCGGCTTGCCGGCGGCGAGCATCCTGTCGACGCGTCGCGCGATGCGGCTCACCTCCGCGTGCGGGTGGTCGGAGGCGAGAGCGGTGAGGTCGGGCTCGATCGGTTCGAGGCCGAGCTGCGCCCGCAAATGCTCGAGCTGCCGCGTGGTCGAGGAGACATACGAGCCGCAGACGATCAGCAGGCCTCCGTCCTGCAGCGGAGGCGGTTCGACCATCCCGTCCGCCAAAGTCCCGGACAGCACGCCGGCGAAGGTTGGCGCGCACCGGATGAGCACTTCCGCGTCGCGCTGCTCAGCCAGCGCGAGGCCGTCGGCGATCAGTCTCAGATCGTCGAGGGTCTCGGCATCCGGCGCGCATGCCGCCGGCCCTCCGGCGGCGCCGGCCTGGATGATCGCGTCGCAAACCGCCTGCGCTCCCTCCGTTCTCAGGCGCTCGAGGCCGAGCTCAGCCCCCTCAGCCGCCGGCAGCTCGCCGCCGGTTCGCTCTTCGGCCCATTCCAGCAGCCGAGCGGAGCGGTAGGCGAAGATCCCATCTTCGGCGTATTCGGTTTCGTCGAGCGCACGGCGGGTCCCGTTCGTGATCAGCCAGTGAATGCCGTCGAGCGTCACGCGGCCGGCGCTGGGCAACGCCGGGACGAGAAGGAGGACGGGAGCCCGCTCGGGGTAGGCGGCCTCCCGCACGGCTCGGTATTCCTCGCCGAGATGACCGCGAAGGGTGCTGTCGCCGCGGAGTACGAGCCGACAGTTCGGGAACGCAGCCCGGGCGGCGGCGGCGGCGTGGAGCGTGACTGATCGCGCCTCCCCAGGCGAGCGCGCGCGGGCATTGGTCATCAGATGAATCGAAGGACGCCCGCCTGCGGCAGCCTTGCGCAGCCGTGGCAGCGACCAGTCGAGGAGCACTGGAACATCGCTGAGCGCCTGCACCCCGGTGGGGTCGTCGTCGAGGACAACATCGAGGCGATGACGGTTCCCTCCTCCGATCATACGTAAGATGGTATGCGGTATGACCTATTCGTGGGAGGTCATTCGCGGAAATCCCCAGCCCCCGGAGCAACCGGCGCTTCTGGAGACAGGGCGGCTGCGCGCGGGACTACAACGGGGTGACGTGTTCGCCGTTGAGGGCCAGGATGTGGAGCTGCTGCGCTTGGTGGGCATCCGCGTCCGGGGCGCGCGCTGGGAGACGATCCCACCGGACATCGAGACCGCCCAGATCGAGCCCACCGCGCGCGGCATGTCGGCGCGCGTGCGAGCGGGCTACCGCAGCGCGGATCTCGAGTTCTCCGCTTCGATCAAGGTCGAGCTCGAGGACGGGCGTCTGGTCTACGAGCTGGACGGAGTTGCCGAGCGAGAGTTCGCCTATGCGCGCATCGGCATCGTGGTGCTGCATCCTCCGGCCATCACGGCGGGACGGCCGTTTCGCGCCTGGCGCCCGGGCGGAGCACCCACAGAAGGTGTACTCCCCGAGCTCGTCGGCGCGCAGCTCATCGCGAGCGGGGAGATCAAGCCGCTCTTCGCCGCGTTTCAGCGGCTTGACGTCCAGGCAGCTCCTGGGCTCGAGCTCAGCTTGGAATTCGAGGGAGACGACTTCGAGATGGAGGACCAGCGCAACTGGACCGACGGCTCGTTCAAGACCTACTCGACCCGGGTCGGGCTGCCAGTACCGCACCACGCTTTTGCCGGCGCTCGGTTTCACCAGCGACTGAAGTTTCAGGTCCGGGAGTCACGTCGGCGTCCTCGCGGGGCCTCGTCACACGAGCCGGTGATCACCTTCGGCGAGCGCACCGGCGACGCAGTAATGCCGCCGCTCGGCACGACCTGGCGGCCAATTGACCGCTCGGCGCCGGCGCTTGCCGGCGCCCTGCGCACGCTGCGCCCGGCGCACCTGCGGGTTGAATGCCGACAGGAGGCCGACCTTCGTTCCCGCCTGCAGCTGGCCCACTCTGCCGCCGACGCGATCGGCGCCGATCTCGAAGTAGCGCTGCATCTGCCCAACGGAACTCGAGAGACCGAAGCGGTCCTGGGCGCGGCCGCGGCCGCGATCACCGAGCTCGGGTCGCCTCGGCTATGCGTCGCGGTGACCCGCGATGGCGAGCCGGTCACCAGCGCACGTACCGGGGAGCGCGTTCGTGCGCACCTGAAGGAAGTCGCCGTGCTCGGAGGCAGCGCAATGAACTTCGCCGAGCTCAACCGCGATCCCCCGACCGCGCAGGCGCCGTTCGACGGAGTGGTCTTCGCCGCCAACCCGCAGGTTCATGACAGCGACGACCGCTCGATCATGCAGAGCCCTTCGGGCCTGCGGGCGGCGGCCCTGACGGCGCGGAACCTGCCAGGTCGACGACCGGTACACGTGTCGCCGATCACGCTGCTTCCGCGAAACGCAACCACCGCCGACGCGCGTCAAAGCGCACTGTTTACGGCGGCGTGGCTCACCGCAGCCGTGCACGCTCTGTGTGCCGCCGGCGCCGCCTCCGCGAGCTGGTTTGAGCTCGCGGGTCCCGCAGGATTGACGAGCGGGGACGGGAGTCGGCTGTACCCGGCCTTTCACGTCCTGCGCGAGCTGTGCGCGTGGCGGGGTCGCAGAACCGCGGCGCTCGCCTCATCTGCGCCCGAGGCCTTCGCGTCTTTGGGTAGTGAGGACCGCGACGGGTTGACCGCGCTGGTGGCCAACTTGACCGTGGCCCAAGCTGTCGTCCGAATTGTTGGGATCCGTGGCGAGGTCACGGTAGGGTCCCTCGACACCACCAGCGCAGCGGAGGCCGAGCCGTTCGCCGCGTCAGAAAGTCGCGTCCGAGGCCCCGAGCTGCGGCTCGAGCTCGGCCCGTATGCCGTGGTCCGGCTCCGCGGCTCGGTCGTCGTCGCCGCGTGATCCGGTCGGAGATCCAGCCTGGCGCTCGCTCTACGTCATCGCCAATGAACTCATTGGCCGGCGCGTACCTGCGCATGCGTGGCCTGACGCCAGGCCTCATTGGATTCCTCCAGGTGCTTTTCCATCGCAGCGCCGGCCCCCGCCACATCGTGCGCGGTGATTCGATCCAGGATCTTTCCGTGGTACTCGACGGCTATGGCGATGCGGCCTGGCGTGGCCAGACTCACCCGCCGGATCTCGAGCAGGATGTCGCCGATCGAGTCGAGCATCACGACGAACAGCTCGTTGTATGTCGCCTGGGCAATCGCTCGATGGAATTCGACGTCCTCGACCGAAGCCGACTCGGTGTCCTCCATGACGGCCATCCGCTCGCAGCGCTCTCGCAGCTCAGCTAGATCCTCATCCCGCGCGCGCTCGGCCGCCAGACGAGCCGTGCGGATCTCGAGCGCGGCCCGTACCTCGTTGATCTTTCCGTACTCGATTTCACCCCGCCCGCGCAGGAACAGGCTCATCTGTTCGCTCACGCTCGCTGCATCCACAGCAGCTACATGGACCCCGCTGCCCGGACGCACGACCAACACGCCTTTCGCCGCCAGAGACCTGATCGCCTCGCGGATCACCGTCCGGGACACATCGAACTGCTCGCCAAGCTCACGTTCGGAGGCCAGGCGATGACCCGGCTCGAGATGATTGGCGGTGATTGAGCTCAACAGCTGTTCGGCGACCACGTCCGCCAGCCGCGGATTACGCGGGACGGGGCGGAAGCTGGCAGCCACCACTGGCGCGGCCGGCGCTGCTGCCGGCTGCGGCCCGGCCGGTACCCCGGGCGCGGCTGCCGGCTCCGGCAAGGGCGGGACGTCCCGCTTGGGGCTAGGGCTGCTGCTGGCCATGTCGTGCAGCGTAGATACCGCTCGGTCCGGAGTCCCTCGCCTCCAGCCGTAACGCCGCTCTCTCGATTACTCGAAGCACCGATCGTACCCCTCTCGCCGGCAGAGGCCGGTTGGTACGCGTCGCACCACGCTGCACCAAGAACTTATCATACCACATGCCATCTACCAATGTGATAAGATGCCGGGCGGGATGGCAGAGAGCAACGCCGTGATCATCGGTGCGGGTGCCATGGGCGGCGTCTTCGGCGCCTGCTTGGCGCAAGCCGGGGTCGACGCCACCGCCGTCGACGCCGATCCCGGGTTGGTAGAAGCGATCAATGATCGCGGCGTCACGTTGATCGAAGGCGAGAGCCAGCGCACCGTGCGGCTGCCGGCTACGACCGACGTCGCCTCGCTGCCCGATCCCGACGTCGTCTTCCTGTTCGTCAAGTGCCACCACACCAAGGCGGCCGCCGAGTCCGTCCGGCCGAGGCTGCGGCCTTCGACCCGCGTCGTGACGCTCCAGAACGGCTGGGGCAACGCCGATGTCCTGGCCAGCCTCCTGGGAGAGGATCGAGTCGTCGTCGGTGTGACTTACACGTCGGCCACGACGGTTGAACCAGCCGTTATCCGCACCTCAGGCCCAGCTCGTACGGTTCTCGGGCCATTGGCTGGTCCGGATTCGCTGGCCGACCCAGTCGCCTCGGCACTGGAGGCGGCGGGCTTTCCGGTCGAGCGGCCGCAGCGGGTGTTGGACGAGATCTGGAAGAAGCTCGTGCTCAACGCGGCGACACTGCCCACGGCCGCACTCACCGGCCTCAGCGCCGGCAAACTCGCCAGCACCGGCGATATGCGCTGGCTGGTTGACGCCGCCGCCGCGGAGGCCGTCGAGGTCGGACGGGCCCAGGGCTTCGAAGTCGCACTCGACGAACGGCTCGAGAGCATCCACTCCGTGTTGGACAGCGCCGGCTCTGGCAAGGGATCCATGCTCCAGGACGTCGAAGCCGGCCGGCGGACGGAGATCGATGTGATCAGCGGCGCCGTTCTGCGCCGGGCACGCGAGCACGGAATCGACACGCCTGTAACCCGCGCCTTGTACGCGCTTGTCTCTGGGTGGGAGACGGCGAGGGAGCACCGGTGAGCACCCGGGTCCGGTTCCTCGGCGTGGCCGGCTACGAGATCGTGTCGGAAACCCAGCGCATTCTGATCGACCCGTGCCTCAGCGCTCAGTCATCGCCGCCGGTGGCGCCCGAGGAGGTTGCGCGTCCGGACGTGATCCTCGTCAGTCACGGCGCGTTTGACCATTACGGTGACACTGCGGCGATCGCCCGGCATACCGGGGCGCCGGTCGTATGTGGCGCTGACGTCCGGCTCGCGCTACTCGACGAAGGTATCCCGCACGAGCAGATTCGCCAGACGATGTGGGGAATCGTCGTTGAGGTGGGCGGTGTCGTCATTCGCCCCCTCGAATGCCATCACTGGTCCTCCGTCGCGCTCTCTGACGGGAGCACGGTCACCGGTAGTCCACTCGCGTTCATCGTCGAGCCAGAGCCTGGCCTGAGGATCTATCACTACGGCGACACCTCGATCTTCGACATGCGACTGTTCGGCCGGCTCTACCGCCCCACGATCGGTCTGCTCGGCTGCGCCCAGCCGAATGAGCTCGTCGACAACACGGCTGCCGGTGAGCTGCTCACTGGTGAGATGTCGCCTGACGAGGCCGCTCTGGCCGCGGAGATGCTCGGTCTCGAGGTCGCCGTGGCCAGCCACTACCTCGAGCGCACGCCCGAGGTCGATGAGTTCGTCCGCCTCGTACCGAAACACGACACAACCGGCACTCGCCGCGTGCTCGCGCCCAATGTTGGTGAAGTCATCAGCTTCGACCGAAGCGAGGCCGGAATCGAAGCTCGCGAGAGCGTGATGGGCTGATGCGGCTGGCCCGGTGTCTATTGAACGGTGAGGTGAGCGTGGTCGTCCACGAGGCGGAAGGAGTCAAGCCGACTGGCTACTCCGACCTCCTGGCCCTGATCCGAGACGGAGAAGACGGCCTGCGAAAAGCTCGAGAAGCGGCTTCTGCGGCCTCGCCTGCTGAGCCTGAACGACTGCTCGCTCCCCTCCGCCCGCCGAAGATGTTGTTCTGCGGCGTGAATTATCCGGATCACGCCGACGAAAACCCCGACGCGGTCATGCCGAGCGAGCCTTTCTTCTTCGCCAAGCTTCCGAACGCCGTCGTGGGGCCGGACGAGCCGATCGTCATCCCAGCTCCCGGGACCCGCACGGATTACGAAGTGGAGTTGGCGTTTCTCGTCGGTCGCACCGCGCGTCGGGTCGCCCGCGAGCACGCGCTAGGACACGTGTTCGGCTACACGGTGGCCAACGACGTCAGCGCCCGCGACGTGCAGTTCAAGGACAGTCAGATCACCCTGGGCAAGAACGCTGACAGCTTCGCCCCGTTGGGGCCTTGGGTGGTGACCGCGGACGAGATACCCGACCCGTCGCGCCTGCACGTCGCTACCTATGTGAACGGAGAGATGCGCCAGCAGGGCGAGACGCAGAACTGGTTGTTTGACATCCCGGCACTGATCGAGTTCCTGACCCAGACAATCACTTTAGAGCCGGGAGATCTCGTGACTACCGGCACGCCCTCGGGCGTGGCCGCGTTCCAGGATCCGTCACCTTGGCTCGCGCCCGGCGACGAAGTCACGGTGGAGGTACGCGAGATCGGCCAGTTGACCAACCCTGTGACCGCGGGATGGACAACACGATGATCGTCACGCCGTCGAGCGGCCAGCGGCATGAGTAATCACGCTCTGCTGTTCGAAGGCCCCGGCCAACTCTCGGTAGCAGAAATCGATGAGCGGCCGCTGGAGCCGACGGAAGTCCGGGTCAAGAGCGACTCGGTCGGCATCTGCGGCTCAGATGTGCACGGCTTCACCGGCGCCAACCGCCGTCGGGTGGCGGGGATGATCATGGGTCACGAGGCGGCGGGCATCGTCAGCGAGCGCGGCGCGGACGTGGGCAATCCCGAGCTTGGCGCTCGGGTCGTGCTCAATCCCGCCGTCACCTGCGAGACATGCGAGTTCTGCCGCGCCGGCGAGGATCACCGATGTCCTCATCGCCGCCTCTACGGGTGCGTTCTGGACTTACCGGGCGCATTCGCGGACAGCTTCGTGGTGCAAGCGCGCAACCTGGTGGAGTTCGACGGGCCGGCCCCGCTTGAATGGGGGGCGCTCGTCGAGCCGTTCGCGGTTGGAGATCACGGTGTCGGCCTTCTGCCGCAGGCGCTCGAGCACGTGCTCGTGATCGGCGGCGGCCCGATCGGTGTGGGGGCGGCGTTGAGCGCACGGCGTCGCGGCTTTGAACGTGTGGTCCTGGCGGAGCCCAACGAGCACCGGCGGCGGATAGCTGAGGCCCTGGGCCTCGAGACCTTCGATCCCACCGGCTCTGACGCCGAGCCGGATCCTTTCGATGCCGCAGTGGAATGCGTCGCCGTTCCCGCGACGCTCGACTCCGCGCTCAGGCTCACCCGGCCTGGCGGCGAGATCGTCGTCGTCGGGCTCGGCCCTACCGAGATGCCGTTCTCGGTCGAGCGGTTGGTCGTCGGAGAGCGCGTCATGCGAGGCTCGTTCAACTACTCGCGGCAGGATTTCGCACGGGTCGCTGCCTGGATCAGCCAGGGCGAGGTGGACATGGGCCCTGTGATCGAGGCCCGGGTCGATCTCGAGGGCATCGTCGACGCCTTTCGAGGCTACGCCGACGGCAGCTACGCCGCGATGAAGACGCTGTTTCAACCCGAGCCGTCCCGAGGAGGGTTTGCATGATTCACGCATCGCGGCGGCGGATCGCAGTCATATGTGTCGCACTGGTGGCGCTGGGTCTCACCGGTTGTGGACTCGCCAGCTCGATCAACGTGGCGGACGTCAAGCCAGGGACCTACACGATCGCCCTCAGCAACGCGTTCCTCGGCAACACCTGGCGCCAGACCATGGTCAAGGTCTTCGAGCACACTGCGCGGCAGGCTCAGCAACAAGGGTTGATCAAGGGCTACAAGACCGAGAACACGACCGACAACACGGCGACCGAACAGATCGCTCAGCTCAAGAGCCTGATCCTCCAGCGAGTGAACGCGATCCTCATCGACGCGGCAGCACCCGCCGCTCTGAACCCGACCATCAAACAGGCTTGTGACGTTGGCATTACGGTGATCGTGTTCGATTCTCTGGCCACCGCACCGTGTGCGTACAAGCTCGAGGATTCGCTAGCTGACTACGGCTACAAGGAAGGCCAGTTCGTGGCCTCCGCCATGGGCGGCAAGGGCAACTTGCTGATGGTACGCGGGGTGGTGGGCTCAGCTCCCGAGCAGACGATCCATAGCAACCAGCTCAAGGCCATCTCGAAGTATCCGCAGGTGAAGGTCGTGGGGAACCTCATCGGGCAGGCGAGCAACGCGGTGACTCAGCAGGTAGTGGCCGGTGCGCTGCCGAGCCTGCCCACGATCGGTGGGGCCGTCAGCGGCGGCAGCTCGCTCGGTGCCGCCCAAGCGTTCCAGAGCGCGGGCAAGCCGATCCCCGCCGTCGCGTTCGACAACTCGGGCGAGGGACTGCGCTTCTGGTCGGGCCAACTGGCCAAGAACTCTCAGTACGCAGCGGCCTCGGTGCGGACTGAACCCGGGCAGGCGGCCGCGGCGTTCTGGATCGCGCTCGACCTGCTCCAGGGTCACAAAGTCAAGAATCAGATCTACACGTTTCCAAACATCCTCATCACCAGACGTACGTTGCCGGATTGGCTGAAGGTAACGCCTAACGGGAACGTCGCCACGTGGCTGTGGACCCGTGCTGAGACCCGGCGGGTCGTTCAAGCGAATCTGCGCGGGAACACGACCAACCTGCCGCAGCCCCCGATCCCCACCACCGCTCCCTGATCGACATGACTCAGTCCAGACGAGATGACACCTGAAGCCGCGACTCCAAACACGGCCACACCTGACACCACCGATGGTCGGGCGCCGTTTCTACGTCTGACGCACGTCTTCAAGCGGTACGGGCGAACACAGGCACTCGACGACGCAGAGCTGGTTGTGCTCCCGGGCGAGGTCCTCGGACTTGTCGGTCACAACGGCGCTGGCAAGAGCACGCTCATGCGCACGGTGGTCGGCATCACCAAACCCGATCAGGGCTCGATCGAGCTGGACGGTCAAGAGGTGGAGGGGCATTCTCTTGAAACGGCCCGCGCTAGCGGGATCCGGATCGTCTTTCAGGAGCTTTCCCTCAGTCCCGACCTGCGCGTCTTTGAGAACGTCGTGGTGGGAAGCGAGCAGCTTCGCGATCGCCACTGGCGCACCCACGCGCGCGAGCGGATATCGGCCCAGCTCGACGAGGTCTTTCCCCGCCACGGCATATCCCCGTGGGCCAGGATCGAGAGCCTCACGCTGTCCCAACGCCAGATGGTCGAGATCGCCCAAGCCACGCTTCCCGAAGGCGATCCGCGCCTGGTCATCCTGGACGAGCCAACCTCCGCTCTCGACCGCGAGGCCGCCGGCAGGCTGTTCGAATTCATCGCCGCGCGCCGCGATGAAGGCATGTCCTTCATTCTCATATCGCACCGCATCAGTGAGATTCTCGAGCACACCGACCGCATCGCGGTGATGCGCGACGGCAAGGTTGTGGCCACTCGGACGTCGAGCGAGGTCACCGAAGACGACCTCGTGACTCTGATGGGCGGCACCGCCGGATCAACTCGAAAAGAGGTCAGCCAGCGGGCGCACGACGGCGAGATCGCTCTGGACGTGCAGGAGTTGCAGACCCGCAAGCTGCATGACATCAGCCTCAAGATCGGTCGCGGCGAGGTTGTCGGTCTGGCCGGCCTCGAAGGTCAGGGTCAGCAGGAGCTGCTGCTCGAGCTGTGGCACCGACGTGCTCGTCGCGGCAGCGGCGGGGTCCGTCAAGCCGCGCGGATGGCGTTCGTGACCGGTGACCGTCAGGAGAGCGGTGTGTTCCCGCTCTGGCCACTGTCTCTGAACATCTCGATCGGTGCCCTTCGTCGTGTCCTGCGGCACGGGGTCGTGGATCCGGGCAAAGAGCGACGCCTGACCAGTGACTGGCTCGAGCGGCTCAAGATCCGCGGTGAGAGTCGCTCCGAGATCCTCGACCTCAGCGGCGGAAACCAGCAGAAGGTGCTGATCGCCCGGGCCATGGCAGCGGCGGCTGAAGTGATCCTGCTCGATGATCCGTTCCGCGGCGTCGACATCTCGACGCGGCAAGACACTTACCGACTGATCCGCCAGGAAGCCAGCGAGCAGGGCCGCAGCTTCCTGTGGTTCAGCACTGAGAACGGCGAGCTCGAGCAGTGTGACCGTGTCTATGTTCTCTCGGAAGGAGCGATCGTGGCCGAGCTCGAGGGCGAGGAGATCACCGAGGAGCGGGTCATCGCCGCGTCGTTCTCGCGGCGTGAAGCTCGCAGCGATGGAGCTGCGCCGGCGGCGGAAGGCGCGTCAGCATGAGCGTCCTTCCCCTGCGGCGAGTCGAATTCCGCCAGACCGCCACCCAGCTCGGGGACTGGCGCGAGGTTCTCGTCTCCCTGCTCCCAGCGATCGCGCTCATCGCCATGCTCGTGTGGGCCGAGTTCCTGGCCTCCGCGGCGCTGTCCTACCAGGGCCTCAATCTCCTGCTCTCGTCCGCGATCCCGCTGACGTTCGCGGCGGTCTCGCAGATGTTCGTGATCGTCTTAGGCGACATCGACCTCGGGACGGGGTTTCTGGTCGGGCTCGTCAACGTGGTCGCGGCGCGCTGGCTGACGAACGACCCGCTCCTGGCGATCGTCATCTTCATCGGCATCATCGCCGCGTACGCCGCGCAGGGAGCGCTGATCCACCTGCGCCGGATCCCTTCGATCATCGTCACGCTCGGGAGCTCGTTCATCTGGTCAGGCTTGGGCCTGTTGGTGCTCGCCGTGCCGGGTGGAACCGCGCCCCACTGGCTGACGGATTTCTTCGCCTGGACGCCGCCCATATTCCCGCTGCCGATCTGGCTGGCGATCGTCCTTGCCGCCGTCGTCTACGTGATCACCCACCTGACGCCGTACGGAACGGTGATACGCGGCGCCGGATCCAACAGTGCCGCCGTGGTCGGTTCGGGGTGGTCGATGCTGAAGATCAAGATGTCCTGCTACGCGCTGGCGGCGTTCTTCGGGATCCTGTCCGGCCTGGCGGTTACCGGCATCACCGCCTCCGGCGACTCGACCGCCTCCGCCAATTACACGCTGCTCGCGATTGCCGCGGTAATTCTCGGCGGAGCCAAATTCTCGGGTGGACGGTCGGTGCCGATCGGAGCTGTCGTGGGAGCGCTGGCACTCGGCATCGTTGGCCCGGTACTCGGGTTGGCCAACGTCTCCTCCAACTACCAGACGGGCGCCCAGGGACTGATCCTGCTCATCGTCCTGGCTGGTCGCGTACTCACGAGGAGGGCACACTGATGGAAGCCTCAGCCGGAAGCGCACCCGACACTGGGTCAGGGCGCGGAGAGCGCGCCAGCGTGTTCACCGCCGCTCGTCAGCGCGCCGACGAGTTCCCGTGGGTGTGGTCGTTCCTGGGCACGGTCATCATCCTGATCGCCATCAGCGCACACACCGGCCGCGGGCTCGGAAGCACGTTCACCAGCTCGCTCGCGTTCGCGCCCTACCTCGTGCTGATCGGCATCGGCCAGATGTTCGTCATCACTGCCGGCTACGGCAGCATCGACCTCTCCTCCGCTTACGTGCTCACGCTCGGGGGCTTCCTCTCCGTCGGGGTGATGAACGGCGGCCAAGGTTCGATCGTGCTCGGCTTCTTAGTCGCGATCCTCGCCGGAGGCGCCGTCGGCATCCTCAATGTCTTTGCCATCGAAGCCCTCGACATCCCGCCGATCGTCACCACGCTCGCCACCGGGCTGATCGTCCAATCGGCGATATCGGTCAAATCGGCCAGCTTCAGTGCCTCAGTCGACCCCTCGCTGCACAGCTTCACGACCACGAAGGTCGGACCCTTCCCGCTGCTGGCCATACTCGTGGTCATCCTCGCCGTGGTCGCCGGCTTCGTACTGCACCGCACCCGCTTCGGGCGCTGGCTGCAGGCCATTGGCCAGAGCCGCCGAGCAGCCGATCTCTCAGGCCTGCGCGTCAAGCTGACGCTCGCCATCCCCTACATCATCAGCGGCATCCTCGCCGCGATCGCCGGCACGCTCCTCGCGTCCTACACGTCTCCATCCGTCGACATCGGCACCCCCTACCTGCTCAACTCAATCGCCGTCGTCGTGATCGGCGGCACCCTCATTCAAGGTGGCCGGTCCTATGTCACCGGCGTCTGGGGCGGTGCACTGTTCCTCACTCTCCTCGTGACGTTGCTCGGGGTACTCAACATCAACCCTGCCACCCAGAACATCGTCAAGGGCGGACTGATCATCCTCGTCCTGATTCTCGCCGGCTCCAAGAAAGCCACCTGACTCGTGCCCGGGCCCTCGACCGCGTTCGCGAGCCGAGGACACCTTTACCGACTACCGCACGCCTGCTCCGGCGAGTAGGATCGTCCTCGGGTGCGCGGAGGAGGCAATTCCGATCGACGTCTGGCGAGCCGCATTGCCGTCGTCGC
>JAFAZV010000306.1 GCA_019239445.1 Solirubrobacterales bacterium
CCGTTCGAGCAGTGCGATCAGTTCGTGGTCGACCACTCCCGGGGCCTGGATATAGCGCCGTGAGGCACCGATCGCCGCTCGGGCCAAGCTCGCGCTGTCGCCGAGCCGCAGCGCGAGCGCGGCCGCCTCGCGAAAGAGCTCCCAGGCGAGCGGTCGGTCGCCGGCACGGACGTGCGACTCCCCCTGACGGATCATCAGCTCGAGGCGCCGCGCCTCGGATCCGGGGCGAAATTCCTCGAGCACCTCGCGCGCGCGGGCGTAGTGGTCGGCGGCCTCTTCGTAGGCCAGCATCGACGTCGCCTGCTCGCCGGCGCGGGTGGCGTACTCGATCGCCTTCTCGGCATCCTGGCCGTCGCCCGCGCGACTGAAGTGCAACGCCAGCGCGGTCAGGTGGCGCTCCGCCCCACCCTGCTCGAGCGCTTCGCCGACGCGGCGGTGAATCCTCGCCCGTCGCGGCGCCGACATGCCCTCGTACAGCGTCTCCCGGATCAGCGCGTGCGAGAAGCTGTAGCGACCGGGCGCGGCGGGTGCTTCGACCACGAGACCCGCTGCCAGCGCCTCGTCGAGCGCGTTGAGGAACGCGTCTTCATCCAGGGTGACGACGCGTTCGAGCAGCGAGGTCTCGAAGTCGCGGCCGATCACGGCGGCGACCCGCAGCCACTCCATCGCCTGAGCGTCGAGCCGGTTCAGGCGTCGGGCGATCACGTCCTTGACGCCCTCCGGCAGACCAAAACGCTGAAGTGTCCTCGCCCCCGCGCTGTCGGCATGGACCCCGGCCTCGGCCAAGTGGCGGACGATCTCCTCGATGAAGAATGGGTTGCCTTCGGTCTCCTCGTAGAGCGAGCGCGAGAACGCCGGCGCCGGCGCCCGCCCGGCCCGGAGCTCGACCAGCTCGGCGGTCTCGGCGCGGTTCAGGCCCGAGAGCTCGATCTGGCTCACCAGCCGCTCGCGCCGCAGGTCGACGAGCGCGTCGCCGAAGCCGTCGAACCGGGCTTCGGCGGCGCGATAGGAGCCGAGTACGAGCAGTCGCCCTCGCGCCGGCGCCCGGGCGAGATGCCGGAGCAGCAGCAGCGTCGGGCGATCCGCCCACTGCAGATCGTCGAGCACGAGCAGCACCGGGGCCGTGGTCGAGATCTCCGCCAGCAGACCCGCAACGGCCTCGAACAGGCGGTAGCGCTCGGTCTCCGGCTCAGCCTCCACCGGCGGCGCCAGCTCAGGTGCGCGCCGCCGCAGCTCGGGCACGAGGCGCGCCAGGTCGGGGCCGTACTCGCGCGCACTGGCGCGCAGCTGCCGCGGCGGAGCGTTGAGGAAGTAGTGCCGCAGCGCCTCCACGAACGGCTGGTAGGGCACGAGTGCCTCCTGCGGACAGCGCCCGGCGAGCACGAACGCGCCGGCCTCATAAGCCCGCCGCGCGATCTCGGCCACGACCCGTGTCTTGCCGATGCCGGCATCGCCGCTCACCAGCACGACTCGGCCGCTGTCGCGAGGGGTTACGTACTCGGGCACGGGAGCGGTGTCGCCAGCCTGCCGCCAGAGCGCCTCGAGGTGCTCGAGCTCCCGTTTGCGTCCGACCAGAGGGGCTTCGCCGCGCGCCCGCAGCTCCGCCGGCAGGTCGATCGCCTCGAGCGCCGCCGCCTTGTCTGGTGTCGCCTGCTCGTCAGCGAGCGTGCTGGCGCGGGTGAGCCGCTCGCCGGTTGCCCCGGCCGGGCGCAGCAGCCGCTCGTAGGTGGCGATCGTCTCCGGCGAGGGGGCGGTCCCGAGCTCGTCGCGCAGCAGCGTGCGCACGCGGTCGAACGCGCGCAGTCCCTCGGCCACGTTCCCTTCCGCCGCGAGCGCCTTCATCAGCAGGACGTAGCCCGACTCGCGGTAGGGCTCCGCCTCGATCAGGGCCCGCGCGGCGCGCTCGACCGAGGCCAGCTGGGAGCCGCCGAGCTGCAGACCGGCCCGGCCGATGACCTCGAGCGCCTCGAGCCGGATGTCCTCGAGCTCGCGCCTGCGGGCTTCGAGCCACGTCGCCTGAACACCCGGCAGCAGGCCGCGGCCGGCGATGTTGAGCGGCACCTGCGCCAGCGCCCAGGCGCCGCGCGGCTCACCGCGCTCGAGTGCCTGGCGCGCCCGTTCGGCCTCGGACGCGGCCGCTTCGAGGTCGATCCACACCGGCTCGGGCAGCTCTAGCGCCAGCTCGTCGCGTCCGACCAGCGAGCCGGCGCCGAGAGCGGACCGCAGGCGCGAGAGCAGCGTTCGCAGCGCCGCGTCCTGCGAGCGCGGGGCCTGATCCGGCCACAGAGCACCGATCAGCTCCTCGCGTCCGACCGAGCGCGCCCGGTTGAGCAGAAGGTAGGCGAGCAGCAGCGGCACCTGCCTGCCCCGCAAAGCCCCCGCCAGCTGCACGCCATCGATTTCGACGGACAGGCGCCCGCAGAGCTGGATCCGGGACCTCTCCGACTCGCTCGCTCCTTCCTGCAACGATCTGGAAACGTATCGACAACGCCGGCAGGGGATGGTTCCGCCGTGGACACCGGGGTCTCACACACCGGCGCCTTCGGTGGGGCAGGCGAGGTGGAGCAGAACGATTCCGACCAGCGTCAAATGACCCAGATCGCGAACAAGCACCGGCGGACCGCCTTCTGCGAGTGTGGGGCACATCTCGCAGGAGACTCCGAGCAGGAGCTGTTCGACTCCGTTCAGCAACACCTCGCCCATCATCACCCTCAGCTCCTTGGGGCGGTGGAGCTCGAGATGGTGCATCAGATGGCCGAGGACGCCGGGGGGCACTAAACGCTCACGAGGGCGGGCGGCGTCGCAGACCGTCGCCCGCCCTCAGCGTTTCCTCACACGGGGTTGAGCCCGGTTCCGAGCCTAGCGAAGTGGCGCTAGCTTGCGCACGGGCCGGTTGCTACCGGCACGTCCTGCCGCTTAGCCTGCGCGACCTGGTCGCGCACGAGCGAGTTTGGGACCGCGAACCCGCCGTGGCCGGAGCTGCTGCCGCCGGTGATGGCGGCGAAGACCGTGGCCAGCACCTGGCCGCCGACGTCGACCATCGGGCCGCCAGAATTGCCCGGCCGTACGCGCCCGCGCAGCGAGGTGATCTCGCGCACGACCGGACCGTTGCCGTAGGCATCCTCGGTGCTCACACGCTCGGTGTGTCCGAGGCGCCCCGGCTCGCGGTCGAACGGCCCATCGAGCGGAAAGCCCAGGATCGCGGCCGCCGTGCCCGGTCGCGGATCGCCCGCGATCCGCAGGGACGGCGCGTCGAGGCCGGAAACCCGCAAGACGGCGATGTCGTCATGGGGATCGAACACCAGCGCCTCGGCCCGCAGCCCGGGCGGCCGGCCCTCCGGTTGGACGACGGTGTCGCTCTCGCCGGCCACAACGTGGGCGTTGGTCACCACCAGATCGTGGCTGGCCACCCAGCCGCTGCCCTCGATCCCGAGCCCGCACGCCGTGCCGATAACCCGCACCACGCCGTCCTGCGCCGCCTTGATCCCCGGCTCGGCCAGAACCCCGCGGTTCGGCGCCGGCACGTCGGCCGCGGGTCCCCTGACCGACGGCAGCGGGTCAAAGCGGGCGAGCGCGTTGAGGATCGGGCCCGACGGAGGCAGGAGACCATCCAGGCCGCGGAGGATGGCCGAGCGCTGGATGTCCTGGCGCAGCGGTTGCGAGCCGCTCGATTGGAGCGCAACGGCGCCGACGATCCACGCGATACCGAGCCCGACGCAGGCGGTGAAGGCGGCGCCGAGCAATCCATCGACCGCGCGCAGACCGGGCAGTCGCAGCGCGGCGCGAGCATGCAGACCGAGGCCCTCGAAGCCGCTCGCGAGCACGCCGCCGGCCAGCAGCGCGCCGACGAGGCCGAACAGCGGGGCGTACTGGGAGTGTGAGCCGCCAGGCAGCAGCAGCGGCCCGACCCGCGTGCCGATGAACGCTCCGATGGCGAATCCGATCAGCGACAGGACGCCGACGATGAAGCCCTGCATGTAGCCATAGAAGGCGAACAGGACTGTGAAGGCAACGATCAACCAGTCGATCGCGGTCACTTCGCGGAGCTTACGGCTCGAGCGCAAAACCCCCGCTTAAATGGTCCACTGGAGTGCGCGACGGAGGCATCTTCTACCGTTTGGCGCGAAGTGGCACAAGCAGGTGTACTCGTGGCGGGCGGACGGCCGCGGCACAGACGGCGGACATCGCGGCGCAGGCGCTTCTTGAGGCGGACGGCGCCGCTCATCCTCGTGGCGGTAGCCGCCTTCGCCGGCGGGATCTTCGTCGCCACGAGACCGTCCGGCGCCGAACGCAAGCTCGTCCGTGGGTACGTCGACGCCTGGGCGCGCGGGGACTACGCCCACATGTATTCCCTGCTCGACCCGAGCTCTCAGGCCGCGGTCTCAGAGCGGGCGTTCATGGACGCCTATCGCCGCGAGGCCGCGATCGCCACCCTTACCGCCGTCGAGCCGCTGCG
>JAFAZV010000360.1 GCA_019239445.1 Solirubrobacterales bacterium
TATCCGGCACAGTCGTTCATCGCGTAGAGCGTGCGGCACTTGGTCCTGTGCAGCCAGTTCTTGCGCGCCTGATTGTCGACCGCGTTCTGCGCGGTCGTCTGAGCCTGGCCCTGAAGGATCTGACGGATCAGTGGCGTGGCTTGAGCAAGGGACTGCTGAGTCGAGCGGTTGACCTTCGTGACCTCGAAGACGTAGTAGCCGAAGGTGCCGTGGATCGGGCCGAGCACCTTGCCGGTGGGGGCGGAGAACGCCGCCTCATCGAGAGCCCGCTCCTCCTGGCCGCGGCCGACGCCCGTCAGCTGGCCGCCCTTGGACTTCGTCGCCGTATCGACCGAGTACTTCGACGCCACCGAGGACCAGCTTTCGCCTTTGTCAAGCGCGGCCTTAGCTGCCGCCGCCTGCTTGGGGTCGTTGGTCCGGACGATTCTGATGTCGCGCGTCTCCGGCGTGCCGAACTGCGAAGGGTGGGATTTGTAGTAGGCCGCGATCTGAGCCGGGGTCACGGTGGCCGGGTGCTTCGCGCGCAGCTGCTTCACCAGCTCGCTGACGCGCACGCGGTAAATGATGTCGTCGAGCGTCTGCCCGGACTGGTTGAGGAAGGCCTGGAACTCTGCGTTCGAGCGGAACTGCTGGTTCTTCTCGCTCGCGAACACTTTCTGGACCTGCGCGTCACTGATCTTGACGTTCTGCCGCGCGGCCTCCGCCTGATACCAGTACGAGGTGATCAGAAACTCCATCACGCGCGAGGAGAGCGACTGAAAGAGCTGGTTGCAGTCGGTCTTCAGCGTTGCCGCCGGAGTGTTGGCGAGCTGCGGAATCTGCTTGCGCGCCTGGGCGATGCAGTTCGTGAACGTCGGCGGGTCATTGGGAACGATCACCGGCGCGCCCGGGCTCTGCGCCGCGTTGCTCTTGGCGGCGACGTACATCCAATGGTTGAAGGCGCCGACCGAGATCGGGTTGCCCGCCATGTCAGCGACCGAGTTCCCGGGAATGCCGCTGCCGCACGCGGTTATCCCGACCGCGAGCACAAAAAAGGCGCCAAGCGCCGGGATCAACCGAGAGACCTTCATAGACCGCGCGTGATGGTAGCGAGACGGCTCGCGGGGCGAAGAGCGCTTAAGAAGTTCTTACGCGGCTTCGCGCGTGACGGCCAGCAGTACGTCGGCCGCGCGCACCACGGCCGGGAACCGTTGCGCGGGATCCTCGGGCACCCGCAGCGAGAGCTGCGACTTGCCTGATTCGTACAGAGCCTCCGGAATCTCCGCGCGAACGCGCTTGGCGCGAACCGAATCGAGCTCGACCGGCGTGACCGCTAAGCGCCCGCCGCGGAAGCTGACTGCGCGCGCGCCAGCCTGGCCCAGCTTGATCCGCGCCTGCTGGAGCGAGATGAGGTTGCGCAACGGGTCGGGCAGCTCGCCGAAGCGATCCTCGAGCTCCTCGCGGAGCAGCACGAGATCCGCGACTTCGCGCGCTGCCGCGATCCGGCGGTGGACGTCGACCTTGGCCTGCTCGTAGGGGATGTAGTCCGCCGGAACGTAGGCGTCGACGCTGACGTCGAGCCTGACCGGCTCCCAGTCCTCGTCCGCTCCCGCGCCGTCCGACGCCGCCGCCACCGCCTCGTCGAGCATCTGCATGTAGAGCTCGAACCCCAGTGCGGCGACGTGACCCGACTGCTCGTCACCAAGCAGGTTGCCGGCGCCGCGGATCTCGAGGTCGCGCATGGCGATCTTGAAGCCGGCGCCGAGCTCGGTGTAATCGGACAGCGCGGAGAGCCGCTGCGCCGCCTCCGGCGTCAGCGCGGCGGCGCTCGGGTACAGCAGGTAGGCGTAGGCGCGCTCGTTCGAGCGCCCGACCCGACCGCGGATCTGGTAGAGCTGCGCGAGCCCGAACGCATCCGCGCGCTCGACGATGAGCGTGTTCGCCTCGGGGATGTCGATCCCGGATTCGATGATGCTCGTGCACACGAGCACGTCGACTTCGCCCCGCAGGAAGCGGAGCATCCGCTGCTCGAGCGTCTTCTCGTCCATCTGCCCGTGCGCGACCTCGAAGCGCATCTCCGGGCACAGACCGCGAAGCCGCTCCGCCGTCTCGTCGATCGTCTCAACGCGGTTGTGCAGGAAGAACCCCTGTCCACCGCGGCCGTGCTCGCGCATCAGCGCTTGCTTGACGAGCTCCTCGTCGTACTCCCCCACGTAGGTCTTGACCGGCCGCCGTCCTTCCGGCGGCGTCTCGATCACGCTGATGTCGCGCACGCCGGCCAGCGACATCTGGAGCGTGCGCGGGATCGGCGTCGCGCTCATCGAGATGACATCCACGCGGAGCTTCAGCTGGCGCAGGAGCTCCTTCTGCTTGACGCCGAAGCGCTGTTCCTCATCGACGATCAGCAGCCCGAGGTCCTTGGCGCGCACGTCACGCGAGAGCAGCCGGTGGGTGCCGATCAGGATGTCGGCCTCGCCCCGGGAGAAGCGAGCCACCGCGGCGCGCTGCTCGGCCGCGGGACGAAAACGCGAGACGTGCTCGATCGTCACCGGGTACTGGCGCAGGCGCTCCGTGAACGTCCCGTAGTGCTGCTGGGCGAGGATCGTCGTCGGCACCAGCAGCATCACCTGCTTGCCGTCTTGCACGGCCTTGAACGCGGCCCGGAGCGCGACCTCGGTCTTGCCGTAGCCGACGTCGCCGCAGATCAGGCGATCCATCGGGCGCGGCGCCTCCATGTCGGCCTTGACGAACTCGATTGCTTCGCGCTGGTCCGGAGTCTCGGTGAACGGGAAGGCGTCCTCGAAGTCGCGCTGCCAGTCGGTGTCGAGCGGGTAGGCGTGGCCTTCGCGACGCCTTCGCTCCGCGTAGAGGTTGAGCAGCTCGCCGGCGAGCTCCTGCGCCGCGCGCCGCGCCCGCGCCTTGATCGTGTCCCAGCGGGTTCCTCCGAGCTTCGATAGCGGCGGGTGAGCGCCGCCGGCACCGACGTAGCGGCTGATCTTGGCCAGCTGATCGACGGGCACGAACACCCGGTCCGAACCGTCGTACTCGAGGTAGAGGTAGTCGCGGGTGACGCCGGCAACGGTCTTGGTGTCGAACCCGGCGAACCTGGCGATGCCATGGTCCTCGTGCACGACGATGTCGCCCGAGCGCAGATCGGCGAAGCTGCGCAGGACGCCACGCCGGCGCTCCGGTCGCCGCTCGCTGACGGCCCGGCGGCGGCGGAACAGCCGGTGCTCGGGGATCACCGCGAGGTGGAACTGGGGCGCGATGAAGCCGTTCTGCAGCCGCGCCTGGACGAACGTCATCGTCCGGTCGCCCGCTCCGGGCGGAGTGCCGTCGAGCCAGTGGACTTTCAGCCGCCCGAGGTTGTAGGCCGCACGCTCGCCCTCGCCCCGGCGCGCGAAGGCGACGATCGTGCGGTATCCGGAGCGCACCAGCTTCTCGAGCTCGGGTTCGGCCTCCTTCAGACCCCGCGCGGCGATGTCGGCCGCTTGGGCCCGGAAGGCGAGCGGCTGGTCCTGGTCGATGCTCGAGAGGCGGATCCGCGCCTCGGCGAGAGCGTCAGCGATCGCCCCGGGCGCCACGTACAGGTGATGCGCGTCCTCGTCATGAAACGCGGCAGTCACGTCCTGCCAGTGGTCGGCCAGCGCCGGCGCGACCTCCTCCTCGGCAGCGATCACGATCTGGGCGCTCTCGGGAGCCAGCTCGAGGAACGGGTGGAAGTCCTCGACCGGGAGCAGCTGAGCGATGTCGGGGCGATCGGCTTCGTCCTCGAGCGCCGCGATCTCCGCCAGCTCGCGATGCTCTTCGGCCAGCTCAGCGGCGGGCGCCACCTCGACCAGCTCGGCGTCGCCGAGTGAGCGCTGGGTGAAGGTCGAGAACCAGCGCAGGGATTCGATCTCGTCGCCGAACAGATCGACGCGAACCGCCCGCTCTTCGGTGGCCGGGAACAGGTCGAGCAGGCCGCCGCGGATCGCGAACTGGCCGCGGTCCTCGACCTGGTCGACGCGCTCATAACCCGCGGCCACGAGGTCGCGCGCGGTCTCCTCGAGGTCCATCAGCTCGCCGGTGCGCAGCGTGAAACCGCGCGGGCGCAGCTCAGGATCGGGCACTTTCTCCGAGAGCGCGACGGCGCTGACGACTACGACCGGGGCAGCATCGTCCTCAGGCGGCTCGAGCAACGCGTCGAGCGCCGCGATCCGAAGGCCGACGAGATGCGGCGGCGGCGCCAGATGCGATTCGTAGGTGACGCCGCGGCTCGGGTAGTAGCGGACCGTGCGCGGCTCGAGCCACGCGCGCAGCGCCGCGGCCAGATCACGCGCGGCGCGATCGTCGCCGGCGACCACGATCGCGGGGCAGCCCGGCTCGCGCTCGAGCAGAGCGGCGAGCACATACGGGCGCAGCGACTGCGAGACGAACGCGCGACCGCCCTCGTGGGCGAGCGTGGCGGTTTGCGGATCGTCGTCGGCGTGGGCGAGAAGCGTGCGAAGCATCCTCGTTTCAGTCTAGGTCGGGGTGATCTCCTCGCCTACAACGCGCTCAGTGATGTCGGTGGCCTGGCTGACGAGCGCCGCGACGTCCTCCTTCGGCTCGCGAAACCGGCCGAGGACGTAGGCCGAGACGCGCTCCGGGTCGGTCGTCGCAGGACGCCCGACGCCGACTCTGACCCGCGCGAAGTCGCTCGAGCCGAGGCCGCGCTT
The DNA here is from genome assembly GCA_019239445.1 of Solirubrobacterales bacterium. GTDB lineage: Bacteria > Actinomycetota > Thermoleophilia > Solirubrobacterales > Solirubrobacteraceae > Palsa-465. The sequence goes on from JAFAZV010000360.1 coordinate 4,680, forward strand.
GAGCGACTTGAGTCCGTTGTGGCCCGCCAGGCCGCCGCCGATCCGCACGCGGATCTCGCCGAAGGGCAGGTCGATCTCGTCATGCAGCACGAGCACGCGCTCGAGCGGAACCTTCAGCGCGCCGCGGGCCGGCCCGACTGAGTCGCCCGCGTCGTTCATATAGGTCTGCGGCATGAGGACGGCGACGCGTGGCCCCCCGGGGCGGGTCCGGCCCTCGGTCAGCAGCCCGCGGTACTTGGCCTTCGGCTTGGAGAGCGACCAGCGCTCGATCAGCGTCTTGGCGATCTCGAACCCGACGTTATGGCGCGTTCCGGCGTATTCGGCACCGGGATTGCCGAGACCGACGAGGAGCCAGTCGACGGGGGCGCCGCGGCGGCGGCCCGGGATCGGCATCGCGTCCGGCGGGTTACTCGCCGGAGGCTTCTGCCTCGCCGCCGCCCGGCTCGCCGGCTGTCGCCTCTGCCTCGGTTTCGCCGGCAGCCTCGCCGACGACCTCCGTCTCCTCCTCGATTTCGTTCTCGTCCTCGAGCTGCAGGCGTGGCGGCGTAATGGTCGCGATCACCGTCTCGGCGTCGTCGAGCACCGTCACCGCCGCCGGAGCAGTCAGCGCGTCGACGGTCAAGGTGTCCCCGATCTCCATCCCCGCGACATCGTGCTGAAGGGCGTCCGGAATATCCGTCGGCAGCGCCTCAACCGAGAGCTCGCGCGTCACCTGCTCGAGCACTCCACCCTGCTTGACGCCCGGCGCGTCGTCGACGCCCGTCAGCTCGAGCACCACGGTGGCCTGGATCGGCCGGTCGAGGCGGACGCGCATCAGGTCGACGTGCAGCGTCTCCCCGCTGACCGGATGCCGGGCCAGTTCCTTGAGCACTACCGGCGTCGGATTCGCCTCGTCGATTCTCAGGTCGAGGACGGCGCCGGCGTGGGCGAGCGCCTGCCGCAGCTCGCGCGCGTCGACGGAGAAGGGCACCGGCTCCTGACCGCCGCCATACACGACGCCAGGGACCTGGCCTTCGCGGCGGAGCCGGCGCGTAGCGCGCGAGCCGGCAGGCTCGCGTTGCGCGACCGTGAGCGCGGTTGTCTCGGCGGTGGCCATAGGTGGTGCCGATGGTAGCGAGGGCCGTCTCGTGGTGGGCGATGGGCCGAGGAGCCGAGGGTCCGGCGGCCCGAGGAGCAGAGGTCCGGGGGCGTCGCGCGCGATTCGCCAGTTCCCCTCGCGACCGCGCTAGGCTTTTCCTATGTCAGGCGAGGCTCAGCTGATGCTGATGATCGCCGGAGTTCACCTCGTTGGGCTCGCGTGCGTGGCAGTCCTGATGATCCCGGCCCTGCGGGATGCACCCGACAATCCGCCCGGACGTCCCGAGGACGGGTCCGACGACGGCTGGGGGAACTATCCGCGCCGCCCGCTCGGGCCGCCGAGCGTGCCCGGTGGCGGGCTGCCGCTGCCAGACGCGGAGCCGGCGCGGGTACGGCTACGCGATCACCAGCGCATGCGAGAGCTGCTCCCGCGGCGCGAGCGCCGGCCGGCGCGAGAACCCAGGCGCACGCCGGTCAGAACCCATCATTAGCTACAGCTGGCGTCGCCCGGCAATGGCCGGCTGACCGTGATCAGCTGGATTGTCAGGCCGCTCAGGACGTTGCCCGCGTGCCGCACCCCCACACACTGGACGATCGGCCGCGACGAGCCGATTCTAAACGCCACCCGCGCGGTGCCGTGCGTGGAACCGAGCGAGAAGCCGGCGGACGGTTCGAGCTGCAGGATCGACACGATGCCAGCGCGCCTCAACGCAGCGACGTTCGCCGCCACCTGAGTCCGGCAGCCGACGTCCGAGGAGCAGCGCTCTACGCGCCGAAGCGTTGCGTCGACGTCACCGCGCGCTTCGGCCTGAACGAGCGTGGAGATCGCCGAGCGTTCCGCGCCATCGACGCTCAGCGCCCGCGCGAGCAAAGCGCTGATGACCAGAAAGGCGAGGACCCCGACGGTCAGCAGGGCGATGAGCTGGGGGCGGCGCAGGCGCCGGCGCGTGGGACTGCGCGTCACCCCGGCTGAAGGTCCGTCGCGCGTCGCTACTCGCTCAGCTCGAGGAACCGCTCGACCGAGGCCTCCTGGTGATCGAGCCGCTCCGCGAGCCGGCGGGCGTGCTCGGCCGCGACCTCGAGGAAATCCTCCACACACCGCTCAGGATCATCCGCCAGCGGATACACCCGGCTGAAGTCCTGCTGCGCGCAAGCGATGCCGATCGGCGGCCGCCCCTCGGCAAGCGTCCTGGCGCTGCACACGGGCGTGACCACGAGCTGGGAGTCGCGCGCGACGAGGGCGGTCGGCAGCAGCCGTGGCGCCGGCAGGCGCACGGACAGCTCGACCGAGCGATCGACCGCGACTCCGGTGCCGACGAGCTCGCCGAGCGGCTCGCGCCAGACGTCGAGCACCACGTCCGCCCCGACCAGCGCGTCGCGGAAAGCCTGCACCTGCTCGACGTAGAGGCGCGCGGCCTCCTCGCGGTCCTCGGCTTCGGCGAGATCGAGATCGCACGGAACCCGCAGAAGCTCGTTCGCCGCCACCGTGGCGCCGGCACCGCGGCTGCCGTTGGCGACATAGGTCTGCAGCGTCCCGAGGTCCCGGCGGGCGTGGAAGATCACCGTCACTGCGTCGCTCACCGGAAGCCCATCGACGCGCAGCGATACCGCTACCGCGGAGGAGTCGTCGAGAAGCGCGCGCCGGAGCAGACTCTCCGCCGCTCCGTCCTTGGATCTTCGATCGTCTTCGAGCATAGGCGCCGTCCCTTGACCGTTTCGGCTCCCTATTTACCCACACGCGCGGACATTCGACCAGCTCCAAGTGGAGTAGACGCCCGCGCAGGTTCTTGTCCACCTGAGGGGAAAATGGGCCCCAGACGGGTAGGCTGCGAGCGAAGATGAAGATTCTCTACAAGCCATTTGCGATCATCGCCGGCGTCATCGCGGCGAGGCTCGGACGCACCGCCTTCAAGTCTCTGTGGTCCAGGATCGATACGAAAGAGCCACCCGAACCGACGACCGAGGAGGCCAGCCTGCCCAAGGTCGTGGGCGCCGCCGCCCTCGAGGCAGCGACGATGGCCGGCATCGGTGCCGCGGTGCATCGCGGGTCGGCGCGTGCGTTTGAGCACTTGACCGGATCCTGGCCGGGCGACAAGCGGCAGAAGGAAAAGGACGAGGAGGAGGAGGAGTAGGGAGGATCAACCGCCGGCCGGCGCGGGTGCAGCCGGCGCGGGTGCAGCCGGCGAGGGTGCAGCCGGCGCGGGTGCAGCCGGCGCCGGCGTGCGCGTCCACGGCGCGAACCCGTCTCGCATCCAGTCTGGCATCGGGATCTTCGTCATCGCGTCGCGCTCCACGGTGACGTGGCGGATCTCGACCTCGACGAGCACCTGCCGTCCCCGGCAGATGTGATGCTCGCTGACGATGCTGGTCGTGCCCAGGTGCGCGATCGCTGTCTCCAGGCGAAGCTCGTCGTCGAAGCGCGCGGGGGCACGAAAACGCATGTGCGCCTCGGCGACGACCACGTCGACGCCGTGGTCGAGCATCGCCTGGTAGCTACCGAACGCAGCGCGCCAGAGCTCGGTGATGGCGACGTCGACGTAGGCGAGATAGTGGGCGTTGAACACCACGCCCTGGGGGTCGCACTCGGCAAAGCGCACCCGCAGGGTGTGGCTGAAGCGCTGGGTCATCGGCGCGTCGCGCCTCCCCCGCCGCGCAGGACGAAACCGCGCTCGGCCAGATCCGCGACGGCATCCTCGAACGTGGCGAAATCCCGCACCAGCAACGCGTCGATCGGACGCCGCCCCGGCCCGCCCACCCGAACCCATCGTTGAAGGACGGGGGCGCCGGCGCGGTCGGAGGCTTCGCTCAGTAGGTCGAGCAGGATCGGCAGCTCAGTGCTGTGCTCGAGCTGGCCGGAGAGGAGCGTCAGCGGGTCGACCGCGAGCGTCTGACAGAGCTCCTCTTCGCTCAGCCCGAGCAGCTCCATCAGCCTGGCCGCTCGCTCGCTCTGAGCCAGCCGGCCAACCTGGGGATCGTCGCGCTCCCCCACCGCGGCCGAGTCAGAACAGCTGGTTTTCGCCGCCGAAGACGTCGCTCACCGAACCGTCGGTGAAGATCTGGCGGATCGAGTTGGTGAGCAGATCGGCGCACGACAGGACCGTGACGTTGTCTGGTGCACCGGGCGGGAGCGGCAGGGTGTCGGTGACGACGACGCGCTCGAACCCAGCTGCGGCCAGGTTCTCCCACGCGTTGCCGGAGAACACGCCGTGGGTGGCAGCCGCGTACACCCGCTTGGCGCCGGCCTCGAGCACTGCCTGCGCCGCTGCTTTGAGCGTGCCGGCGGTGTCGATCAAGTCGTCGACGATCACGGCCGTCTTGCCCTCGACCTCGCCGATCACGTACCCGATCTCCGCCAGCTGCTGAGCCGGGCGCTCCTTGTTGAGGATCGCCAGGTCGGCGCCGATCTTGGCGGCGAAGCGCTTGTTCAGCTTCACCCGGCCGGCGTCCGGAGCGACGACCACGAGATCCTCGAGTCCGAGGTCGGCGAAGTACTGCGTGAGCATGAACAGCGCCGTCATGTGGTCGCACGGCTTCTGGAAGAAGCCCTGGATCTGGCCCTGGTGCAAGTCCATGGTCAGGATCCGGTCGATCCCGGCAGCCTCGAGCATCCGCGCCACCAGGCGAGCGCTGATCGGCTCGCGCGGCGCCGACTTCTTGTCCTGGCGCGAATAGCCATACCACGGCGTCACAGCGATGACCCGGTGCGCCGAGCCGCCCACCGCGGCGTCGACCATCAACAGCAGCTCCATCAACGCGTCGTTGACGGTGAGCCCGGCGGCTAGATTGCCGCAGGTCGGCTGGACGATGAACACGTCAGCTCCGCGAACAGACTCCTCGAAGCGGCAGTAGACCTCGCCGTTGGCAAACGTCTTGCGGGTGACCCCGCCCGGCTGGACGCCCAGCTTGGAGCCGATCCGCGCCGCCAGCTCGGGGTTCGCGCGCCCGGACACCAGCATCATCCGCTTGTCGTACTCGACCCGCAGGTCGGTCGCCGCCGGACTTGTCTCGAGGAAGCTCATCGTGTGCGCGAGTGTACGCTCGGCCGTAGACGCCACCGGCGTAGGTGGCTAAGCCTTTTCGCCCTCCTTCGGCGGATTCGCCTCGCGTTCCTGGCGGCGCTGCGCGTAGCCCTCGACGTTGCTCTGTCGAGCCCGGGCGACGCCGAGCGCGCCCGCCGGCACGTCGTCGGTGATCACCGATCCGGCAGCCGTATAGGCGTCATCGCCGACGCTGACGGGCGCGATTAGCGTCGTGTCAACGCTGGTCTTCACCCGCGCCCCGATCTTCGTCCTGTGCTTGCGGTACCCGTCGTAGTTGGCGGTGATCGTGCTGGCGCCGAGATTCGTTCCCTCTCCGATGTCGGCGTCGCCGATGTAGGACAGGTGCGGCACCTTGGAACCAGCGCCGATGTCGGAGTTCTTGATCTCGACGAACGTGCCCGCCTTTGCGCGCGGCCGCAGCACCGCGCCCGGCCGCAGGTAGGTGAAAGGCCCGACGTTCGCCTGTTCGCCGACCTCCGCCTCCTTGAGGTAAGAGTGGACGATCGTGGCCCGGTCGTGGACGGCCGTGTCGATCAACGTCGCGTGCGGCCCGATCGCGCAGCCCGAGCCGAGCTGCGAAGAGCCCAGAACGCTGGTGAACGGGGCGATCACGGTGTCGGCGCCGATCTCGACGTCCGCGTCGATCACGGTCGCCGCCGGGTCGACGATCGTCACCCCGGCCAGCATGTGGCGTTCGTGGATCCGGCGCTGGGCAATCGCTCGCACCTGCGCCAGCGCGCTCCGGTCGTTGATGCCGAGCGTTTCGCTCGGGTCTGAGATCTCGTGCGCGAGCACCGAGCGCTCGTGCGCGCGGATGATTGGGAGCACGTCGGGGAGATAGAGCTCGCCTTGCACGTTGTCGCCGCGCACGTCGTCCAGTGCCGAGAGGAGCGCCGCCGCCTCGAAGGCGAAGATTCCGGTGTTGACCTCGCGAATGTGGAGCTCGAGCTCGGTGGCGTCCCCCGGTGCCTTGGTTTCGACCACCCGCTCGACCGTACCGTCGGGCGCGCGCACGACTCGCCCGTAACCGCGCGGATCATCGAGGACCGTCGTTGCCATCGTGGCGCCAGCGCCTTGATGCTCATGCGCCTGCACCAACCCACGCAGCGTCTCGGCATTGATCAGCGGCACGTCGCCGTTGATCACGACGACCGGAGCGTCCTGATCGAAGTGCCGCGCCGCCGCCTTGACCGCGTCCGCCGTACCCCGAGGCTCGGTCTGAACAGCCAGCTCCACCGTCCCGTCGAGCGCGGCCTCGAGCGGCCGCTCGGCACTGTCCACAACGACGATCTTGCCCGCTCCGGCCGCTCTGGCCGCCGCCACTGGCCACTCGATCATCGCCCGCCCGCACAGTGGGTGGAGCAGCTTAGGTGTTGCCGACCGCATCCGGGTCCCCTGGCCCGCAGCGAGGATTACGACCACCGGTGCCGTCACGTCAGCCGGATCGTAAGGGATCGCGAGCCGCTGGACGATCGGCGCTTCGCCGCTGCGTGACCTGCGCCGGACCCAAACTCGCCCTTCTTAGGGCTTGCGACGGTCTCAGCCCAGCGCGCTCCAAAGATGAACCATCCCGTAGGCCCGATACGGACGCCAGCGCTCGGCCGCTTCCGTGATGGCGCGCGCACGGTCAGCCACCCCGAGCCGGACCAATGCGCGGCGCACGCCTAAATCGCCGGCCATGAAGGCGTCAGCGTCGCGTAGCGCGCGCATGGCTATGTACTCCGCGGTCCACGCCCCCACGCCGGGCAACGCGAGTAGGCGCCGCCGCGCCTCGCGCGGGTCTGTATCGGCCTCGAGTCGCAGCTCACCCGAGGCGAGTGATCTCGCCAGCGTGAGCACCGCCCGCCGGCGCGTCGCCGGCATCGGCAGGTGCTCCGGCTTCACGGCCGCGAGCGTGGCCGCCGACGGGAACAGCCGCGTCACCCCGCCTCGCGGCCGCGCCAGCGTCGCCCCGTATTCACGTACCAGGCGCGAGGCCAGCGTGTTCGCCGCCGCCAGCGAGACCTGCTGCCCCAGCACCGCCCGCACAGCTAGCTCGTGCGGATCGACGTGCCCCGGCACCCGGCGGCCCGGCGACCGCGCGACCAGAGGCCCGATCAGCTGATCGCGCCCGAGGACGGCGGCGACCGCCTCGGGATCGGCATCGAGGTCAAGCAGCGCACGCGCACGTTCGAGCGCCACCTCAACGTCTCCCTCATCCTCGAGCCAAAAACGCGCATGCACATAGCCATCCTCCGGAGCCAGCTCGAGCACCCCGGCGCCACCCGGCAGCGCCAAGCTGCGCCGATAGGCGCCCCCGACCACCTCCTCGACCGCAGGCACGGCCCGCTGGCCGAGGAATTTCATTAGCCCATCCGCATGGAGCGGTCGCCGGTAATGCAGACATCGCGAGGTTAGGTTAGGGCTCTTCGTGTTGCCTTCTCCAATCCTCCATCTCCGTCTCGTACTGGTACCGACGCATCCACTTGCGGACGGCGTTATCTGACACGCCGTATTTGCGCCCCACGGCGAGATAGCTCATAGACGATAAATCGGCAACGAGTTGCTCATAAGACGGTCGCTGGACTTTTCGCGTCTCAGGTTTTGAACGCCGTGGACCGCGGCTGTGCACGCCGCACGTCTGCGAGCAATAGCGGTGATTTCCGTACTTGGGGATGAACAGGCGGTCGCAGTGCAGGCAATGACGTGGCTCAACCTGCAGGCGATTCTTGCGGCCGCAGTGGGTTTCAAACGTAGCGGCACAGTTAGGACATACGATCCTCAGGTTCTCGAGCCGGTTGTCTGTCGCATCACCGTTGATGTGATCGAGGATCAATGACATCGGCTTGCCGTGCCAACGCTCATCCTGTCCACATAGCTCACACCTTCGTGCCTTGAGGCCGTCCTCATAGAGTCGGCGCTTGAGCTGCGTGCGGGAATAGCTGGAACCTGGCACCAGGATCTCGGCGAGGGGGATCGCAGTCAGGCGCCTCGCGTCGCGGCGAGCCGCGTTCGGATCGAAGTGTTCCGTCGAAATCGCATACCTCGCGATCAGCTTCCGAAGCGTCCTGAAGTTGCCGCCTGCAGCGCGTAGGCCAAGCACGCGCAACGCCTCGGTAACACTGAGAGACTCAGCCACCGCTTCACGCACCTGATCCTCGGTGTATCGCACGCGTCCCACACCCGAACACTAGTTCGTGTGCCGGACGAAGAGGCTTCTGCCTACGCGCAACTGGGGAGCCAGGAGTCGGACCCGGACCTGGAGGACCAAAACCTCCCGTGCTGCCATTACACCACTCCCCAGTGCAATGCGCTGAAGCGGTCTCGCGTGAGTTGCGAGATTCGCTTCGCATCACCTACGGGACGTCCGGCATGACTGCCGGGCGAGCTCGTCTGACGTTACCTCATCGACCGGCCGCCCAAGAACCGTCCCGCCACCGAAGCACCCGCCTGACCGCCTCCGGCAGCAGGGGATCGACGAGCGCCGCGCGCACGTCCGCCGGCCGGTGAAGCGCGCGCTCAGCGCGCAGGATCCCGATCTGCAGATCCGCGTCACGCACGGCGGCGACGCCGATCGCCATGACGTCGGGGCTTCGCCACACCTGCTCGGGGAGGGCGAATAGCTTG
>JAFAZV010000043.1 GCA_019239445.1 Solirubrobacterales bacterium
CGCCTACATCGACGATCCGCTGATCGACGTCGATGGCTTGATGAAGCACATCAAGGGTCCCGACTTTCCGACCGCAGGGTCGATCCTCGGCCGCGACGGGATACGGGACGCCTACGCCACCGGTCGCGGTCGCGTCCGCGTGCAGGCCAAGGCGCATGTCGAGCCAATCGGCCAGGGCAAGGAGGCGATCATCGTCACCGAGCTGCCGTATCTCGTGCGCAAGGGTGGCGACGGCGGAGTGATCCTGAAGATCCGCGACCTCGTGCTCGACAAGAAGCTGCCCGAGATCACGGATCTACGCGACGAGTCCGACCGCCACGGCATGCGGATCGTGATCGAGCTCAAGCGCGACGCCATCCCGAAGGTGGTGCTGAACAAGCTCTACAAGCACACGCCGATGCAGGCCACCTTCGGCGTGAACATGGTCGCCCTGGTCGACAACGTGCCTCGCACGCTGTCGCTGCGCGAGGTCATCGGTCACTACGTTGACCATCAGCGCGACGTCATCATCCGCCGCACCAAGTATGAGCTCCGGCGTGCCGAGGATCGAGCGCACGTGCTCGAGGGGTTGCTCGTTGCGCTTGCGAACCTCGACGAGGTGATCGCCCTGATCCGCGCCTCGCGCGATCCTGAGACGGCGCGGGGTGAGCTCGTCGGGCGCTTCGAGCTGACGGTGATCCAGGCGCAAGCGATCCTCCAGCTGACTCTCAGCCGGCTGACCGCGCTCGAAGCGGACAAGATCAAGAAGGAGCACGAGGACCTCGTCGAGCGGATCAAGGAGCTCCGCGAGATCCTCGGTGACGAGGCGCGCATCAACGGCCTGATCAAGGACGAGCTTCAGGAGATCAGCGACGCCTACGGCGACGAGCGCCGCACGGAGATCACGCTGGCCGAGGGCGACATCGACATCGAGGATCTGATCGCCGACCAGCAGATGGTGATCTCGATCACGCACTCCGGCTACATCAAGTCGCTTCCGCTATCTACCTACCGCCAGCAGCGTCGCGGGGGCCTCGGCGTGACCGGGATGGAGATGAAGGACGACGACTACATCGAGCACCTATTCGTCTCCTCGACGCACGACTACCTGTTGTTCTTCACCAACCGGGGCAAGGTCTACCGGCTCAAGGTCTACGAGCTGCCCGAGGCATCGCGCACGGCGCGCGGCCGGGCGCTGGTGAACCTCCTGCCGCTCCGCGACGGCGAGCGCGTCCAGTCCGTGCTCTCGACGCGCGACTTCAACGAGGGCAAGTACCTAGTTTTCGCGACGCGCAACGGGATGATCAAGAAGACCGAGTTCGCGGCCTACAACACCCCGATCAAGGCTGACGGCATCATCGCCATCAACATCCATGACGTTGACGAGCTGATTGCCGTGCGCCGCACCAGCGGACACGACGACGTGATCATGGTCTCGCGCTCGGGGCAGGCGGCGCGCTTCAGCGAGGACCAGGTCCGGCCGATGGGTCGCGACACGAGCGGCGTGCGGGGCATGAACGTCGCCCAGGACAACAACGCGGTGCTGGCCATGGACGTCGCGCGCGATGACCAGGAGCTGCTCGTGGTGACCGAAAACGGCTACGGCAAGCGCACCCCGATCCCGGAGTATCCGGTCAAGGGGCGGGGGACGATGGGCGTGAAGACGATCACGCTGACCGAGAACAAGGGCCAGCTCGCCGGCGCGCTCGTCGTGCGCGAACACCAGGAGCTCGTCTTCATCTCTCAGAACGGGATGGTCCAGCGCACATCCGTGCGCGGCATCAACCGCTACGGCCGCGCGTCGCAAGGTGTCCGCCTGATGAACCTGCGTGAGGAGGATCAGGTGAGCGCGGTCGCGCTCGTGGTCGAGTCGGACGCCGCGACGGCCGCCGCGGTGGCGGACGACGACCCTGCCGAATAGCCGGCTTTCGACCAGCTGTCATCCTGCCAGCCCGCGCGCCTGACGTCGCGGGCGGGGGTGAGCCGGGGGGACGCGCGCTCGGCAGACTTCCCCACGAACCGCTCATCGCCCGCCTCGGCTGAGGGACGTGACCTCCGTCCGGCGGGAGCTCGCGTCGCCGGTCGTTTGCAGACGCACCGAACGCCGCCTGAGCCGGCCCCGCCGGACGGAGGTCTCGTCCCGACTCTTCGCTATCCTCCGCCGTACCAGAGAAAGGAGGTGGTCCGCCTGTCTGAAAGTTCTTGTGGGACCCTGGAGGTGTCCGGCCGCTAGGTCGGAGGCTGGCCCCGCTTAGCGGAGTCCCAACCGAGGCACCGTCGTCGTGGACGCCGGGACTAGTCCCTCCGGCGCGATCGAGTCCACTTCGGTTCCAGGCAGCCAATCATTTGCGAAGGGCGTCGTGTCGACGGCGCCCTTCGCGCGTTCCTGAGCCGGTTCGTGTCGGTACGCTTGTCGGCATGTGCCGAAATATCCGAACGCTTCACAACTTCGACCCACCCGCCTCGGGCGAGGAGATCCAGGCCGCCGCGCTCCAGTACGTGCGCAAGATCAGCGGGTTCACCAAGCCTTCGCGGGCGAACCAGGAGGCCTTCGATCGCGCCGTCGAGGCCGTGGCCGCAATCTCGGCCGACCTGCTACGCGAGCTCGAGACCTCCGCGCCACCGAAGAACCGTGATGTCGAGGCGGCGAAGGCGCGCGCCCGAGCGGCGCAGCGCTACGCCGCCTGAGACAATCGTCCGCGCCTGAGACGACCGCCCGCGCCCGAGACGGCCAACCACGCGGTCGCTCCCGCGCGTCTGGAGCGCCTGATCCAAGCGCCCGAACCCGCGGCGCCGCCCCTACGCCACCAGGTACTGGCGCCAGTCGGCTGGGATCGTCGGACTCGCGACCTGGATGAACACGTGCGGACTTGGCGTCCGAGGTGCCTTGAGAAGGTGCATACCCGCTTGGCGCGGGAGCGCGTTGCCCTTCCGGCGGTTGCAGGGGGCGCACGAGGCGACGATGTTCTCCCAGCTCGAGGTGCCGCCCTTCGAACGGGGCACGACGTGGTCGACGGTGAGGTTCGAGCGGGCGCCGCAGTACTGGCACATCCAGTCGTCGCGCGCGAACACGGCGCGACGCGTGATCTTGCGGCGGTGGGTGTCACGCGGGATTCGGACGTAGGTGATCAGGCGGATCACGGTCGGCCGCGCGATCGTCGAGCTGACGGAGTGCAACTCCCACTCGGCCCGCTCGATCATCTCCGCCTTCTCCTTCAGCAGCAGCACAACAGCCCGACGAACCGTGCACACATTGATGGGTTCGTACGTCGCGTTGAGAACGAGCACCCGACCAACCTCACGCCCGCGCCGCCGGTGCTCTGGTGGCGACGCGGACCCCGCTGGCGCTGGCACGGAGGAGGCCATGGCTGGCCGCAGTGTAGCGGGGCGGCCGTACGGCCCCGCCCGCTTCCGGAGGCCCTCAGCCGACCGGATATGAGCCCAGAATTCGCAGCACCTCGGCGTGTGCTCGCAGTCCTCGGAGGGCTTCAGCGACGTGGGGATCCTTGTCGCGTCCTTCGAGATCGAGGAAGAACATGTAGCGCCCGAGGCCCTGCTTACGAGGCCGCGACTCGATCCGCGTCAGGTTGACATCACGCACGGCGAACTCGGATAGGCAACGCACAAGCCAGCCCGGCGCCTCCGAGCCGACGCCCCAGAACACGATCGCGGTCTTCCAGGGGCCGCGGGGCGGCGCGGGTGCGGCCGGCGGGTGTGGATGGCTACCGGCGACCGGAGGTGGATCACCCGGAGCGCGTTGCTGCTGGCCGGCAGCCGGAGGTGGATCGCCCCCCGCGCGCTGTTGCTCGCCAGCCGCGCGCGCCAGCCACACGAACCGCGTCTCGTTCTCGGCCACGTCCTCGACCCCGGCCCGCAACACGACGCAGCCGTAGAGCTCGGCCGCGAGCCGGTTGCCCAGCGCGGCCCACGGCCCTGCGTGTTCGGCGACCATGCGCACCGCCTCGGCGGTTGAGCTGCCCGCGAGCACCCGCGCCTGGGGTAGTCGGCTGCGGATGAAGCGCGCACATTGGGCGTTGGCTTGCGGGTGCGAGACGACGGCCTCGATGTCGCCGAGCTCGAGCTCGGTGCGGGCGATCAGGCAGTGGCGGATCGGATGGACGACCTCGCCGACGATCGCAACATCCTCGGTCTCCATCGCCAGCGCGTCGAGGGTGGCGTTGACCGAGCCCTCGAGGGAGTTCTCGATCGGCACCAACGCTTGCGCCACCGTCCCGTCGTGGACGGCCATGACGGTGTCATAGATCGTCGCCAGCGGGACGAGCTCGAGCTGTTCGCGGGCGCCGGCGTCGACACCGAGAGAGGCGATCAGCGCCTCCTCGGTGAACGTGCCCTCGGGCCCGAAGTAGCCGACACGCACCGCAGATGGCTACGCGTGCCCCGGCCGGCCGTCCTCCCGCTCGAGCGCGAGCTTGATCGCCTCGTCCTCCTCAGGCGAGAGCTCGAGTTCGGGACGGCCATCGTGCACCTGCTTCGCGTAGACGCGAGCCTGGTCGCGATGATGGATGGAGGAGACGACGATGCCCGAGCGGGTTGCGTCGAGCAGCGCGATCGAAGTGGATTGGCGACCGGACATCTCGCCGTAGGCGTCGTAGCGGACGAGCGCGTGGTAGGCGACTACGTGGTCGAGTCGGCGCTCGACCGTCTGCATCCGTTCGTCGAGGTGACCGGCCATGTCTTGAACGTACTGCGAGAGGGCCTCGAACTGCTCATGCAGCGTCGCTGCATGAGCGACCAGATCCTCCCGGCGCTCACCTAAAAGAAGACGCTGATCGCTTCTGTAGCGCCGCAGCCGGAATCCGAGGGCGACAACGCACAGCAGCGCGATCACAGCGACAGCACCAGCCGCGATCGCCACCGTCCCCGCCGTGCTGGTCAGGTCGTGCACCGCGCTAAGAATAGGCAGATCGACCTGCCGGATCGCTTCGCGCCCGCCCGGGCGCCTACTGGAAGGTGACCGGGAAGGTCAGCGTGTTGTTGGCGGTGTTCTTCTCTCCCGGGACGGGCTCGACGGTCGCCGACAGCGTGTAGTTGCCGGCCGACGGGCCGGACTTGAGCGACACCTGACAGCTCGTGCTCTGGCCGGCGGTCGTTTGCGGCACCGTGGTCTGGCCGCTGACGCTGGTGCCGCTGATGCTCACCTTGCAGACGACGTTGCGTTCGGTGTTCTGTCCACCGTTGGTGAAATTCAGCGTGACCGTCGTCGCCTGCCCAGCCGGAAGCGTGTTGGTCGACCCGCTTTGCAGCGTGGTGCCGCCGACACTGACGGAGTCGAGCGAGTGACCGTGCGTCCCGGGAGCGGGTTTTGCGGCCGGTGTCGGGGTCTGGCCGCCGAGCTTTGCGGAGACGAACGCAGGCGTCAGCCACTGTATGTCGGGCAGGAACTGATGAGAGTCGATTGTGATCCCGTCGCCGCCCACCGCGATATCGGCCTTCTTGAGCGCGCCGGAGATGAGACTGGTCGTGTAGTCCTTGTAGAGCACGTCTGAGGCGTAGAAGCGGGCCATCAGGCCGGCGATTGAATTGACCGCATCCCTACTGGTGGTGGTGCCGAGCGCTTCCTGGATCCTGGACGCGATTCCGGCGATTCCATCGCGACGCATCTGCATCGAGAGCAGGAAGTTCTGCTGGGCGCCCCGCATCTCATTGGGGACGTCGAAGCCCTTCGCCCGCGAGAGCTGGTTGTCGGCCTGTACGCGAGTCTCGTTGAGCTGGTTCTGCAGCGCCGTGGCATTACCCGCCTGGCTGCTGCTCGAAAGCTGATTGAAGAATTGCGACCCGGTCTGCACCGACTGCTGATTCAGTGAGGAGACGCTGTTCGTGTAGTCCTTCAAGGAGCTGTTGCGGGCGCTGATCTGGCAGCTGCGAACCCCCAGCACGATCAGGATCACCGCCACCAACACCACCGCCGCCGCGACGAGCCGCCGAACCATGATCGTCTGGCGATCGCCGGGGGGCCTGCGGCGCCCTCCCGAGCCGCGGCGTCTGCGCGTCGCGGGGCGTGGCTCTACGCTTGGCTCGTCCGCCTCGTCGAAGAACGACAAGCTCTCTCGTCTCCTTCCGAAGGATCGGAAGGCGTCAGTATGACCGCGCCGGCGGCTGGATAGGCAGCTTCTAGCAAGTCTCATCATTCGCGGCCTCGCGGTACGTCCGGTGGGGGACCGAGCAGGGACCAGGCGCGAGACGTGGAAAAGGCGAAGAAATGAGGGCGAGCCAGCTGCCGGCAGCGGGCAGAACGAGCCGTGGCGCGAGCGCCTGGCTCGGGTTGCGGACGGCCGCGACCGATCGGCTCGAGCGTGCCCGGAGCGCCGCCGATGGGCTCGAGCGCGGCACCGAAGCCACCCGCCGAGCCGCCCCTGATCCCGGGCCGACGTTGGTCCTGGGCCGCTACCGGCTGGACCGTCGGCTCGGCGCTGGCGCCTTCGCCACCGTGTGGATGGCCCACGACGAGCGGCTCGAGCGCGATGTCGCGATCAAGGTCATCCCGCGCGAGCGTGTGCTCGACCGACGCTTCGAGCGCGAAGCACGGGCCGCGGCGCGCCTCATGCACCCGGGCATCGTCACGCTCTATGACTCGGCGATCGACGATGACAGCGCCTATCTCGTCTCCGAGCTCGTCCGTGGCGGCACCCTGGCTGAGCTGCTCGAGACCGGCCGGCTATCGGACCGGGACATCGTCGGGATCGCGATCTCGCTTTGCCACTCGCTCTCCCACGCCCACGCGCAGGCGATCGTCCACCGCGACGTCAAGCCCTCGAACGTGCTCATCCCCGAGCGGCCGACGAGTCACGACCATCCGTCCAAGCTCACCGACTTTGGCGTGGCGCGGGTGACCGGCGGCGACTCGCTGACCCGCACGGGTCAGATCGTTGGAACCGCGGCCTACATGGCGCCCGAGCAGGCCGAGGGACTGCCCGCCGGGCCGGCGGCCGACCTCTACGCCCTCGCGCTCGTGACCTACGAGGCGCTGACCGGGATCAATCCAATTTGGGCCAGCTTGAGCGGCACGGGAGCGATCCACCGACCCCGGCGGCTCGGGGCGTACCTGCCGCCACTGCGCCGCCAGCGCCGCGACCTCCCGCGCGAGCTCGGGTGCGGGATCGACCGCGCGCTTCGTCCTCGGCCACGCGAACGCGGCACCCTGGACGACCTCTGCGAGTCCCTCAGCGCGGCGCTGCCGGCGCTTAGCGACGCACCTGGGGTCGTGGCGAGCGGGTGGCCGCGCCCCAGCCTGAGGTCGTGGGCGAGCGCAGATCGAGCGCGCTCGAACGACGGTCACTCAGACCTGCCCGCCGAGGAGAACCGGTACGGCCGGTGCAAGCAGCTTGCGCAAGGCAACCCGACGCTCCCGCTGCCGTGGCCGACCAGGGTCGTCGGCGCCACGGCTGCCGCCCTGGCCGCAGGATGGCTCGCAGCGCGGCTTCTCGGCCCGCTGCCGCTCGCGCCGGCCGGGGTCGCTCTAATCGCGTGGCTCGTTGTTGCCGCGCTGCCGCGCTTGGGGTGGATCGCGATCACCGCGATCCTCGTCGCGGGCGCCGTTGGCCATGGGCGCCCCGGTGGCGCCCTGGTCCTGCTGATCACGGCTCTGGTGCCGCTCGTGCTCATGCCGCGGCGCGGAGATCTCTGGCCGCTCCCGGCGCTCGCGCCGCTGCTCGGGATGGTCGGCTTGGCCGGCGCTTGGCCGGCGCTCGCAGGCCGCGCCCGCGGTGGCGCCTGGGCGCGCGCTGCGCTGGCGGCGACGGGGTACGTCTGGCTCGTTCTCATCGCCTCTCTGGGCGGCGCGGACCTGTACACCCGCCGGCCCCCCGGTGCCTCCGACTCGGACACCTGGATGGGGTCGCTCAACGCCGCCCTGCACCATGTCCTCGCCCCCGCGCTGAGCAGCGGCATGCTGGCGGTGGCCGTGGTTTGGGCCATCGCCGCCGGCCTCCTACCTCGGGTGAGCGCCGTTCGCCCCCCGGCGGGCTATGTCCTCATCGTGCTCTGGTGTGCGGGGCTGCTGATCACGCCGGCGCTGGCGCCGATTCCGCTTCACGAGGCTGTGCTCGGGACAGCGCTGGCCGGCCTGCTCGCGCTCGCCCCGGCGCTGCGCACAGCCTGGTTCGAGACCCGCGATTCCAGGAATCCTCAGGCCGAACTTCCGTAGCATGGGAGCGCCGTTAGCCCCTGCTCATGAGCGTTCTGAGGAGTATCGAAAGTAAGATCGCCGGCCTCGTCGAGGGCACGTTCAGCCGTGCTTTCCGCTCCGAGGTGCGCCCGGTCGAGATCGCGCGCAAGCTTGCGCGGGAGATGGAGGACCATAAGTCCTTCTCAGTCTCGCGTACCTACGTGCCGAATCAATATCGAGTGTTCCTCTCGCCGCGTGATCGGGAACGGTTCGCGGCCTACGAGGAGGCGCTCGCCACTGAGCTGGGCGGCTATCTACTTGAGCACGCGCGTCGGGAGCGGCTCGCGATGCTGTCCAGACCGCTCATCGAGTTCGAGACCGACGAGCGTCTGGGATTAGGTGAGTTCGGCATCCAGACGCGGGTCGTCCAACCCGAGCAGGAGGCGGCGCGGGAGCCTGAGAGCGATCCCATGGGCCGAACGATGATTTACAGCAACGCGGGCCGGGTGGCTGAGCCGCTCGAGGAGCGTGCGCGAGCGCGTCAGCAGACCGCGCTGCTGTTGATCGAGGGCCGGCGCATGGTGGTCGGTCCGGCGGGCATCAGCCTGGGTCGGAGCCGGCAGTGCGATGTCGTCATCGATGACCCCAACATCTCGCGCCAGCACGCCGAGATCAGACCACGCGGCGGATCCTGGGTGCTCACCGACCTCGGGTCGACCAACGGATCCTCGATCAACGGCAGGCGGATCGACCAGCCCGAGGTCATAAAACCCGGGGACGAGATCGAACTCGGCACCTCGGTGCTCAGGTTCGAGCTGGAGTAGCGTCGAGATGCTCGAACCCGTTTCGGTCGGCTTGAAGTTCGCGTTCCTCGTCGTGCTCTACCTGTTCCTGCTCTGGGTCGCGCGCAGCGCGCTCAAGGATCTTCGACGGGGGAGGGCGCGTGAGACGCGCGTCGCGGAGGCGCCCGTCGTCGACGACGCCACCGGAATGTACGCGGCGCACGACGGCTTCGGTTCGGTCGACGACGATTTCGAGCCACGGCTTCTCGTCGAGAACGCGTCAGGTCACGAGGCCGGAATCGCCTACGACTTGATGGGCGGAGCCACGCTCGGCCGCGGCGACGTCGAGATCCACCTGGACGATCCGTTCGCCTCCTCGCGCCATGCGCGGATCTCGCGCCAAGGTCACGTCGTGGTGCTCGAGGACCTCGGGTCCACGAACGGCACGTACCTGAACGAGGAGCCGCTCAACGGACCGCAGCCACTGCATGCCGGCGATCGCATCCGGATCGGCGACTCCGAGTTCTCGTATTTGCAGTAGGACTGTCTGATCCATGCTTCGTGCCGCCGAGACCATCGCGAGAACTGACACCGGACGCCAGCGCCGCGACAACGAGGACTCCTCCTTCGCGCGCGCGCCGCTGTTCGTGGTCGCGGACGGGATGGGCGGCGCTCAGGCCGGCGAGGTCGCTTCGCGGATGGCGGTGGAGGCGTTCACGCAGGGCCTGCCTGAAGGCGGCGGGATCGAGGAGCGGCTTGCCTCGGTGGTCAGGGAAGCCAACGAGCGCATCTACGAGCGCGCCCGCAGCGAGCACGCGCTGGCGGGAATGGGCACGACGCTGACCGCGGCCTACCTCGACGAAGCGGGTCTGGCCGTCGCCCACGTGGGCGATTCGCGCGCGTACCTGTTCCGCGACGGTCAGCTGCAGCGACTCACGCAGGATCACTCGCTCGTGGATGAGCTGATGCGCGAGGGCAAGCTGACCGAGGAGCAGGCCGCCGAGCATCCGCAGCGCTCGATCATCACGCGGGCGCTTGGGCCCGAGGCGTCGGTCACGGTCGACACGTGGACCTATCCGGTCCGCGCCGGTGACGTCCTGCTGCTGTGCAGCGACGGGCTGACCTCGATGATCAGCGACGAGCGGATCGCTGAGATCCTGGGTGAGACGCCAAGCCTCGGCGATGCCGCCGACGCGCTGATCACCGAGGCCAACGCCGCCGGTGGCAGGGACAACATCACGGTGGTCGCGTTCCGGATCGAGGAGGCCGGAGGCGACGGCCTCCTCGAGCCTCCGACGATGGTGGGAGCGACCTCGTCGCGGGCCACGGGACAAAGCACAGGACAAGGCGCCGGGGGCGGCCCCGCGGCGTCGGCGGTCATCCAGACCCGCGACCGCGCCCAGACGACCGCGACGCGCCCGGCGGCGCGCGTGCCGCTGGCTCGGACCCAGGGACGCGATCGCGCCCAAGCGCCCCGTGCCGACGACGGCCGCCGCCGCCGGCGGTACGTCAAGCCGCTCGCGGCGCTGGTCTCAGTCTTGGTCGTGCTCGCGCTGCTCGGTGCTGGCGGCTATCTGGCCAGCCGCCAGCTGTACTTCATCGGCACCGACTCGCGCGGCATCGTGACCCTGTACCGAGGCCTGCCCTACGACCTCCCGGCGGGGATCCGGCTGTATGAGACCTTCTATTCGTCTGGAGTTCCCGCCAGCGCGGTGCCGGCGGACCGACGGCGAACTCTGCTCAACAACCACCTGCGCTCGCAATCGGATGCCGAGAACCTGATGCGCGCCGTCGAGCTGGGACAGCTGACGGGATGAGCGCGCGCAACCGTGAGCTGATCGGACTGGTTCCAGCATCCCTGCTGCTGACCGCCGGGTTCGCCGGCGTGTTCATCCAGCGCTCGAACGCGTTGTCGAACGTGTCGCTCACCTACGGCGCGATCTTCCTCGGCCTGTGCCTCGCCGGTCACATCTTCATCCGCATGACGCTGCCCCACGCGGACCCGTACATGTTCCCGCTCGTGGCGCTGCTCTCGAGCTTCGGGATCGTGATGATCTACCGGATCTCGACCACCGACGCGCGCCAGCAGGCGCAGTGGTTCGTGCTCGGCTTGATCCTGTTCGCGGCGACGATCATCGCGTTTCGCGACTACCGCAAGCTCGAGCGCTACCGCTACGTGATCGTGTTCGGCTCGCTCGGGCTGCTGCTGCTGCCACGGCTGCCCGGCATCGGCTACCAGGCCAACGGCGCCTACCTCGGCGTGCGCATCCCGGGCCTGTTCGTGTTCCAGCCGGCGGAGATCGCGAAGATCGGCCTCGTCATCTTCCTGGCCAGCTACCTGCGCGACACCCGGCAGGTGCTGGCTACGGGTGGGCGACGGTTCCTCGGCATCACGTTCCCGCCGCTCAAGCACCTCGGCCCGGTCGTCGTGATCTGGGGGATCGCGATGCTGATCATGGTCCTGCTGCACGACGTCGGCTCCTCGCTCATGTTCTACGGCGGCTTGCTGGCGATGCTCTACGTCGCCACCGGCAGGGTCTCGTTCGTCGCCGTGGGCGTACTCGCGTTCGCGCTCGGAGCTTGGTACCTGGGCACCCACGTGCCCCACATCCACGATCGCGTCCAGGCGTGGCTGCACCCGCTCGATCCCAGTCTCTACAACAAGCAGGGCGGCAGCTACCAACAGGCGAACGCGCTATTCGCCCAAGCCGCCGGCGGGTTCTTCGGCCAGGGCTTCGGCGAATCGACGCTCACCGTGCCCGGGTACGGGACGACGCTCCTGCCGGCCCCCCAGACGGACATGATCTATGCGGTGATCACGGCCGAGCTCGGGTTGTTCGGCGCCGCCGCGGTCATCCTCACCTACCTGCTGTTCGTCGCGCGCGGCTTCAAGACCGCGGTGCTGGCCCGGGACTCATTCTCGACGCTGCTCGCCGTCGGCCTGAGCGCGGTGTTCGCGGTCCAGGTGTTCGTGATCGTAGGCGGGGTGACGCGCGTGATTCCGCTCACGGGAGTGACGCTGCCGTTTATCTCCTACGGGGGGTCGTCGATCGTCGCGAACTTCATCCTGCTAGCGCTGCTGCTGTTGATCTCCGATCGCGCGCGCAAGGACGTGGCGCTGCGGTGAACGTCCCCATAGCCCGCTTGTTCGCCGTCATCGTGGTGCTGTTCGCGCTGCTGATCGGCTGGACCTCGCGCTGGACCGTGTTCGAGGCCAAGTCGCTGAACGACAACCCGCTCAACGCGCGCACCCTGATCGACGAGCTGAAGATCAAGCGCGGGCGGATCCTCGCCGCCGACGGGACCGTGCTCGCGCGCTCCGTGCCCGAGCGCGGTGGCATCTGGAGCCGGACCTATCCCACCGGGCAGTTGTTCGCTCAGCCGGTTGGTTATTCGATCGCGCGTCAGGGTCGCGCCGCCGGGCTCGAGCGCTCGCGCGGCGATGCGCTACGGGGCCTGCAGACCGGGCTCAGCTCGGTGTTCGGGCAGCTGACGCGCCAGCGCGTCGGCGACGACGTCTACACGACGCTCGACCCCAAGGCCCAGCGGCTCGCTTTCAACCAGCTCGCAGGGCAGGCGGGTTCGGTCGTCGCAATCGACCCGCGCACCGGCGCCGTCAAGGTGATGGCGGCGATACCGAGCTACGACGACAACCATCCTGACGCCACCGGGGCCAACGTATCCACCTTCAACCGCTCGACCCAATCCGGCTACCCGCCGGGTTCGACGTTCAAGGTCGTGACCGCGAGTGCCGCGATTGACACGGGCCAGTACACGCCGAGTTCGGTCGTCAACGGCCGCTCGCCGATCAATGTCTCGGGTGTACCACTGGCCAACGACAACAACCAGCCGTTTGGAGACATCGACCTGACGACGGCGCTGACGTTCTCGGTGAACACCGTCTGGGCGCAGGTCGCTGGGCATCTGGGACGAAACACGATGACCCGCTACATGAAGCGCTTTGGCTTCTACTCGAAGCCGCCGCTCGATCTCCCGGCAGACGAGATGAGCGTGAGCCAGCCGTGGAGCTTCGGCCGCCATTCGCGTCCGTTGCCGCCGGGCAGTCCGAGCGAGGACATCGGGCGCATCGGCATCGGCCAGGGCGGGCTCCAGGTGACGCCGCTGCAGATGGCGATGGTCGCGGCCGCGGTCGCCAACGGCGGCAAACTGATGAGGCCGCGGCTGACCGACCGGATCGTCGACCAGGACGGGCGCACCGTCCGCACGATCAAGCCCAGCGTGTACAGCCAGGTGATGACGAGCTCGAGCGCAAGCCAGGTCGCGCAGATGATGAAGCAGGTCGTCGACGAAGGCACCGGAACGGCGGCGCAGCTCGGCAACATCGACGTCGCCGGCAAGACAGGCACGGCGCAGGTCGGACCCGTTGGCTCGAACCTGACCCAGCCGTGGTTCATCGGCTTCGCCCCGGTGCAGAATCCGAAGATCGCGGTGGCAGTGACGGTCGAGCGCTCGCAGGGCGGGTTCGGGGGCACGGTGGCGGCGCCGATCGCCAGCGCCGTGATCCAGACCCTGCTCTCCGAAGGGCAGTGAGCGATGACCGACGCGATCACAGGCGCGCTGATCGACGGTCGCTACAAGGTCCTCTCGCGGGTGGGGGCCGGCGGGATGGCCGATGTGCTCCTGGCCGAGGATCAGCAGCTTGGGCGCAAGGTAGCGCTGAAGCTGATGTACCGGCGCTTCTCCGAGGATCCCGGCTTCGTCGAGCGCTTTCGCCGTGAGGCGCAGGCGGCCGCCGGGCTGCAGCATCCGAACGTGGTCAGCGTCTATGACCGCGGGGCCTACGACGACACGTACTACATCGCGATGGAGTACCTGCCCGGGCGCTCGCTCAAGCAGCTGATCCGTGCCGAGGCCCCGCTCGACCAGGTGCGCGCGATCGACATCACGCTCCAGATCCTCAAAGCGGCTCGGTTCGCGCACCGGCGCGGCGTGATCCACCGCGATCTGAAGCCGCACAACGTGATCGTGGACGAGTCCGATCACGCAAAGGTCACCGACTTCGGGATCGCGCGCGCCGGCGCCTCCGACATGACCGAGACAGGATCGATCATGGGAACCGCGCAGTACCTCTCGCCGGAACAGGCGCAGGGCCTCGCCGTCAGCGAAGCGTCGGACCTCTATTCGATCGGGGTGATCCTGTACGAGCTCGTCACTGGCCGCGTCCCGTTCGACGCCGAAGCCGCGGTGACGATCGCGATCAAGCACGTCTCCGAGGCGCCGCTGCCCCCGAGCGCGATCAACCCCGCAGTCGCACCCGAGCTCGAGCAGGTGATCCTGTGGGCGCTGAACAAGAACCCGAGCGACCGCCCGACCAACGCCGACGAGCTGATCGCCGCCCTCGCGCAGGTCAGGGCGATGATCGAGTCGCGCAGCGCCGGCGAGCGCACGGCGAGCTTTGCCGCCGTGTCATCGACCGAGGGCTGGGGGGCGGCGGCGCTCGTCGGGGTCGCCGCCGCGGCGGTGCCGGACACAGTGCCGCCCGCCGGCGCGGTAGTCGTAGCCGAAGATGCTCACACCGGGTATCCGCCGCCTCCCCCGCTCGGGCCGCGGCGCCGGCGCTGGCCCTGGCTCGCCGTCCTGCTGCTCGTGTTGCTGCTCGGGGGTGGCGCGGCCGCCTACCTGCTCACGCGGCCCCAGCGCGTGAGCGTCCCACCGGTCGCGGGGCAGCAGATCGACGTGGCCCAGACTCTGCTCCAGAACCAAGGCTTCAGGACGACCATCAACTACCGCATGGACAGCCACCGGGCCGGAACGGTGATCGCGCAGGATCCTCTGGGCGACAGCCAGGCCAACAAGGGCTCGACGGTGGCGTTGACGGTCTCGCAGGGTCCGGGCGACACGTCGATCCCATCCGTGTCGTTCCTCGGCGAGTCCGACGCCAAGCACGCGATCGAGGATTCCCGGCTGCGCGTCGGGCGCGTGCATCGCGAGAACTCGGACACGATCCCGCCGGGCGACGCGACGCGAACCGATCCGCGGGCCGGAACCACACTCCCCGTCGGCTCGGCCGTGACGTTGTTCGTGTCCTCCGGGCCGCGCCAGGTCGCGGTGCCCGACGTGGTCGGGCAAAGCCAGGACTCGGCGACGGCCCAGCTCTCAGGCGACGGGTTCACGGTCGAGACCACTACGCAGACCTCCTCGAGCGGAACCCCCGGCACCGTGATCAGTCAGGATCCTGGCGGCGGCGCCACTGTGGCTCCGGGTTCACGGGTGACGATCGTGATCGCGCAGGCGCCGCCGAAAGCGAACGTGCCCAACGTCACCGGGCAGACCTCGGGAGCGGCCCGAGGCGCGCTCGAGGGAGCTGGGTTCAGCGTCAGCTCGCAATCGCAGGACGTGAGCGATCCAGCGCAGAACGACGTGGTCGTCAGTCAGAACCCTTCCGGCGGCTCGAGCGAGATCAAGGGCAGCACGGTGACGATCGTCGTCGGTCGCCTCAAGTCCACGACGACCACGACAACGAGCAGCTCCAAGACATCGACGGGGCCGAGCAAGTCGAGCACGTCGAGCTCGACTACGTCCACCACCACCACCACCTCGAGCCCGTGACCCCGCTACGCGTGGCAGTGCTCGGCGGCGGCCGCTCGTCCGAGCACGAGGTCTCGCTGGCGTCGGCTGCGTCAGTTGCCGGAGGACTACGTGAAGCGGGCTACGACGTGCGCGCGATCGAGATCGGCCGCGACGGCGTCTGGCGCGAAGGTGACGGCGCCGAGGCGGACGCGATGTCTCTCGCGCCGGGGCGCGGCCTCGACGGTGCCGACATCGTGTTTCCTGTGTTGCACGGCCCGTTCGGCGAAGACGGAACCGTGCAGGGGCTGCTCGAGTGCCTCGACATCCCTTACGTCGGCGCCGGAGTGCTCGCCTCGGCGCTGTGCATGGACAAGTTGCTGTTCAAGGAGCTGATGGCAAGCGCCGGAATCCCGCAGGTCGAGTATCGGGCGGTGCGAGAGTCTTGGTGGCGTGGGGATCCGGCTGCCGTGCTGAGCGACCTCGGCGGACTCGGGGTGCCCGTGTTCGTGAAGCCGGCTCGGCTCGGCTCGTCGGTCGGGATCGTTCGCGTGGTCAGCGTGGATGACCTGACAGGCGCGCTCGACACGGCGTTCCAACACGACACCCAGGCCATCATCGAGGCGGAGGCGACCGGGCTCGAGGTCGAGTGCTCGGTCCTCGGTAACGGAGAGCCGATCGCCTCACAGCCGGGCGAGATCATGCTCGCGGCGGGAGAGAGCGGGTGGTACGACTACGAGGCCAAGTACACGCCGGGCGGGATGAAGCTGATCGTGCCGGCGCGGGTGCCCGAACACGTGCGCGAGCGTGTGCGCGAGCTCGCCGTCACGACGTTCAGAAAGGCGGGCTGCTGCGGGTTCGCCCGAGTCGACTTCTTCGTCGACGGCGAGCGCGTGCTGGTCAACGAGCTCAACACGATTCCCGGCTTCACGCAGACGAGCGTGTTCGGCTCGCTGTTCGAAGCCAGCGGGATCCCTTATCCGGAGCTCCTCGACCGGCTCGTGCGACTCGGGATCGAGCGCTACGAGGAGGAGCGGCACCACCGCCACTGAGCCGCGGGCCCGGCGACGGCCGGCGCGGAGCAACCGAGCGACGCCGCCCGTGCGGCTCCGGCTCAGGTCTCGGCTTCAGGATCGGAGAATCGGTTCGGACAGTCCGAACTGATTCGCCAATCCCGCCGTCCGGACGGAGACAGGTCTCGACAGGTGCTCGAATCGTGTCAACGCGGAGGCGGCGCGAAGCTAGCGATACAGCGCCAGCTCGTTGATCGCGACCTCTTGCATGCCGTTGAGGCTCGTGATCCACATCAGGTAGTAGCGGTACTTCGCCGCACCGCTGGTCAGGCGCACGACCTGACGGTGGCTCACCCGCTCGACCGAGCCGATCAAGCGCCACCCGGCATCGGGCCAGCTCAGCGGCGGCGGGTTCGTCCGCGCGTAGATCTGTGCCGTGAAGCCTGGCGTGTCGGTGTCGATCACCATCGCGCGCGCCGTGGTCCCTGGGCTGGCGTCCACGTAGAGGCCAACGCCCGCCTTGCCGAGGTTGCCCGAGTAGTAGGTCTCGGTTGTCCACTTCGTGTCGAGCTGGCCGTCGATCGCGAGTCCTACGTGGTTGTGGTTCTCGACCTTGTTGTCTCCGAGGGGATCGAAGTCGTGCGCGCAGGACTGGCACAGCGGCACCTGTGTTGGCGCCTGCGGCGGCGCCGGCTGCGCCACCCGCCCGGTCCCGTGGTGGGCGCGGGTGGTGAGCCACAGAGCCACGCCGCCCGCGGCGAGCAGCACGATCACGGCGGCGACGATGGCCGCTCGCCGGTGGCGCACGAGAAACGGGACCCGTCGCTGCTTGCCGGTCGGCAGCGTGCGCAGCACGCTCGTGACCTCGCCGGTGGCGTTGCCGGCGCGTGCTGTCTCGATCGCGAGCACGTCCTCGAGGTCGGCGATCAGCTCGGCGTCGTTGGCGTAGCGATTCTCCGGCGCCTTAGCGGTCGCCGTGTCGACCACGGCGGCGAGCGCCGCGGAGACCTCAGGACGCCGGGCCTGCACGTCCGGCAGCGCGTCGCGGACGTGCTTCATCGCCACTGCGACCTGGCTCTCGCCGCGAAACGGGACCTCTCCCGCGAGCATCTCGTAGAGCACGACGCCAAGTGAGTAGAGATCCGACTGGCCGGTGACCGGTTGTCCTAGGGCCTGCTCGGGGGAGACGTAGTCGGTCGTCCCGAGCACGCGGCCATCTGCGGTCAGACCCTCCTCGTCAAGCGTGCGGGCGATCCCGAAGTCGGTCACCTTGGCCGAGCCTTCCTCGTCGATCAGCACGTTCTGCGGCTTGACGTCGCGGTGGACGATGTGCCGCGCGTGCGCGGCGCCGAGCGCTCGCGCGATCTCGATCGCGTAGGCCACCGCCTCGGCCACCGGCAGCCTTCCCATGCGCCGGATCCGCTCCTTGAGCGTCTCGCCTTCGACGTACTCGAACACGATGTACGGCCGTCCATCGTCCTCGCCGGCGTCGATCACTCCGACGATGTGGGGATGCGACAGCTGCGCTACCGCCCGCGCCTCGCGGCGGAAGCGCTCGAGCTGGTCTGAGTCGCTCGCCACCTCGCGGTTCATCAGCTTGACCGCGACCTGGCGCTGGAGCGTCTCGTCGAGCGCGCGGTAGACCATCGACATGCCGCCCGCGCCGATTCGCGCCTCCAAGCGATAGCGGCCTGACAGCGTCGTGCCGAGGATCGTGCTCATCCGTCTGCCCTCTATTTTGCGGTACGCCCCCGCCGTCCCGCTCAGCTGAGCAAATTTGCAGCGCTCAGCCGCGTCGATCGTCCGCGCGGCCCCTCAGTCCGGAGCTTGCGCAGCGTCGCAAGGGCGAGCAGGCTGCGGTAGAGGGCGAAGGGCAATAACGAGCGATCGCGCTCGAGCTCGTCGATCAACCAGGTCGAGAGAAGCGTCGAGGCGAACGAAGCCCCGGCGCCGGTCGCGAACGGCAGCACGGCGCCAGGCGGCAGCCCGCGACGGGCGAGGCGGAGCGTCTTGAGAGTGGTGGCGCCGGCGATCACCGGCAGCGCCACCTGGCGCGAGAGGCGACTCGCGCTGGCGCGCATGAAGCGCCGCAGTCGCGCTGCGGTGAGGGTGGCGCCGCCGCGCGACACGCCGGGCATGAGCGCGCTCGCCTGTGCCAGTCCGAGCCAGAGGGCATCGCCGGCGCCGGCGTCATCGATCGTCCGCTCCTGCGGGCGGAGATCGGCGATCGCCAGGCTCGCGGAGCCGAGGAGCAGGCCGATGGCGATCGTCGGCGGCGTCCCCAGCCGGGCCTCGATCGGGCGCTCGAGGACGTAGCCAGCAAGCGCGGGAGGCGCCGTGGCAAGCGCGAGCAGCTCGAGCCAGCGCCGGCGATGCGGACGGGACAGGATCGCGATCAGCTCCTGGCGCGCCGCGATCGCCAGGGCGGCGGCCGTGCCGGCGTGCAGCGCCACCTCGAACGACTTGCGCAAATCCGGCGCGAGCCGGTCGAGGTCCCAGCCGAGCAGCCATGGGATCAGCGTGACGTGGGCTGAGGAGGAGATCGGCAGCAGCTCGGCCGGACCGTGCACGAGGCCCAGCGCCGTGGCGCGAGGGACGGACAGCGGCCAGTCCGGCTGGGGGCGCAGGCGGCCCCAGCTAATCGGAGAGGACATCGGCGGCGCGCTGAGCCCTTGCGTTTCGCGCCCGCCGCACGACCAGATACACGATCACGGCGACCAGCAGCACCAGCGCGACGTAATCGACGTACTCGAGGTTGCGCCGCCAGTGCTCCCAGTTGCTGCCGACCGCCCGTCCGAGGAGGGCCAGACCCGTGATCCACACCACCGAGCCGAGGGCGGCGAACGAGAAGAAGCGCAGGAAAGGCATCTCGGCGACGCCCGCCGCGTAGGGAAAGACAGCCCGGATCAGAGGCAGCAAGCGCGAGACGAACACCACGGGCGACCCGTAGCGGTCGAACCATCGCTGCGCCACCTGGAGGCGCTGGGGACTAACGTGAAGCTTGTTGCCGTGCCGCTCGAGCAGCTCGATACGGCCGAAATAGCCGATTGCGTAGGCGATCGAGGCGCCGGCCATGTCGCC
The DNA here is from genome assembly GCA_019239445.1 of Solirubrobacterales bacterium. Lineage (GTDB taxonomy): Bacteria > Actinomycetota > Thermoleophilia > Solirubrobacterales > Solirubrobacteraceae > Palsa-465. The sequence continues at coordinate 19,509 of JAFAZV010000043.1, forward strand.
GATCACGCCGAAGATGATGATCCCGAGCAGCGTCAGGTTGCCCTGAAACACGTCGAAGCCGGCGAACAGCATCGTCGGCTCGGTGCCCGGAATCCCGATCACGCCCGACATGGCCGTGAGCAGGGCGACCCCGCCGAGCCCAAGGTCTCGGATGATGTGGGTCGCCAGCGTGACGAACGAGTCGGTGACGGAGGCGTCGAGCAGCAAATCGCGCCCTAGCGTAGCGGCCGGTCGGCGTGACGGCGTGAAGCTCCTCGCGGGTAGGGTGTGCCGATGCCGATTCCGCTGTTCGACACGATGACGCCGCTGGCGCCGCTGCGCGACAGGATCGTGGCGAAACTGGGCGAGGTGGCGCAGGACGCGCGCTTCATCCTCGGTCCCGAGGTCGAGGCCTTCGAGCGCGAGTTCGCCGACTACCTAGGTGTGCGGCACGTGATCGGGGTTGCGAACGGCACCGACGCGATCACGATCGCGCTACGTGCCCTCGGCCTGCGTGAGGGCGACGAGGTCGTCGTGCCCTCGCTCACGTTCTACGCCAGCGCCGAGGCAGTGGTGAACGCCGGCGGGCGGCCGGTGTTCTGCGACGTCGACCCGGACACGCGCAACATCACGCTCGGGACCGTCCGCGCCGCGCTTACGCCGCGGACGCGAGCGATCGTCGCGGTCGACCTGTTCGGCTGCCCGGCTCCGGTCCCCGAGCTGCGCGAGCTCGGACTGCCGGTCCTCGAGGACGCGGCGCAGGCCGCCGGCGCCTCGCTCGGCGGGCGCCGGGCCGGCGCGCTGGGCGAAGTGGCGACGTTCTCCTTCTACCCGTCGAAGAACCTTGGCTGCTTCGGAGACGGCGGCGCGATCGCCACCGACGACGATGCGCTGGCGGAGATGGTCCGGGCGCTTCGCTTCCACGGCTCGCGCGACAAGGTGTCGTTCGACTACGTCGGCTACAACTCGCGGCTCGACGAGCTTCAAGCGGCGATCCTGCGCGTCCTGCTGCCGGAGCTCGATGCCTGGACGGAGGGCCGGCGCCGCGTGGCGCAGGGATACGGGCAGGCGGGGCTGGGCGACCATGCCCGGCTGCCGCGCCCGCCGGCCGGCGCCGCGCCAGCATGGCACCTGTACGTGATCTTGCATTCGCACCCCGAGGAGCTGCGCACGACGCTGGCCGAACACGACATACACGCCCGCGGTTACTACCGCACGCCGCTTCACCGGCAGGTCGCGATGCGCCCATACGTTGACGACGGTCTCAAGCTCCCCGTGACCTACGAACTGGCGGCCACAAACCTGGCGCTCCCGCTCAGCCCCGTCATGAGTGACGAGCAGGTGGGCCAGGTCGCGCGCGCGGTGGCTGAGTTCGCGCGCGCCGGCTAACGCGCTCTTAGCGCGA
>JAFAZV010000114.1 GCA_019239445.1 Solirubrobacterales bacterium
TCATCGGCGCGCTCGGCGGCGCCGACGGCTATCGCGACGACATCCGCCGCGTCGTCGTCGGAATCCTGGACGAGCTGGGCGTCGAGCATCCGCTGGCGCGCGAGGGCCGCCGGCGCCTGGCCTCCGCGCTGTACTGAACGCTGGAACACGGCGTTCAAATCTGAACGCCGAGATCAGAGCGCCAGCTTCAGCTGGTCCCCGGCCTGACGGCCCACCGGCTCGAGCCCGGCCACACGCGCGCCGAGCAGCCGCACCGGACGCCGCGCCGCGAAGCGGCGCAGCAGCTCGAGCGCAATCGGCCCGATCCGCTCGGCCGAGCTGACCGGGTCGGGCACGGTCCGCGCCCGCGTATGCGTGGAGAAGTCGTCGAGCCTGATCTTGATGCCGACCGTGCGACCGCATCGCCCCTGGGCCATGAGCGCCTCCGAGAGCTGCCCCACCAGCCCGTGCAGAATCTGCTCTAACCGCTGAGGATCGCTGATGTCGCGGTCGAAAGTGGTCTCGCGCGACTCCGAGATCACCTTGCGCTCCTCGCTCACCGGCGAAGCGTCCTCGAATCGAGCCCGGCGCTGTAGCTCGGCGGCAAAGCGCCCGCCGAAGCGCTGCCCCAGCTCGCCGAGATCCGCCGCCCGCAGCTTTCCCAGCGTGCCGATCCCGAGCTGCCGCAGCCGCTCCTCGGTCTTCGGGCCGATTCCTGGCACGAGCCCGCAGCGGGCAGAAGCGAAACGCTCGCACGCCTGCTCGCGGGTCAGCATGACGAAGCCGCCCGGCTTCTCCGCGTCCGATGCCACTTTGGCCACCAGCTTGCTCGGCCCGATCCCGACCGAGCAGCCAAGACCGGTGGCGTTCGCGATCTCGGCCGCGATCTGACGCATCACCGCCGCCGGCGCGGGGAGATCGCTGAGCTCGAGGTAGGCCTCGTCGAGTCCGACCACCTCCACCGAAGCCACGCGTGTGCGGACGATCTCCATCACCTTGCGCGAGACAGTGCGGTAGAAATCAAAGTCCGGCGTGAGGAACACGGCATCCGGACACAACCGGCGCGCCCTCGAAGCCGGCAAGGCCGAGCCGACGCCGAACCGTCGGGCCTCGTACGACGCCGTCGTGACCACGGCACGCGGGCCGGAGCCGGCCACGACCACCGGCAGGCCACGGAGCCGCGGCCGGCGCTGCAGCTCCACCGAGACATAGAACGCGTCCATGTCGAGGTGGGCGACGCACCGCTCGGCCATCGCTTCTCAGGCTAGGAGACCGGCCAGACGGCCCCGCGGGACCACCTGGCCGGTCGCCATGACCACCCTGCTAGATCGAAGACCAGACCGTACCGACGCCGTCGAAACCGAGAGCGCCGGCCGTGTTCTGGTTCAAGTCCCACTCCCGAGCGCCGACATACGGTCCGCGGTCGTCGACCGTCGCCGTGACCGAACGCGAGCCGAGGCGGAACGTGACCTTGGTTCCGCAAGGCAGGCTCTTGTTCGCCACGCCGTAGTACGCGTGAAAGCCGCACGCGGTCGCGCCGCCGTCGTCGTACCACGAAGCGAGGCTCGCCTGGAGCTCGATGACCTGCAGGCGGCCAGCCGTCGCCCAGGCGCCGGCGTTCAGCCGATCACCGCCGAAGCTGACGCGCAACGACTGGGCGTGGTCGCCGGCGTTGAAGCTCAGGTCGAAGTCCCCGCGCCGACTGGTGCGGGCGGCGGCGAGCGAACGCCAGCCGCGGGCTGTGTGTCCGAGCAACTGCACTCGGCGCCCGGACTGAGCGGGCAAGAGCTCGCCCCGCACGTGCACCGCCTGGCCGCCGAGGGCGCTGCCGGCGCCCGAGCTCAGCTCGAACCGAGCCGCGACGGTCACGAGCTGCATCGTGCTCGGCGCGATCGTCGCGCCCCCGGTTGGGCTCACGGGTGCGCCTTCGAGGGCGGGAAACGTTCGCTTGCCACCGGCAACGACCCGCAGCAGCCCGGTGCGCTCGAGACGCACGACGAAGCGGTAGCGACCGCTTCGCGCCACGGTGGTACTCGCGAGCGAGCGCCAGCTGCCGTTCGGGACCGCGAACTGCAGCGACAGCTCGCGTCCGGCGGCAGCGGCTGAGGTGCTGCCGGTGATCGTCACCGAATGTCCGTAGTCCACCCGGTGACGGTCGAGGTTGATCTGAGTTGCGCTCTGGGCATCTGCCTGACCCGCGGCAAGCGCGACCGCGGAGGCTCCGATTGCCAATGTCAACACGGTCGCGCCCAGCTGCAACGGGCGCGATGCGCGCAGCATCTGCTTAGGCCTCAAGATGAGGACCTCCTATGTGAACTTCGACCGGGCGCCTACGGGGTTAGCTGACGGGCTCGCGGCCGGTTCGGGCGGGATACGCCAGAACTTCGGTCGCTACGACTGCCGCCGGCGATGCCGTGCAGTCGATTCGCCCCGGCCGGGTGAAGGCAATCCATGCCCGGCAGTGGGTCCCCCGTTCGCCCCCGCACCGTGCAGGGGCGACTCGGCAGGTCGATTTACGACGCAGGCGAGCCTGGCAAGGTTCTGCAGCAGGTTGTGTGACCGCGGTCACAGTTCTCGAGCGGCTAACACAACGCCAATGAAGCCGGCGCCGACTCACGCGTCGGGCACGCGCAGCGTCAAGGCGCCGTTCCCCTGCCAGAATCCCGTGGGTGGCGAATGCGGACAGACTGACCGGCCTCGACAGCTCGTTCTTGCATCTCGAGAACGACTCCGCCCACATGCACGTGGCCTCCTGCGCCGTGTTCAACGGGAGCGCGCCGCCTTACGAGGAGCTCGTCGAGGCGGTGCGGAGCCGCTTGCATCTCGTTCCCCGCTACCGCCAGCGGCTAGCGTTCGTGCCACTCGGGCAGGGGCGGCCGGTCTGGGTCGATGATCCGCACTTCAACATCAGCTATCACGTCCGCCACACCGCCCTGCCCCGTCCCGGCGGCGAGCGCCAGTTGAAGCGGCTCGCCGGTCGCGTCTTCTCGCAGGCGCTCGACCGCAGCCGGCCACTTTGGGAGTTGTGGCTCGTGGAAGGGCTCTCCGATGAGCGCTTCGCGCTGCTCACCAAGACGCACCACGCGTTGGTCGACGGGATCTCAGGAGTCGACATCGCCACCGTGCTGTTCGACGCCGCGCCGGAGCCGATGCCGGTTGCCCCGCCCGAGGAGGAATGGCTCCCGCGACCGCTGCCGAGCTCCACCCAGCTGCTCGCGGACGCCCTGCTCGAGCGGACGACCGTGCCGGCGGAGATCGCGCGCGGCGTAAAGGCGACGCTGCGCGGCCCGCGCCAAGTGGCCACGCGCGTCGGAGAAGCGCTGGGCGGCCTCGGCGCGATGACCCGCGCCGGGCTGAACGCCGCTCCCCCGAGTCCGTTCAACGTCCGGATCGGACCGCACCGGCGCTTCACCTGGGTCCGCGGCGACCTCGACCAGTTCAAGGCGATCAAGAACGCCCTCGGCGGCAGCGTCAACGACGTCGTCCTGACCGCCGTCGCCGGCGCGCTGGGACGCTACATGCGCTCGCACGGCCACGCGACGGACGGTGTCGAGCTGAAGGCGATGGTGCCGGTTTCGGTCCGCGCCGATGTCGAGCGCGGCGCTCTCGGCAATCGCGTGGCGGCGATGTGGGCGCCGTTGCCGGTCGGGCTGACCGATCCGGTGCAGCGGCTGCTCGCGGTGCGCTCGGCGATGGAGGGCATCAAGGAGTCCGGACAGGCCGTTGGTGCGCAGGTGCTGACCGGACTTTCCGGCTTCGCGCCGCCGACGATCATGGCGCAAGCGGCACGCCTACAGGCCCGTCAGCGCATGTTCAACCTGGTCGTGACGAACGTGCCCGGGCCGCAGTTCCCGCTCTATGTGCTCGGACGCGAGATGACCGCGATCTACCCGATGGTGCCGTTGGCCGAGAACACCGCGCTGGGCATCGCGATCATGAGCTACAACGGGCAGCTCAACTTCGGCCTCGTCGCCGACTACGACGCGCTGGACGACGTGGAGGCGCTCGCGGACGAGCTTCGCGCCGCAATCGAGGAGCTGGCCGCGCGCGCCGGACCGCAAGGCTTCGCGAGCGCCCCGGCGCGGGATCGTGCGCGCCCGCCGGCGGTGCGCGCCACCGAGTGAAGCTGGCGAGCAGCGCGCTCGAGCGTCTAGCGATCGTCCTCGCCGCGCTCGCTCTGGCCATCGGCTTGATCGCAATCCTGTCTGGCTTCTTCCAAAGCCGGGATCAAGCCGGCGTGTCGGGGTCGGGGGCGGCGATCGGCCAGCACTTCCCCGATCTCGGCGACGCCCACCTGCAACGCGGCGAGCTGCGTCCGGCGTACAACTCCGAGCCGCCGACGAGCGGCGCCCACGTGCCTGAGCCGGTCGTGCGCGACGCGAGCGCGATGAGCGACGATCAGCTGCTCGAGGCGCTCGAGGTCGGCAACGTGGTGATCGCCTACGGGGACCGCCAGCCGCCCCCGCAGCTGAGCGCGCTCGCGCGGTCGATCGCGGGCCGGTTCACGCCCGCGGTCGCCGCCGCCGGTCAGGCCGTCATCCTCTGGCACCGGCCCGGCACGACCGGTCTGATCGGCCTCGCCTGGACGCGTATGCTGCGGGTGCTCTCGGCGGCAGATCCGTCGCTGCGCGCGTTCGCGAATCAGTGGCTCGGCCGGGGCGCGCCTACGACGTCATCTGGAACGTGAACATCTTGTCGGCCTCGATCCGGGCGTAAACGGGGCCGCGGTCGAGAAACTCCGTCTCCCACTCGGATCCGTAGCGCGGAGCGTAGGTCTCGAGCAGGGTCTGGCGGAACCCGGCTTGCTCGCTCGAGCGCAGGTCGAGCTGGGTCGCCCGGCCGTGCACGGTGACCGCGAACTCTTCGGCGGGAAGGTGCGTGGCGCTCACGTGGGGACGGCGGCGGATGTGGCGGAAGCGCACCGAATCGGGGCTCGAGCCGAAATGCCAGGCGCCGCGATAGAAGATCCCGTCCACCGGGCCATTGATCGGCCGGCCGTCGGCGGACACGGTCGCGAGGACGAGCAAGCGCATGCCGAGCAGTCGCGCCGCCAGCTCGCGCGCGCCCACGCGCCGTTCGGGAGTGATGATCGAGCGCAGGTGCGGGCCGCTCGAGGCATAGCTTCGATCGAGCAGCATCTGCAGGGCCTGGATGTCCTCCGGCGTCTCGTGCATCAGCGCAGCTCCGGCGGCGGCTCGGCCGTATCCCTGACCGCGATCGTCGCGCGCACCAGCGCGCACAGCCGGTCGTGATCATCGCTCAGCTCGACCTCCCAGATCCACGTGCTGCGCCCCCGGTGCCTGCGGATCGCTCGGGCGTGGATCGTGCCCTCGGTGATCGGGCGCATGAAGCTCGTGTGGTTGGAGAGACCCATCGCCTGCTGCCCGTCCGGCATCACCACGAGCGCCGTGCCGATCGAGGCCAGGCTCTCGGCGATCGAGGCGTAGACGCCCCCGTGGACGAGGCCGGCGGCCTGCTTGAGCTCGTCGCGCACGACCACGTGACCGCATACGCGATCGTCTGCGACCTCGGTGAGCTCGAGCCCGTAGAGGGCGTCGAAACCTTGGCGGATTCGGAATGGCAGCTCGAGCGTCATCGCGCGCGGCACCTTAGTGCTTCCCGCCGTAAATACGGTCTCACCGAGAGGCGCCGCGCGGTGCGGCTCGAATGAGACGGTATTTACGGTGGGGAGCACTTACATCGCGGCGGTTGCGCTGCCGGCGATCGCGCCACCCACTCCCCCGCTTCTCTACGCTAAGGACGATGGCCTCCATCGATACCCTGCCGGCCGACCAGCGCGCCGTCCTGCAGCTGGTGCTCCAGCGCCATCGCAATTACGACGACATCGCGCAGCTGCTGTCGATCGACCGGGCGGCCGTGAGGGAGCGGGCGTTAACGGCACTCGACGCGCTCGCACCCGGCACCCGGGTGGCGCCGGAACGCCGCGCGTTGATAACGGACTACCTGCTCGGCCAGCTGCCGGCGCCGGTCGGCGCGGAAACGCGTGAAATGCTCGCGCGCTCGCCCGGCGAGCGGGCGTGGGCGAGGGTGGTGGCGTCGGAGCTTGCGCCCATGGCCGGGGGCCCGCTGCCCGAGATCCCGACCGAGGCCGCAGCGGAGAGCGACGAGGCGCCGGCGCGCGACGCGGAAGGGGCCGCGACCGAGTCGCCCCCGGCCGCCGCAACGCCCGCGGCCGCCGCCATGTCGCCGGGGCCCGCCGCTGCCGCGGCGCCAGCGCCGGGCGCCGCGAGCACCGCGGCCGGCGCCGAGTCCTCGGGCCCCTCGCCGCCGGACGAACCGCCCGGCACGCCTGCCGATCAAGGCGGCAAGCCGGCCGCGGGCGGACGTCGCAGCTCGCGTCGCGGCGGCGCGGTTCTCCTTGCCGGCGGCGCCATCGTGGTCGTGGGCGCGATCGTCGCGGTGATCCTGATCCTCACCGGCGGCAGCTCGAGCAAGCACTCGAGCACCGCGGCCGCCGCCCCGGCGAGCACGTCGGCCGCAGCCTCCACCCAGACCAGCACGGCGGCCAGCGCCACGCCGCGACCGGTGGCACAGGTCAATCTCACCTCCCCCGCCGCCGGCAGCAAGACTCGGGGTGCCGCGGTGATCGTCAAGCAGGGCAGCAACGCGGCGATCGAGATCATCGCCGAGAGCGTGCCGGCGAACACCACTCACGACGCCTACGCCGTGTGGCTGTACAACTCCGGCAGCGACAATCGCCTCCTCGGCTTCGTCAACCCCGGCATCAAGAAGGACGGGGTGCTGCGGACGCTCGGCGCCCTGCCGGCGAACGCATCGCACTTCAAGCAGCTGCTGGTGACCCGCGAGACGCAGGCTAAGCCGCGCGGGCCGGGCTCGGTCGTGCTGCAGGGAGCGTTCAACCTGCCAGCGAGCTGACGCGCGCTACAGAAGCCGCTCGAGCCCCTGCAGCGCCTCATCCAGCTTGGCCGACCTCGCGCGCCGGAGCAGAAACCCGCCCGTGCGTGAATACCCGCGCAGCTTCTGATACTCGGCGATCGTGACCTTGGTCCCGGTTGGCTCGGGCTCGAGCACGACCTCGGTCAGCGCCTCGTCGAGCACGCGCTCGAACGGCGTGCCCGCGAGCTCCTGTCGCCACGCCCGGCGCCAGGGGGCGTCGTTCTCGAGGAGCTGGAAATCGAGGCGCACCGGGCGGCCCTTCTTGGTTACGAACACCTGAGTGAAGCGGTCCGCCTCGACGCCCTCCATCCGCACCACGCCCGGCCACCAACGCGGCATGTGATGGGCGTCCTCGATCAGCTCCCATACGCGCGTGGGAGCCGCCGGCAGGACCCTGGTGCGAGTCGTAGTAGGCATCGGCGGCTCAGGCCTCGTACGGGATCAGGGAGAACACGCGGTTGGGCGCCAGTCGCGCGCGGCCGCCGAGATAGCTCAGCTCGACGAGAAACGCACAGGCCACGACTTCGGCGCCGAGCCGGGTAACCAGGTCGCAGAGCGCGCTGGCGGTTCCGCCCGTGGCCAGCAGGTCGTCGTGGATCAGCACCCGATGGCCGCCGGCCAACGCGTCGGCGTGCACCTCGAGCGCGTTGATCCCGTATTCGAGCGTGTACTCGGCGCTGACCGTCTCGTGGGGCAGCTTGCCGGGCTTGCGCGCGGGGACGAAGCCCGCTCCGAGCTGGCGGGCGAGGGCGCCGCCGAGGATGAAGCCGCGCGCCTCGGCGGCGACGACAAATTCGATATCGAGTCGCTCCGCGAAGCGCGCCAGGCGCCTCACCGCGGCGTCGGTGGCGCGTGGATCCAGCAGCAGCGGCGTGATGTCCTTGAACGCGATCCCGGGCTGCGGAAAGTCCGGGATGTCGCGGACGAACGCCCGCAGGTCGATGCCCGAGGTGCTCAAGTGGCGATCTTGCGCAGATCGCGGATCAGCAGCAGGTGCTTGAGGTGCGTGGTGACCGAGGCCAGGTTCTCGAGCGCCTCGATCGCCTCCTTGCGCCGGTCCGGATTGCGCGAGCGCAGCGCGGGCGCGAGGATGCTCTGCAGCAGCTGCGCCTCGCGGTCGGCCGAGCTGCGGAACACGCGGAGGTTCCGCCCCCCCACGCCGTAGCGGGCGAGCTCGGAAACCGCCCGCACGATCTCGCGTTCGGTCTCGTCGTAGTAGCGCGAGCCGCCTCGCGCCTCGCCCTTGATCACGCCGAACTCGACGAGCTCACGGACGAGCGTGGCGTCGGCGCCGGTCTCCTCGACCACGTCCTCAAGCGAATACAGCGCCCCCGGATCGCGCACCGCCATCGCGGCGCGGCGGATCGGCCGGCCGTCGCCCGGCGGCGCGACCTCGCGATCCGAGCGCCCGCCCGCCAGCTCCTGGCGGATCACCCGGAGGGGCAGGAACTCGTCGCGCTGCAGGCGCAGGATCGTCCGTAGACGCTGGATGTCGCTCTGCGTGTAGAGCCGGTAGCCGCCCTGCGTGCGGCGCGGTGAGAGCAGCTTCTGGTCCTCCAGGTAGCGGATCTTCGAGATCGAGATATCGGGGAACTCCTGCCCGAGCGCCTTGCACACGGCGCCGATCGTGACCGGCTTCTGGCGTGGCCGGCCGGGCTCATCGACCGGCGGGTCGGGCAGCTCGAGGTCGGGCTGGCGGATCTCGGAGGAGCTCATGGGCGGCTCAGGAACGCGAGCTTGTACTTGCCGATCTGCAGCTCGTCGCCGTCGGTGAGGCGGTGCGATTCGATCCGGCGGCGGTTGACGTAGGTGCCGTTCAGCGAGCCGCAGTCATCGAGGTAGTAGTCGCTGCCGCGCCGGACCAGGATCGCGTGGTCGCGGGACACGGTCACATCGTCGAGGAACACGTCGCTGTCCGGTCGCCGGCCCACCGTCAGCCGGTCCCCCTCGAGCGGGAAGCTCTCGCCGGCCCGTCCCCCGCCGGCACGAATCACAAGTGCCGCTCCGCGCGCAACCACGTCCTCTAACTCGACCTCCTCCAGCTCGCCGGTCTCCCCCACCCGGTACGTGGCCGTGGTCGCGCCGGGCGGCGGGTCCGAGCCGCCGAGGAAGGCGCCGCAGCGCTGGCAGTAGTTCGCGCCGTCGTCGTTCGCGAATCCGCACTCGGGGCAGTGTTGGGCCAACGCGCCGGCGCCGCCCTACTCCGTCTCAGCCGGCGGCACGCGCCCGGCGAGGATGTCCGTTAGCTGCTGAACGTCGGCGCCCGAGATCACGAGCTCGCCGCTCTCGTCCTTCTTGCGCAGTCGGTTGACGAGCTCGGCGCGGAGAATGTCGATCTTGCCGTGCAGGATCCGGCGCTTGTAGGAGATCTCCTTCTCCTCATCGGTGAGCCGCTTGATCAGGTCTTTGAGCTCCTGATCGGTGAGCGAGCCGAGATCGGGGAACGTGTCCATAGCTGAATTAACCTCCCCGCGTCCTGCGGAGTCAATCGCTGAAACGCGAGTATAGGCCCCGGATTTCGCAGGGTCAATCTGAGGTTGAGAGTTTGTCCCGCGCCGCGCCGGAATGCCCATGCGCCTGCCGAATGCCGTCGCGAACGTACAGCACGGTCGCGGTCAGCGACAACGTCAAGCCGAGGTACAGCATGACGAGCGCCACGGTATGAAGCCCCGCCATGGCGAAGAACGGAGCGCCCATCGTCGGCGCGACCCCGATCCTCCCCGGCCAGTTGATCTTGATCTCGACGCCGCGGCTGAGCCCGTAGCGGCTGAGCACGAGCATGAACAGCTCGCGAGCCACCGCGAGCGCGATCGCCCAGCGCGGCAGCAGCGTGAAGTGCCAGGCCACGACCATTCCGCTGACGACCAGCAAGCGGTCCACCACCGGATCGAGCAGCGCGCCGAAGCGGCTGTACTGACCCGTCAGTCGGGCGGCGAAGCCATCCAGGTAGTCGGCCCAGCCGATCACCGCGAACAGCACTACCGCGAACGTGTCGTGGCCGTCATGGCTCGAGAGCGCCACCGCCAGGAACACCGGGATCAGAGCCAGGCGCACGAACCCGATGGCGTTCGGGATCGTCCAGGGGTGCAGCGGCTGGTCGGACAGAGTCTGCCGTGGTGGCGGCCCGGAACGGTCGATGCCGAACAGCCTGCGCTTGCTCGCTTCAGGGCTCACGGTCCGGCTCGGTCGGCCTCACTTCCCGGCCGGCGCGCTCACGGCAGCTCGCGCCACAGCTGCGCCACCGCCTCGGCAGCGCCGTCGAGCGGCACGCCACGCGCCTCGCGACCGCGACGCACCTGAACCTCCAGCTCGTTCTGGGCCAGCGTTCGCCGCC
>JAFAZV010000142.1 GCA_019239445.1 Solirubrobacterales bacterium
TGGTCCGGCGTCCGGGGCACGCCCGGTTGCTCCTCGTCACGCGGTTCGCTCGTGATCGGGACGTCTTCGCCGACTTGCGGACCGTCGCGGTACTCCCACGGCTGTCGGCTGGCTCGGGACGGAGTCACGGTTGCTCTCCTGGTCGGCTTGGACGTAGGTTGTCCTCAACCAGCCACGTCAGCAGGAGAGTCCAACTCGTTTCTCTCTGAAAACGGCAACCGCGAAGCGGTCCGTTCCCGAGCTTTGGCTTCCCCGTAGGCGCGTCACCCTAACCGGCTCAGGTCTTCAGTCAGACGCCTCGGCCTCGGCGCGCGTCATGCTCCAGGTGCCGCGCAGGCGCACGACATAGCGATCCGGAAGCACCGCGACGCTCGCCGCGATGTCGCCGCATGCCGGGCAGCGCAACACGATCCCGGCGCCGCGAAACATTCGATGCGCTCCCAACGCGCGTTGTTGCCCGCACGACTGGCAGACGCGCTCGGCGGACGTTGGCTCGCTCACGAAGATCTGCTGCAACGTGGCGGCGACCGCATTGGCGTCGAGATGTAGGTCCGAGACACTCATGTCAACCTCCGCTCGGACCGAAGCGTTCCGTGCGGATCGTCGCCGGCTCGTGCCCGAGCTCGACCAGGAGTCGCGCCGCCTCCTCGACGAACGCGGTGGGTCCACACACGTAGATGCTCGGCTGCTCCTCGGGTGCCGGCGCTACTTCTTCGAGCATGGCGCGGTCGATCCGCCGACTCCACCCTGGCCATCCGGGGGGCGCCGCGCCTCGCGTGAGCGTGATGTGCACCGCCACCTCATCCGATTCGAGTGCCTCCAGCTCGTCGCGATAGAGGATGTCGGCCTGGGTCCGGGCGGAGAGCAGGAGCCGCGCCTCGGTTCTGCTGCGCACGGCGCGGTGGTGGCGGAGCATTGCCATCAGCGGAACCAGCCCTGACCCGCCGCCCACGAGCAGCAGGGGTTGACGGTGGCGGGCGTCCCAGGTGAAGTAGCCGCCGATCGGCCCCCGCAACTCGAACATATCGCCGCGCATCGCGTCGAGCGTCAGATAGGGCGACACCTCGCCATCGTCGATCCGCTCGATCGTCAGCTCAACCTGCCCCGCCTCGGGAGCTGAGGCGATCGAGTACGAACGTTCGGCCTGATAGCCGTCGTCGGCGGTGAGGCGGATGTCCACGTGCTGCCCGGCGAGGTGCCCCCTCCATCCCGGCACGCCCAGAAGGAGGGTCTTCGCGCTTGGCGTCTCGGGTCGGACGTCACGGATCGTCGCCGCTCGCCAGATGAGCCGCTCGGGGCCCGCGCCGCCGATCTCCCCCGAACGCTGGCCGAGGGCCGTCGCGCCCGCAGTCAGTCGCTCCAGTAGCGCTGCTCCTTCCACGGGTCGCCGTAGTTGTGGTAGCCCGCGGCTTCCCAGAAGCCCGGCTCGTCGGTGCTCCTCAGCGTGAGCCCGCGAACCCATTTCGCGCTTTTCCAGAAGTAGAGATGGGGGACGAGCAGACGTGCCGGGCCGCCATGCTCGGGCTCCAGCGGTTCACCGGCGTAGGTGTGCGCGATCCAGGCCCTCCCGCCGGTCAAGTCTTCGAGCGGAAGGTTCGTCGTGTAGCCGCCGTCGCACCACGCGGTGACGTACTCGGCTTCGGTGCGAACGCGCCCGAGCAGCGTGTCCAGCGAGACACCGCGCCAGCTCGTGTCGAGCTTGGACCATTTGGTCACGCAGTGGATGTCGACCGTGATCGTCTCGGTCGGGAGCTCGAGGAACTCCTCCCAGCGCCATGAGATCGGGTCGTCGACCTCGCCGCCGAGCTCGAAGCTCCACGCCTCGAGCTTGGTGTGCGGCGTCGGGCCGGCCGAAAGCACAGGGAAGTCGTCGACCACGTACTGGCCGGGAGGGATCCGAGCGGGATCGACGTCGCGGCGGGGGCGGCCGCGGAAGCCTCGGGAGATCGGTGACACCGGGTGAGACGATACCGGCGGCGTAGCGTGGGCCCCGCTCCAGGCCGGCAGACGAGGGCGAGTGAGGAGTTCCCGCCCCCGCGCGCACTCGGAATGACAGGATGCAGCGCGGATATGTCCGGGCCCTGGCAGCCGTTGCGCAAGGCGCAAGTCGATCCAGATCCCCTGCGCCAGTTCCACGCGTGGTTCGAGCAGGCGGGCGCGGCCGGAACGCTGATGCCCGAGGCCGCGGCTGTGGCGACGGCAACCGAGGATGGAGCGCCGTCGGTTCGCATGGTGCTGGTCAAGCAGGCAGATACGCGCGGCTTTGTCTTCTACTCCAACTACGAAAGTCGCAAGGCGGCCGAGCTCCAGACCAACCCTCGCGCGGCGCTGCTGTTCTACTGGGAGGTGCTGGGGCGCCAGGTGCGGGTCGAGGGACCCGTAACGCGCACCACCGCACAAGAGTCGGCGGCGTACGTGCGCTCGCGCCCGCGCGAGAGCCAGCTGAGCGCGCTCGCCTCGCCGCAGAGCCATCCTGTCGAGAGCCGAGATGCGCTCGAGCATCGTGTCGCTGCGCTCACGAGCGATTACGAGGGACGCGACCCGCCCCTGCCGGGCAACTGGGGCGGCTTTCGCCTGACTCCGCGCGTGTTCGAGTTCTGGCAGCACCGCGACGACCGTCTCCACGACCGGCTCCGCTACTCCTCGCTGCCGGACGGCGGCTGGGACATCGACCGGCTGGCGCCCTAGATGGTGGTAGGCGCCGGAGCGCTCGCCCGGCCGAGCGAGCCACGTCCGGAGCTCGCGTGGGGAGCATGGGGAGATCCGGCCAACGCCGTCGATCTCCCCGAGTCGATCCTGGCGCCGCTCCGCGACGGGCTCGGCGTCACGCGACCGAGTCCTCGCCCGCCGGCACTGGCCGAGTTCCCGCTCCCACCGGCCGCGTTGCGCCCGGAGCTGGTCGACCGGCTCGCCGGACTGGTCGGGACCGAGCACGCCGACAGCGGCCGCGCAGCTCGCTTGCGCCACCTGCGCGGCAAGTCGACGCCCGATCTGCTTCGGCTACGCGCCGCCGACGCTGCCGGCACGCCGGACGTCGTGCTGTGCCCGGCCGATCACGACGAGGTTGCCGCGCTGCTCGAGCTGTGCTCGGCGGAGCGGATCGCGGTCGTCCCGTTCGGCGGCGGCACCTCGGTGGTGGGCGGGCTCGAGCCGGAGGCCGCCGGATTCGCGGGCGTCGCCGCGCTCGATCTCCGGCGGATGGACGCCCTGCGCGAGCTCGACGAGGTCTCGCGCCTGGCTGTGGTCGGGCCCGGGCTCACCGGGCCTCAGGCCGAGGCGCTGCTCGGGGCGCGTGGCTACACGATCGGGCACTTCCCGCAGTCCTACGAGTACGTGACCCTCGGCGGCGCCGCGGCCACACGCTCGAGCGGCCAGTCGTCCGCCGGCTACGGGCGCTTCGACGACCTCGTGATGGCGCTGCGCGTAGCCACCCCCACCGGCATGCTCGAGCTGGGCCGGGCGCCGAAGTCGGCCGCCGGACCAGACCTGCGCCAGCTGATGCTCGGCTCGGAGGGCACGCTCGGAGTGATCACCGAGCTCGCGGTCCGCGTCCGCCCGGTGCCTGATCAGCGCGTTTACGAGGGCTGGCGACTGCCGTCGTTCAGCGCCGGCACGCAGGCGCTCAGGCGGCTCGTCCAGGATGGGCCCGTCCCGACCACTCTTCGCCTCTCCGACGAAGCCGAGACGGCGGTCGACCTCGCGCGGGCCGGAGAGCTGGGGCAGGCCCCGGCGGGCGGGTGTCTGGCCATCGTCGGCTACGAAGGCACGCACGAGGACGTTGCCTTGCGCCGCGAAGGGGCCGCTGCGGCGCTGCGCGACGGCGGCGGCGAACGCGCCGAAGCCGACGCGGGCGAGGCGTGGCTGCGCGGGCGCTTTCGCGGGCCGTACCTGCGCGACGCGCTGCTCGACGCCGGCGCGCTGGTCGAAACGCTCGAGACCGCGACCTTCTGGTCTTCGCTCGAACGGCTCCACGGAGCGACGGCGGCGGCGCTGCACGAGGCCCTGAGCGCGCAGGGCTCACCGCCGGTGGTCCTCTGTCACATCTCGCATGTGTATCCCGCCGGCGCGTCGCTCTACTACACGGTCGTCTGTGCCGCGCTCGAGGATCCGGTCGTGCAATGGCGGCGGGCCAAGGCCGCCACCGCCGAAGCGATCCTCGCGGCGGGCGGGACGATCTCGCACCACCACGCCGTGGGACGCGACCACCGTCCCTGGTACGAGCGCGAGATCGGCGGGCTCGGCGTCGCCGCGCTCAGGGCGGTCAAGGCCGAGCTCGATCCGGCCGGAATCCTCAACCCTGGCATCCTGCTGGCGCGTTGAGAGACGTCGAGCACATCCGCAGCCTGGCCGAACTGGTCGTACGCCTCGGCGCCAACGTGCAGCCGGGGCAGATCGTCGTCGTCAGCTCCGAGCCGGGCAAGGAGCCGTTGACCCGCGCGATCGCCGAGGCGGCGTACCGGCAGGGCGCCCTGTTCGTCGACCTGCGGGTGTTCGACCTGCACCTCAAGCGCGCCCGAGCCCTCCACGCCGACCCTGAAACGTTGGGGTTCGTCCCGCCGTGGTATGGCGAGCAGGTGCGGGCGTGGGGAGACCATCGCTGCGCCCGCATTGCCCTCAGCGGTCCCGGCGATCCGCACATCATGGACGGCGTCGACCCCAAGCTGCTGGGGCGGGACATGCTTCCGCGCGTCCGAGAGTCCAACCAAGTCGTCAACGAGCGCACGACGAACTGGAGCGTCGTCCCGTGCCCGACCCGCGATTGGGCGCTGCTCGTACACCCCGAGCGCGACCCCGCAGCGGCGCTCGAGCAGCTGTGGAGCGAGATCGCGCACATCTGCCGGCTCGACGAGCCCGATCCGGTGGCGGCGTGGCGGGCGCGGCTGGACACCCTCACCGGCATGTGCGGGAAGCTGAACGCGCTGGAGCTGGACCGGTTGCGGTTTGAGGGCCCGGGAACCAATCTGATCATCGGGCTGCTGCCGGGCAGTCGCTGGCTTGCAGCCCAGATGTCAACCGTCGACGGGATCGTGCACGTGCCGAACCTGCCGACCGAGGAGGTGTTCACGACTCCCGACCCGGCACGGACGGAAGGTGTCGTCACTGCCACCAAGCCGCTCGAGCTCACCGGGACGACGATCACGGGCCTCCGGGTCCGCTTCGCCGGCGGCGAGGCGGTTGAGATCGAGGCCGATCAGGGAGCGCCGGCGCTCCGCTCGCTGACGGCCCAAGACGCGGGCGGGCGGCGGCTCGGTGAGGTCGCACTCGTCGACCGCGAGAGTCGCATCGGCCAGCTCGGCACGGTTTTCTATGACACGCTCCTGGACGAGAACGCGGCCAGCCACATCGCGCTCGGCCAGGGCTTCGACTTCGGCGTCGAGGACGACGAGGCGCGCGCGCGGGTCAACTCGAGCAACATCCACGTCGACTTCATGATCGGCTCGAGCCAGATCGCCGTGACCGGAGTGAGCTCGCACGGAGACGAGATCCCGCTGCTCCGAGACGGCGGCTGGGTCCTGTGAGCTAGCCTACCTCGGCTCCACCGGAGAGGTGCCGGAGCGGTTGAACGGGCGCGACTGGAAATCGCGTAACGGGGGTTGACCTCGTTCGGGGGTTCGAATCCCCCCCTCTCCGCCTGAAATCGCGGGGTGTGCGGGGGGTGCGTGACCCCTTGCGTGACCCATTCCGACAATTTAGGGGTCGCAACACATGAGGAAAACGGTAGGGCCTGCCAGGATCGTCGTCCTTGAAGTCGATCCGGGACGGGGATTCTCGGTCTACCGAATCGTGCGCTCCGAATACCTGGACGACCCCGTTTTCCTGAACTCCCTGCGATCGAACTACGAACTCGATCATCCTCCGCGAGGCGTCGAGCGGTCCTCTACTGTTATCCATATGGGAGTCTCGGCGTATATCAGTGAGTACCTGGCCCAGCAAACTGCACAACGCTGGGAGAAGCTCGGCGACTACATCGCTGAGGTGCAGCTGGCGCCGGGTCGCGGTTTCAACTTCGCCTATACCGGTCATCCCCAACATTTGACGATCTGGGCCGACCCCGTCAAGCTACGCGAGGCTGTAGTCGGCATAAGGCCTGCCTGACAGTCATGGCTTATTTCGTGATTCTTACTAGCGATGGGAATCTCGTCGATTCGTTCGACGAGGAGAGCGAAGCCTTGGCTGCACTAGAGGTGTTAGACCGCCAAGACCCTGAGCACGCGGACGAGTACGCAGTGTTTCGCTACGACGACGACGGTAGACCAGTGGGCGAGGCGACGCCCGGTCCCGCCTCGCGACTTCACGCTTGAGACCCTCTGCCGCCCCTGGTCAGGCCGTCCGAGGTACGCATCGAGCCGCGCGGCATCCTCCGCGTCACGATCAGCGACGTACGGGCGTACGTGCGCGTCGAACGTCTCGAGCCGAGGGATGAGCGCGACGATCCGCCGCGCTTTCGAGCGCGCGCGACAAGCCGGCGTCGATGAGGCGCTGATCACTGCCGAGCTCCGCAAGCTGGTTACCGATCCGAGCATCTTCCAGGTGGTTGAGTCGACGGGCTGCTTGAACTGGGCCATACGCGGCTGCAATCGCCCGCGCCGTCTTCGCGGCCTCCAGGCTGGCCCCGGTTTCTCATAGCTCATAAGCCTCCCAAGGCGCGTCGGCCGCCGTCTATGCCGTTGACTGCGGACCGTTGGGTGCGTGACCGGGTGACCCTTGTCCGCTGGGGAACGCCGGGGGACGCTAGCCCCGGACTCGCGGGTTCTCGGCCGCTCCGGGACGTTGCGGGACGCTGGTGCCGGGGTTCGAACCCCCCTCTCCGCCTGCCCCGCTGTACAAGCTCCGGAACCTGCTTATCCGTCCTGTTGAATTTGTCAAGCCTCTATGCGCCAGATCGGACAGAACTTACGCCGGTGAAGCCAGTTGATGTTTAAGGTTCCGCCGACACCTGACGAAGAGACAGGGGGGCATGAACGGATTCAGAACACCACGTAGGGTCGCGGGCGCCCCAGCGCTGAGGCTCGTTCACGCGGCCGACGCAGTCCAGGCCGAGTGGTCATGGTTCTGCGGACATTGCGCCGCGCCGGCGCCGGGCGGGCGACCGCCGTCGCCGGCCGCGCGCGTGTGCGCGTCCTGCGGATTCGGGCTGCTCCTCGAGACCCGCGGCGACGCGTTGCCGAGCGAGCGAGACGCGTTCCTGGTCGTCGACGGCGCAATGCTCATCCAGGGGGTCTCGCGCCAGGCCGAGCAACTGCTTGCGGTGGGCGAAGAGGTCGCCGTCAACCGGCCGGTGTCCGAGCTGCTGGTGGCAGCCGACGCCGAGGCGCACGGACGGACCAGCTTCGCCGAGGCCGTGGTCGAGGCCGCCGGCGGCCATGGCGAGGCGGTCCACGCCTTCGTGCGACCGTGGAACACCTTCGGCGTTCGCTTGCGTGCGCGGATCGCTCCGTGCGGCCCGCCTCGGGCGGCGCTGGTCGTGCTCGATCCCTCGCCGACGCAGCCGCTGCGGGCTGTGCCGCACTCGACGGCCTAGCCGGCGTCTCACGCGCCGGTGCTTCGCGCCCCTGCCGCCCCGGCAGGGGCGAGGACCTCGGGCGCTCCGCAGCGCACCACCGGCGCCGGCAGCGCCACCGAGCCGTCCGGCTGCTGCCCGTTCTCGAGCAGCGCGATGATCGTCCGCCCGACCGCTACCGCAGTCCCATTCAACGTGTGGACCGGCGCCGGGCGCCCCTCGACCGGTCGATAGCGGATGTCGAGCCGGCGGGCTTGGTAATCGGTTGTGTTCGAGCACGACGTCAGCTCGCGGTAGCGGCCCTGACCGGGCAGCCAGGCCTCGCAGTCGTACTTCTTGACCGCCGAGGCGCCGAGCTCATCGACGGCGATCGCCACCACGCGGTACGGGATCTCGAGGTCTTGGAGGATCGACTCCTCGAGCGCCAGCAAGCGCTCATGCTCGGCGCCCGACTCCTCGGGCGCGACGAAGCAGAACATCTCGACCTTGTCGAACTGGTGCACCCGGAAGATCCCGCGTGTGTCCTTGCCGGCCGCACCGGCTTCGCGCCGGAAGCAGCTCGAGAACCCGGCGTAACGCAGCGGGAGCTCATCGGCCGCGAGGATCTCGTCCGCGTGCAAGGAAGCCAGCGGTACCTCCGAGGTGCCCACCAGGTAGAGGCCATCCTCGGGCAGGGTGTAGATCTGCTGCTCGGTATCGGGCAGGAAACCGGTGCCGTAGAGCGCCCGCTCGCGCACCAGCACGGGCGGGATGACCGGCTCGAATCCCTCCGCGATCACCTTTTCCGTCGCGTAGCGGACGAGCGCCAGCTCGAGCAGCACGAGCTCGCCCTTCAGGTAGGCGAACCTCGACCCGGATACTCGAGCCGCGCGCTCGATGTCGATCCGAGCGCCCGCGAGCTCGAGGTGATCCCGGCCGGTGGCCCCCGCCTCGCCGACCTCGCGCAGCACCAGATCCTCGTCCGGCGCGTCCGGGGCGGGAAGGTTCGGCAACGATGCGAGCTGTTCGTCACGCCGCCGCCGTACCGCCTCGTCCTGCTCGCTGAGCGCCCGGCCCTGCGCGGCCAGCGCGGCCAGCTGTTCGCGCTCCTCGGGACTTGGCGCCCCCTTGCGCCCGCGACTGGCGCGATTCTGCTCCGCGCGAAGCTCCTCGAGCTGCGTGGTCAGCGCCCGCCACTGCTCGTCCAGCTCGAGCACCCGATCGACCGCGGCCCCCTGGGCCTCACCACGGCGTGTCAGCGCGGCGCGGACAGCGTCAGGCTCCTGGCGGATCAGCCTGATGTCGAGCACGACGCCTGCACTCCCGGCCGGGAGGGCTTACTTACCCGACTTGCCGCCGGGATTGGAGCTGATCGGAGCCTGCGACTTCGCGTTCGGGCTCGACGAGCCGGCGCTCCCGCCCGATGAGCCAGCGCTCGTGGAGGTCGAGCCGCCGGTCGTCGCTGTCGGTGCCGGGAACGTCCCGATCGGCTGCGCCTGGCACACCTGCTGGCCGACGATCTTCGGCGCCTGGCGCCCGGCGAAGGTGGAGACAAACTGCGCCACCGCCTTCGCATCGTCGCCGAGGACGATGTTCTGCGGCATGATCGCGCCGGAGAAGCCGCCGTTCTCGATCGCGTACAGCACGCGCGTGACCGGCCGCTCGCAGCGCACGTTGAAGTTCGGGCCGTCGGTGATCTCGCGCGAGCGCACGTTCGCGGCCGAACCGTGGGTGCCGGCGTAGGCCAGGGAGTGGCAGCCGGCGCAGCGCTGCGAGAACAGCACGGCGCCGTTGTGCACGGTCGGGCTCGCGCCGGGGACGTTCAGCCGCTGCGTGCCGCAGGCGGCGATCGAAGCCGCCACCGCGAGCGATGTCAGTCCGAGGATGAGAAGTCTGGGGCGCCGGCGCATCGGGGCCGGATCATACGGAACCTCCATTCGCGCTACGGCGGGTTGGGCCGACCCGGAGGCTACGATCGCGCTCGTGCCGCTGCCGACCGCCAAGCTCGCGCCGGCGCTCGTTGCGCTCGCGGTGGGCGCGCTTCTCGCCGGGTGCGGCCAGACACATCGCGTCGGCGCCGGGCGCTCACTGCAGGTGACCGTCACCGAGTATCGCCTGCGCCCGCAGGATGTGAGCATGGGAGCCGGCACGGTGGCGATCCTCGTGCACAACCTCGGCCGCCTCACGCACAACCTGGCCGTGACCGAGGACGGTCAGCTCGTGGCCGCCACGGACGGGATCCCACCCGGCAGCTCGGCCGAGCTCGACCTCTCGCTGGCACCCGGTCGCTACCTATTGGCTTCGACGATCCTCTCCGACCAGTCGCTCGGCCTGTACGGCACGCTGACGGTTAGCTAGGCGGGAGCAGGAGCCCGGCCGCCGGCGCCGAAAGGGTGACGCGATCCCCCGGCGCCGGCCGGCGAGACGTTCGCCTCCCGTACTGCGCGATCGTCCTCCGAACGGCGGCAACCAAACAGGCCGGCGCCGGGGTCGATCGCGTCCGCGGAATAGCCGCCCCGCCGGCGTCAGTTGGCACCGACCGTCGGCGCGGTATAACGACGCCGATGGCTCCCGACCGCCTGGTCCGCGAACCCGCTCCCGAGCTGTTCCGCGAGGTCTTCGGCCGCTTCGCCACCGGCGTGGCGGTGATCACCAGCTCCGGCCCGTCCGGCGCCGGCGGGATGACCGCCAACGCGCTCTGCTCGCTCTCGCTCGAGCCGCTGCTGGCGCTCGTGTGCTTCGCCAACGGCGCGCGCACGCTGCCGATCGTGCGCGACGCCGGCCGCTTCGGAGTCAACGTGCTGAGCACGGGGCAGGAGCACCTGGCCGGCGTGTTCGCCTCGAAGGTGCCCGAGGCGGAGAAGCTCGACGGCGTCGAGCACCGGTTCGAGCACGGGGTGCCGGTCATCGAGGGCGCGCTGGCCTGGGCGGCGTGCGATCTGCGCGAGCTGATCGCCGGCGGCGATCACACGATCGCGATCGGTGAGGTGATGACGATGGGGCTCGGCGACGGCGAGCCGCTGCTGTGGTACGAGGGCCGCTACCACGCTCCCGGGCTCACGACGGGGATGCGCTGATCCCTCGCGGGTCTTTGGATCTGAGGGGGGCTATAGCCCGAAAAACATCCAAAGACCCCGGCCGGAAGGTCACGCGGTTCCGGCTGCCCGGGCGAGCAGCACCACGATCACCAACGCCGCCAGCGCCATCACCCCGATCTCCCGCTGCACGATCGCCACCACCACCCGCTGCTGGTCCTCCGCCGGCAGCTCGCCCACCGCGGCCGCCGAAGGGATCCCCCGCGCGTCGAGGATCATCTGTGCCGAGACGACCCGCAGCTGCTCGCCGATGAACGACACCGCCAGCGGCAGCAGCCCGTAGACCACGTGGATCCCGGGCGCCTTGCGGTCGGTCAGCTCGAGCACGCCCCCGAGCGCCGCCTCGAGCACGACCACCACCTGCGAGGAGCGCAGCAGGCGCCAGAACCACGGGTTCGGCGAGGCGCGCCACCAGCACCACGCGCCTAACAGGCCGGCGCCGGCGCTCAGCCCGATCGCGAGCGCGCCCACGACGATGTGGACCTCCTTCATCGCGTGCGACTCACCGTGAGCGGGTACACCCACACCCGCCCCGCCGCTCTCCGTACATAGCCGCATTTCGCACTAAGTAACATTTTGTTACAAGGTAGTTTGCTCGGTGCTATAAAGGATTCGAAAGTGCTTCGTAGTTATCTCCCAGCGATCGTCTTTCTCGTCCTCGGTGGCACGATCGGATCGCTGTTCACGGTGCTCAACCTGCTGGCCGGCAAGCGTCGCCGCAACCGGGCCAAGGAGACGCCGTACGAGTCGGGCTTGCCCTCTGAGGTGCAGCGCGGCTTCCGCTTCGGGATCAGCTTCTACCTGGTCGCGATGCTGTTCATCCTGTTCGACATCGAAGTCATCTTCCTGTACCCGATCGCGCTCCAGCTCCGCGCCTTCGGGTCGTTCGCGCTGCTCGAGACGATCGTGTTCGTGATCTTGCTGATGGTGGCGCTCGTGTACGTGTGGCGGCGGGGGGCGCTCGAATGGAAATAAAGCGCGACCCCATGCCGACGGGAGCCGGCGCCCGCAGCGGCAACGCGACCTCCGCCCCCCCCAGCGATCTTCGCATCCGCCAGCTGCAATCCCGCCAGCTGCTGACCGGCGACCTCGACGGCGAGGAGCTCGAGCGCTTCGTCGAGGAGCGCGTACTGACCACGACCATGGACAAGGCGGTTGCCTGGGCGCGCGGCAACTCGTTCTTCCCCCTGACCTTCGGCCTCGCCTGCTGCGCGATCGAGATGATGACGATCGTCGGCTCCCGGATGGACATCGCGCGGTTCGGCTTCGAGGCGTTGCGCGCCTCCCCCCGGCAGGCCGACCTGATCATCCTCTCGGGTCGCGTGTCGATCAAGATGGCGCCGGTCATCCGCCGGCTGTGGGACCAGATGCTCGACCCCAAGTGGGCGATCTCGATGGGCGCCTGCTGCTCGAGCATGGGCGTGTTCAACAACTACGCGCTCGTGCCGGCCGACAAGTTCATGCCGATCGCGGTCCACGTCCCCGGGTGCCCGCCACGGCCGGAGTCCCTCGCGCACGGCATCCTGCGCCTGCGCGACAAGGTGCACGGCAACCCGCCCGAAGGCTGGCGTGACCGCTACGAAGCGCAGGGGACTGAGGAGCTCCTCGAAGAGCAGACCGATCACGCGAGCCAGAGCGCTGACGTCAGCGTTTTCAAGGCCGGGGACACCGCCGGTGCCTGACGCCACAGGGCTCGAGCTGATAGCCCAGCAGCTCCGCGAGCAGATCGGCGCGGGCTCGATCCTCGACACCGAGTTCCACCGCGGCCGCGCCGCCCTCGTGGCCGACCCAAAGCAGATCAAGTCGGTCATCCGAAACCTCCAAGATCGCGGCTACAAGTTCATCGCCAGCCTGCACGGCGTCGACTATTACCCGCACGAGCCCCGGCTCGGCGTCCTCTATGAGCTGCTCGACATGGACACCGTCGATCGCATTTCAGTCAAAGCCCGCCTAGACACGGAATCCCCGGTGATCGACTCCGTGATGGAGCTGTTTCCCGGCGCCGAATTCCCCGAGCGCGAGGTGTTCGACATGTTCGGCGTGAGCTTCGAGGGCCACCCCGACCTGCGCCGGATCCTGATGCCGGAGGACTACGAAGGTCACCCTCAGCGCCGCGACTTCCCGGTCGGCGGCGAGCCCGTCCTGTTCACCTACAACGAAGAGCAGAGCTACGGCAAATGGCAATAGGCAGCGACTACCGCCGGCGCGAGCAGTCGATCACGCTCGCTGAAGAGGCCGCGCCCGACTCCGAGACCCACGAGCTGCTGACGCTCAACATCGGGCCGCACCATCCGGCCACCCATGGGGTGCTGCGCCTGATCTCGACGCTCGAGGGTGAGGTCGTGCGCGACATCAAGCCGATCGTCGGCTACGTGCACACCGGAATCGAGAAGACGGCCGAGGACAAGTCCTACTGGAAGGCGATTCCGGTCGTCGAGCGGATGGACTACCTCGCCTACTACTTCAACGCAATGGCGTTCTGCGGCGCGGTCGAGACGCTGCTCGGCCTCGAGGTGCCGCCGCGCGCGCAGTACCTCCGGGTGATCCACCTCGAGCTCAACCGGATCATGTCCCACCTGGTCTGGATCGCCACCAGCGCGCTCGACCTCGGCGCGATCTCGATGTTCTGGTACGGCTTCCGCGAGCGCGAGACGATCCTCGACCTGTTCGAGATGTCCTCAGGTCAGCGGATGCACACGCGTTACTTCCAGGTCGGCGGCGTATTCGAGGACATCCCGCAGGGGTTCGAGACGAAGCTGCGCAAGTTCGTCAAGGAGATGCCGAGCCGCGCCGACCAGTACGCCGATCTGCTGGAGAAGAACGAGATCGTGCTCGAGCGCCTGCGCGGCACGGGGATCGTCGATCGCGAGACGATGCTGGGGCTCGGCGTCACCGGGCCGCTGCTGCGCGCCACCGGCGTCCCCTGGGACCTGCGCAAGGCGCAGCCCTACTCGAGCTACGACCACTTCGATTTCAAGATCCCCGTCGGCACGGTAGGCGACAACTACGACCGCTTTCGCGTCCGCCACGCCGAGTTCTACGAGTCGGTGAAGATCATCGAGCAGGCGATCGACGGCCTGCCCGATGGCCCGCACATCACCTCCGATCGCAAGATCGCGCTTCCCCCCCGCCACGAGCTTGCGACGAGCATGGAAGCGCTGATCCATCACTTCAAGCTCGTCACCGAGGGCTTCCGCGTCCCGCCGGGCGAGTGCTACTACCCGATCGAGGGCCCGCGCGGCGAGTACGGCTGCTTCGTCCGCGCCGACGGCTCGGCCAAGCCGGCGCGCGTGCACATGCGCGACCCGAGCTTCTCCAACCTGCAGGCGCTGACCCCGATGGTGCGCGACGGCTACATCGCCGACCTGATCGCATGCCTGGCGATGCTCGACCCGATCCTCGGAGGGATCGACCGGTGAGCACCGGCACCTCGCGCGTCCCGCGCTTCGGCCACGGCTCGCGTGTCCCCGGCTGGGACGAGGCGGTCGACCTCGAGAAGCCGCCGGCGCGCATTCCCGACCCGGCCGTCACGCCTGTGCCCGAGCTGCTCCGAGAGCAGATCGAGGCCGCGATGGCCAAATATCCGGATCGGCGATCAGCGGCGATCCCGGCGCTCCACGCGGCGCAGGAGCTCCATGGCTGGTGCTCCCCCGAAGCGATCGATCAGGTGGCAACGGTGATGCAGCTGACTCCGGCCTACCTGATCGCGGTGGCGACCTTCTACGACATGTTCAAGACGTTGCCGCAGCCGCGCAACGACGTCTACGTGTGCACGAACATCTCCTGCTCGCTGCGTGGCGCGGACGAGTTCTTCGCCGCCATGCGGGAGGCGGCGGATGGCGAGGACATCGACGTGCGCTCGTTCGAGTGCCTCGGCGCTTGTGACATCGCTCCGATGGCGTCGGTCAACGGCGAATACGTCGGACCGCTCGACTTCGACGACGCCGGGCGGATCGTCGAGGATCTGAAGGCGGGACACACGGTGCTCGAGCACAAGCAATTGCGCTACCGCCGCTGCGCCGACCCCGAGGTGGCCACCGAGGCAGGCGAGTTCAGCCCGCCCGGGGCGGACGTCCCGCGCGCCGACACGGCAGGGCTCGGCGAACACGGCGACACGACCGATCGCCCGGGGGGCTCCGCAGCCATTGAGATCCCCACCGAGGAGGCCGGCGAGTGAAGCTGCTGTTCGAAGGCATCGACGAGCCGCGACTGAACACGCTCGAGGTCTATGAGCGCCGCGGCGGCTACCAGGCCCTGCGCAAGGCGCTGGCGATGACACCCGAAGAGGTCTTGAGCAACATCAGCGCCTCGGAGATCCGCGGGCGTGGCGGCGCCGGCTTTCAGATGGGCAAGAAGGCGTCGTTCCTGCCCCACGGGCACATGGACAAGTACCTGGTCTGCAACGCGGACGAGTCAGAGCCGGGGACGTTCAAGGACCGCGAGATCATGCAGAAGAACCCGCACATGCTGGTCGAGGGGATCGCGATCGCCACGTACGCGGCCGAGATCAACCGAGCGTTCATCTACATCCGGGGCGAGTACGAGCTCCAAGCCGACATTCTCGAGGCCGCGATCGCGGAAGCCCTCGAGGCCGGCTACATCGGCGAGCGCGTGCTCGGCAGCGCGCACACGTTCAGCCTCGTCCTGCACCGTGGCGCCGGCGCCTACATCTGCGGCGAGGAGACGGGCATGCTCGACTCGCTCGAGGGCAAGCGCGGCAACCCGCGGCTCAAGCCACCGTTCCCGGCCATCGAGGGCCTGTACCACGGTCCGACCCTGATCAACAACGTCGAGACGCTGGCCACCGTCCCCACGATCATCCGCATGGGCGGCGAGGACTACGCGAAGCTCGGCGCCCAGGGCTCGACCGGGACCAAGCTCGTGTCCGTCTCCGGTGACGTGCAGCGGCCGGGCAACTATGAGATCGAGCTCGGCGTCCCATCCCGCGAGATCATCTACGGCCTCGCCGGTGGACCCCCCGAGGGTCGCGAGGTCAAGTTCTGGTTTCCCGGCGGCTCGAGCGCGCCTGTGCTGACCAAGGACGACCTCGACATCCCCTACGACTTCGACTCGATGGCCAAAGCCGGCTCGATGCTCGGCTCGGGCGCGATCATCGTCGTCGACGACTCGCACACGGTGCTGGAGGTGGCCAAGAAGGTGGCCAAGTTCTATGCGCACGAATCCTGCGGCAAGTGTGTCCCGTGCCGCGAGGGGACGAACTGGACGGTCAAGATGCTCGAGCGGATCTCCTCCGGTGAGGCCACGCCGATGGACCTCGACATCATGGCCTCGGTCCAGGAGCAGATCATCGGCAACTGCCTGTGCGTGTTGGGGGACGCGATGGCGATGCCGATCGGTTCGATGGTCGAGAAGTTCAGGGACGAGCTCGAGGCGGAGATCGAAGCCGCCCGCGAGCGCGCCGGGGCGGGCGCACTGGAGGATGTGATCCCGATCGGCGTCGCCGACGAGCAAGCCGGCCCGCTCCCGGTGCATTAGTACGTGCCTCGACCGGAACAGAAGATCATCCAGCTGACGATCGACGGCCGCGAGGTACAGGCCGTCGAGGGCGCGATGCTCGTCGACGCGGCCAAGCAGGGCGACGTTGAGATCCCGTACTTCTGCTACGAGCCGAAGCTCGGCAACCCGGTCGGGGCCTGCCGCATGTGTCTGGTCGAGATCGAGGGCATCCCGAAGCTGCAGACCTCCTGCTCGACGCCGGTCAAGGACGGCATGGTCGTCAACACGCACACCGAACGCGTACGCCACGCGCAGAACGCGGTGGTCGAGTTCCTGCTCGTCAACCACCCGCTCGATTGCCCCGTGTGCGATAAGGGGGGCGAGTGCCCGCTGCAGGACATCACCTTTGGCTGGGGGCTCGGGCGTTCGCGGTTCATCGAGCCCAAGCGCCACTTCCAGAAGCCGCTCGCCTTGAGCCCGCTGATCGCGATCGACCGCGAACGCTGCATCCTCTGCTACCGCTGCGTGCGCTTCTCACAGGAGGTCGCCGAGGACTACCAGCTGATCTTCGCCGAGCGCGGCGCGTCCACATTCGTCTCCACCTACGACGGGCACCCGTACGTGGCGCCGTTCAGCGGCAACATCGTCGAGCTCTGCCCCGTCGGCGCGCTGACCTCGCAGCCCTACCGCTTCCGCGCCCGCCCGTGGGACATC
The DNA here is from genome assembly GCA_019239445.1 of Solirubrobacterales bacterium. Taxonomy (GTDB): domain Bacteria; phylum Actinomycetota; class Thermoleophilia; order Solirubrobacterales; family Solirubrobacteraceae; genus Palsa-465. The sequence goes on from JAFAZV010000142.1 coordinate 16,747, forward strand.
GAGGGCGCCGGCGGCATCTGCACGCTTTGCCCATCGCAGTGCAACGTCCAGTTCACCGTGCGCGACGAGAAGGTGATGCGCGTGCTCGCTCGCGAGAACGACGAGGTCGACGACGGCTGGCTGTGCGACAAGGGCCGCTTCGCGTATCAGGCGATTCACGTTGATGAGCGGATCACCGCGCCGCTGGTGCGCGAGGGCGACGAGCTGCGCCAGGTGTCCTGGGAGCGCGCGCTCGACGTCGCCGCGGGACTCGG
>JAFAZV010000149.1 GCA_019239445.1 Solirubrobacterales bacterium
AGCTTCCGGAACAGCTCGCCGCACGCGTTACGGCGGCTCTCACGCTGGTCGAGGCAGATGAAGGCGTGAGCGCTCACGCGTTCCAAGCCGCGGATGTGCTCGACCGCGTGCTCCACCTACGACGCTACGAGCGTCAGGCGTCCTTCAGCCTCCAAGTAGCCGTGGACGAGTACGAGATCGTCCACGCGGGGCCGCTGCAGGAGCTGGGCCTGCAGGTCCTCGACGCGGCGGGGCTGCGGTGACGCCAAGCGCTTCAAGCCAGCCGTCGTCGTCCGGACTGCTCGAGCCCGATGGCGCGATGTACGTCGACCGCTGGGGGCGACGCTGGCCCGTGGTCGCCGGCATCCCTTTCCTGCGCCGCGGCCGTGAGGCTCTCGCCGATCGCGCGCTCGCCCACCTCGAGGCCGGCGATGAGCGCAGCGCGCTGATCGAGCTGCTGGGCGATCAGGACGATTGGTGGCCGTTTGCCCTCCCTGACCAGCGCGGGCGGGCACGAGCGCTCGAGACCGCGAGCCTGCGTGCCGCCATGGACGCGCTCGGCTATGGCCCGGTCGGGGACTACTTCGCGTACCGCTGGTCGGATCCGACCTTCCTCAGCGGGCTGGCGCTGCTGGAGCGCCACGGCGAGGCGCACGGACCGCTGTTCGAGCTCGGTTGCGGCGTCGGCCACTTCCTCCGCGAGCTTCACCTGCGTGGGGTCGAGGTCGGCGGCGGCGACGTCGTGTTCTCGAAGCTGTGGCTGGCTCGTCGCTTCCTCGTCCCGGAAGCCCACCTCGTCTGCTTCGACGCCCGCTACCCGTTTCCGCTTCAGGCAGGCGGCTACGACGTCGCGTTCTGCCACGACGCGTTGCACTACCTGCCGGACAAGCTCCTCGCCGTGGCCGAGCTGCGGCGCATCGCGCGGTGCGTGCTGATTGGTCACGCGCACAACCGGCTGGTCGCGAACCTCTCGGCAGGCAGCCCGCTGGCGCCCGCCGCGTACGCCGAGCTGCTGCCTGGAGCTGTCATGTATGACGACGCCGAGCTCGCCGGCGCGGCGCGCGAAGCTCACGCTCCGCGTCCCGGCGAGAACCTCGATTGCGCCGCGGCGATCGCACTGGCGTGGCCGCCGGAGCAGCGACGCGGCCCTAGTCTGACGCGTGCGCGGCCGCGTGCCCGCTTGCGCCTCAACCCGCTGCTCGACCCGGATTCGCTCGAGCTCCGCTGGCCCTCGGAGCGCTATCGCGAGGAGTACGAAGCGCTCTCGAGCCACCTGCGCGGTGTCGACCGCTCAGCGGGCGAGGATGAGCTGTATCGCCGGCGCGTGCTGCTCGACCTGCCGGAGGCGTGGTGACGCGCTGGGGTGTGGTCGGCTGCGGCTGGGTGGCGCGTGAGTTCTTCGTGCCGGCGCTGCGCGCCGCCGGCCACGAGCTGAGCGCAGCCTGCGACCCCGACGCCGGACGTGCCCGCGCCCTAGGGCCGTCGGGCCCTGCCGGTCCTGACCTCGGCGAGCTGCTCCGCGCCTGCGAGGCGGTGTACGTGGCGACGCCAAATCACGCGCATCACGACACCGTCCTGGCATGCGCCGCCGCTTCGCGCGACGTTCTCTGCGAGAAGCCGATGGCGCTGAGCCTGGCCGCCGCCCGCGAGATGGTGGAGGCCTGCCGCATCGCTGGCGTGCGCTACGCGACCGCCCACAACCAGCGCCACCACCCGGCCCACCGCCGCCTGCGCAACCTCGTGCGCGCTGGAACGCTCGGCCAGGTCACGCAAGCTCGCGTTCTCTATGCCTGCACCGCCCCGGCCTGGTGGAACGACGCCGACTGGCACTTCGATCCCGAGCGCGCCGGCGGGGGCGCCGTGGCCGACCTGGCCCCCCACGGCATCGACCTGATCGGCTGGCTGTGCGACACGCTTCCCGAGCGGGCGGTCGCGCTTCCCCAGCGCGCCGTGCTGCACGAGCACCCGGTCGAGGACGGCGGCGTACTGGCGGTCGCGTACGACGGCGAGCTGATCGCCTCGGTTCAGGTCGCCTACCACCACGCCGAGACGCTCCCGCGACGCGTGCTCGAGCTGATCGGCACGGACGGGATGGCCCGAGCGACCGACACCATGGGCCAGGACGCCGGCGGCCGGCTCGAGCTGTTTCAGGCCCGCGACGGTCAGCGCCGGGCGGTGAGCTTCGATGAGACGCTCGACCCGTTCGCGGCGCAGATCGACGCGTTCCTCGCCGGGCAGGCGGCCGACGACGAGCGCGACCTTGCGGTGATCGCGGTGCTCGAGCCCGTGCTCGACGCTCTCCGTGACGCGGGAGCCCTGGTTTGAGCCCTGGACTCGATCCGTTCCTGCCGGCGCTCACGCTGCCCCCATGGCTGTGCCTGAATTGCGGCTTCTGGCAGCGTCGCTCCGCTCCGCCCCCGGATTGCCCGTTGTGCCTCGATGCCCGCCACGTCCCGCCCCCCACCGGGTTCGAACTGATCGGCGCCGAGCAGGCCGAGCAGCGCTTCCCGACCCGCTGGGCCGAGCTCGAGCCGGGGGTATGGCGATTCTGGAACCAGCCGGCGCCCGGGATCGGGCCGAGCGGATACGTGCTTCAGACGACTGCTGGCAACGTCGCTTTTGACGGCCCGGCAGTCTGGGATGCCCGCGCGCTGGACCAGTTGCGCTCGCTCGGCGGGCTGGCGGTCATCGCCGGATCCCATCCACACGCCTACGGCGCGATTCACGCGCTCCAGGACGCCTTTCCGAGCGCCGAATTAGCGCTTCACCCCGCGGATCTGCGTTGGAGTGCCGCCGTCCGGGTCACCTGGCCGTGGGACGAGGAGCTCGAAGTGCTGCCGGGCATCACGCTGTGGCTGACCGGCGGTCATTTCGCGGGCCATACCGTGCTGCACGACTCTGAGCGAGCGCTGCTCCTGTGCGGAGACGCTCTCAAGTTCGAGCTCGACTCGCACGATCCCCGCCGCGCCCTGGCCGTCTCCGCCCACAAGGCCTTCGTGCGCGGCATTCCCCTTACCCGCGGCGAACTACGGCGCTACCGCGCCGTCTTCGCCCAGCTCGACTTCTCCCGGACCTGGAGTCCGTTCGAGTATCCGAGCAACGTCGGACGCGACGAGGCGCTGGCGCTGATCGACCGGTTCCTCGCCGGCCGCCCCTCAGCCGATCCGGTGGATCTCGCCGACCTCGTGCCGGAGCTTCAGCGATGAAGGCGAGCCTCGGAAGCGTCGCGCGCGGGAGCCGGCGGTGAGTGCGGCCGAGGCGTACCTGGCCGCGCTCGGCGGCCGCACGAGCGAGTTTCGGATCGACGCCCTCGACCGCATCGGCGTGCCGGTCTGCGCGACCCTTGTGTACGACGCCTGCGGGCGGCAGGTCAGCAACGGCACCGGCTACGGAGCGACCGCTGAGGAGGCGCGGATCTCCGCTCTTGGCGAAGCGCTCGAGGGCTACGGCTGCCGGCTCGCGATCGAGCATCTGCCGAGCGTCCAGGGCAGCTACGAGGATCTTGGAGGCGACGCCGCGCTCGACCCCGTGGCTTTGATTCCCGACGCCGGAACGATCGATGCCCGCCGACGGCGACTCGCGTGGACGCCGGCGCGCCGCCTCCGCGACGGCGCTGAGCGACTGGTGCCGCTCGAGTGGGTGGCCCAGGAGCCGGCGGAGCTGCCATCCGGCTACCGGCCGCTGATCACGCCGATCACGAACGGCCTCGGCGCCGGAGACACCCGCGAGCGCGCGCTTCTGCACGCGCTGCTCGAGCTGCTTCAGCGCGATGGCAACTCGGTCGCTCACCGCGCGATGGACCGCGGCGTCGCCGTCGATGACCGGGGGGCGGCGGACTGGCTGCGCGCACGGGGCATCGAGGTGGTCGTCAAGGCGGCCGAGTGCGACCGCGGGATCGCTGTCGTGCACGCCGTGGGATGTGAACCCGACGGCGGCGCCCCGGAGCCCCTCGGAGTCACCGCGTGCGGCGAGGCCTGCGATCCCGACCCGGAACGCGCGATCCGCAAGGCCGTGCTCGAGTTCTGCTCCTCCCGCGTGCGCAAGCCGTTCTCGCACGCGCCGCTCGAGGCGCTCGACGGCGTTGTGCCGGAGTCTTACCTGAGCCAGGTTCGCACCTGGGCGCCGCCGCGTGAAGAGGAGCGCGCGCTCCAGGCCACGCTCGACTGGCTGGCGCTATCCGAGGCAGAGCTCCGCGAGCTCATCGCGGACCCTGTCCTGGCGGTGCGTACGCGCATCGGGTTCGACGAGCTGCCGGTGCTCGAGTCCTCGGGCGACGTGGCCGAGCGGCTGCGCGCAGTAGTGCATCTGCTGAGCGCGCAGGATCTCGACGCCTTCTGGATCGATCTCTCACCTCCTGGCGCTGACGCCTACGTCGCGCGCGTGATCGTCCCTGGCCTCGAGGTCGAGACGATGAGCTATCGCCGCATCGGCCGGCGCAACCTGGAGCGCCTGCAGCGACGAGGCGTCGAGTGGGTCGGCTTCGGCGACGCGCCGCGCGGCGCGCTCGCCGTGCCGCTGCCGGATGAGCAATCCGCGTGGCTCGATCCGGACGGCTTGGACGACGCGTTGAGCGGGCTCTACGCCCTCTACCGCGAGCCGGCGCGCCACGCCGTCGCGCTGCTCGGGACGCCGGCATGACGCTGCGCTACGCCTATAACACCAACGGCCTGCAGAACCATCGCCTCGAGCACGCGCTGGAGCTGGTGGCGCGCGCGGGCTACGACGGCGTCGCGCTCACGCTCGACATCCACCATCTCGATCCGCTCGCGCCGGACTTGGAGGGGCGGGCTCGTTGCGTGCGCGATCGCCTCCGCCGGCTGGGGCTCGCGTCGGTGATCGAGACGGGCGCGCGCTTCCTGCTCGACCCTTGGGTCAAGCACGAGCCCACCTTGATCAGTGCATCCGGTCGCGGACGCCGAGGCGAGTTCCTGCGCCGCGCCGTCGACGCCGCCGCCGTGCTCGAGTCAGAGGCGGTGTCTTTCTGGGCCGGCGTGCCGCGCGGGGTGCAACCGGACTGGGCCTGGGCGCGCCTCGCCGAGGGCGCAGCCGAGGTGGCGGCTTACGCCCGGCAATGCGGCGTGCGCGCTGCACTCGAGCCCGAGCCGGGGATGCTCGTGCAGACGTTGACCGACTGGTGGCGAGCACGTGCCTTGGTCGGCGAGACGCTCGGGCTCGCGCTCGACGTCGGCCACCTGCTGGTCACGGGCGAGGGCGAACCCGCCGAAGTCATCGCTGCCCACGCGCACGAGCTGACCACGGTCACGGTCGAGGACATGCGCCGCGGCGAGCACGTCCACCTCCCCTTCGGCGACGGCGACCTCAATCTGCCCGCGACGCTGGGTGCACTCGAAGCGATCAGTTGGCGCGGGCTCGTGTGCGTCGAGCTCTCGCGCGATTCTCATCGCGCCCCGGAGATGGTGCCCACGGCGCTGGCCGCGCTGCGGGAGGCCGGGTGGGGCGCCGCGCTCCCCGATCGCGATCGTTCTCCCGCCGCCGCCACCCTCCGATGAGGGTGCTGTTCATCTCGCGGCGGTTCTTTCCCGCCATCTCCGGCATGAGCGTGTACGCGGCCAACCTGTTGCGTGAGCTCAGCCGAGCTGGCCACGACGTGACGATGATTTCTCAGTTCCGCGGCGACCCTGCCGGCCGAGCCGTGTATGGAGGCGGCCCGCCGCCGCCGGTTCCCGGCGTGCGCGTGATCGGCCTCGAGGCGCGAGGCGAGCAGGCCGGCGGTGACTTCGAACGCGACATCGACGAGATCGTCAGCGTGGCCTGCGACGAGCATCAGACCCACGGCAGCTTCGACGTCGTGCACGCCCAGTACGGCTATCCCACGGGTCTCGCGGGGCTCGAGGCCGCCCGCCGGTTCGGCGCCCCGAGCGTGGTCTCGATTCAGGGCGGAGATGGGCATTGGGTGGGCTCGTGTTGCGAGCTGCACTTTGCGGCGATGCGCGTCGTCTGCGAGCACGCGGGCGAGCTCCTGATTGGCTCGAGCTCTTTCCGCGACGAGGTCGTACAACGGCTGGGTGTTCCGCCTGAGCGCTTTACGCTCGTCCCGGGGGCCGTCGATCCCGTCCGCTTCGCCCCGCCAGCCGAGGGACGCGATGACGGACTGCTCGTCTACCACGGCCGCGTCGATCGTCGCAAGGGTGTGCTCGACCTGCTCGCCGCGGTCGAGCGCGTACCCGGCGCGCGGCTGGTTGTCTCGGGTGTCGGGCCGGACCTCGAGGCGGTCCGCGCCCACGCCTCCGAGCGCATCCACGTACTCGGCTACGTCGGCTATGACGACGCGCCGTCCGTGCTCGCCCGCGGCGGCATCTTCGTCTCCCCCACCTACGCCGAGGGTTTCTCGAACACGATCCTCGAGGCCATGGCCGCTGGCATGGCGATCATCTCCTGCCGCTCGGTCGGGGTGGTCGACTGCCTCCGCCACGAGGAGAACGCATTGCTGATCGACCCGGGGGACGTCGATGCGCTCGCCGCCGCCATCGCCCGCCTGCTGCATGAGCCCGAGCTTCGCCGGCGGCTCGCGGCAGCGGCGCTGGCCGAGGTGCGCCGCACGTACAGCTGGTCGCGCGTCGCCGGTCTGATCGAAGACGCCTACCGCCGGGCGCTCGAAACCCCGGCCGACGGCAGCTGGAGCTTGCCTGCCGCGCGTCCACCCTGCCGCTTCCGCGCCGAGCCGCACCTGCTCTGAGCCTCGCGCGGTTCGCCATGATCCTCGCCATTTCACCCCACCTCGACGACGCCGTGTTCTCGATCGGCGGCACGCTTGCCCAGGCTGCGGCAGGCGGAGAGCAAGTCCTCCTCGCCACCGTGTTCACACGTTCGGTGCTGTCGCCGACAGGCTTCGCGCTCGCCTGCCAGCTCGATAAGGACCTCGGATCGGAGGTGGACTACATGGCCGTGCGCCGCCGCGAGGACCAGCTCGCCGCCGAGCGCCTCAGCTTCGAGTCGCCCCTGCACCTCGGCCTCCCCGAGGCGCCGCACCGCGGCTACGACTCCGCCAGAGAGCTGTTCGCTGGACCCCGGTCGGACGACTCGGCGTCCACAGCCGTCGCTGAGGCGCTCGGCCGATTGCTCGAGCAGATGACGCCCGATCGTGTCCTCTGCCCGCTCGGCGTCGGCGCTCATGTAGATCACCTGGTCGTCATCGAAGCGCTCGATCGCCTCGGCGTCACCACCGAACGATGGCGTGACGTGCCCTATGTGCTACGCGACGCGGACCCTGCGCACGTAGCCAACGAGCTGCGCGTCAGCCTGAGCGAGCGGCCCGTCGGCCTGAGCGAGGCCGAGCTCGAGCGCAAACTCGACGCCTGCGCCGCCTACGCGACTCAACTCGGCTTTCAGTTCGGCGGAGAGCAGCCCATGCGCCGCGCGATCCGTGCGTTTGCGGACACCGAAGGCGCCCGCCTCGGCTGCGACGGCCCAGCCGAGGCACTTTCCCTTGTCTCCGCCAGCGGCGGCGCACAGCGCCTCCGTACGCTTGACCTCCGGGCGCCCTGACGGATCGACTACGTCCGTCGTGGTGGACGCAGACGATCGCCTTCACCGTGGTTCAGGCGCGCCTGGCGTCATAGGCGCTTGCGCGCTCGACGGGCGCGTACGCTGGCGACCGCCGAGCGACAGGGAGGAGATCGCGATGGCGAGCACGACCACGATCCCCAGCACGGCGAATGCCGCCGGGAGCCGCGAAGCGATCGAATCTGCATTGAGCACAGCGCCTAGGATCGAAACCGACATCAGCGCGCCGGCCTGGCGCGTCGTGTTCTGAACGCCGGAGCCAAGCCCTGACTGCTCCGCCGAGACGCTGCCGAGCAGCAGCGACGTGAGCGCGGAGAACGACACGGTGCTTGCTAGCCCGACCAGGAGCAGCCCAAGGGCGATGAACACGTACGCGGTACGGGCATCGGTAGGAGCGAGCACCGCCACGCCGAGCGCGCAACAGGCGAATCCGGCTACCAGCAGCACGGGATGGCCAAACCGGCGCGACAGCCGCCGGTAAAGCAGAAACGGGCCGGCCAACGTTCCCACCGTCAGCGGGAGCAGGGCGACACCCGTCGACCCCGGGCTCCAGTCGCGCACCTCCTGGAAGTAGAGCGACATCATGAACAGCGTTCCGTAGAACAGAAAGCCCATCAGCGCCGCGGAGGTCACGGCAACCGTGCGCGCGCGATTGGCGAAGAACGTAGGTGGCAGCATCGGTTCGCGTATCCGTTGCTCGCCCTGCCAGAACGCGATCCCGACGAGTAGGCCCGCGAGGAACATGCCGATCGTGAGTGCCGATCCCCACCCCGACTCCCCGCCGTGGATGACCGCTGCCGTGACGAGGGCCATCGACACGATGGCCGTGGCTTGGCCAAACCGATCGACGCCTCGCGGGTGGCGCGGCGTCTCGGCGATGCTCATCCGCGCCAGGAGCGCGCTCACGACCCCGATCGGCAGGTTGATTAGGAACACGCTGCGCCATCCGAAGGCGTCGATCAGCAGACCACCCACCAACGGGCCGACGGCCACCGCGCCGGCGCCGATCCCGACCCACACCACCGCCGCGCGAGCTCGGCCGTCAGGATCTCGGAACAGGTACGGGATCAGCGCGAGCGTCGCCGGCAACAGCGCCGCCGCACCCAGGCCCTGCACGATGCGCGCCACGACCAACACGAGGATCGTCGGCGCCGCGGCGCACGCCGCCGACGCCGCGGTGAAGACGATCACGCCGAACAGAAACATCCGTCGCAAGCCGATGCGATCGCCCAGCGCGCCCGCGGTCAGCAACAGGCCGGCAAGCGTCAGCGTGTAAGCATTCAGCACCCACTGAGCGCTGGCGAGAGAGCTGTGGAGGTCTGCGCGAATCGCCGGCACGGCCACGTTCAGCACGCTGCCGTCCAAGATGATCGCGAAGTAGCCGAGGCAGATGGCTGCGAAGCCGATTGCCGGCCGGCGCAGATCCACGGTTGCGCTCCTCACAAGCACTGGTGCTGGCGCCGACCCCGCACGCCGACTAAGTCTGCCACGCCACGGCGCGGGACATTGAGCGCCACGCTCGTCCGGCCTGAGATCCTTTGCTGCGATGGACGCCGAGGCGATCCTTCGCGATGCGGTGTCCGCGTATCGCGCCACGTTGGGCGAGCGCTTCCTCGCAGCCTATGCGCTCGGCAGTCTGGCCCATGGTGGGTTCGCTCCGCTGGTGAGCGACATCGACCTGGGACTGGTCATCGCGGATCCTCTTCAGCTCGGTGACGCAGAGATGGTTCGCAGCGTTGCCGACGCGGTTAAGACGAGCGATGCGATGCTCGCTGAGCGCCTGTCGGTGTTCTGGGGCACGCCGGCGTCATTGCGCGGCCAGCGAGACGGTGGCCGCTTCCCGCCGCTGGATCGGCTCGATCTGATTGACCACGGCCGGCTGCTGGAAGGCGTCGATGATCGCCGCGAGCTGCCTCGCCCGGACGCCGACGAGCTGCTGATCAGCGGCGCACGGTTCGCGCTCGAGTTCCTCGCGGGTCAACGCACCGCGCGGCGGCCCGCGGATGCCGGGCTCGGGTCGCTCCAGCCGGCACGCGAGGATGCAGCCGAAGCGCTCAGTAACCCGGAGCTGCTGCTGGCACGCGGTGTCCGCGCGGTCACGAAGCTCGTGCTGTTTCCGGTTCGCTTCATGTTCACCGCCGCCACCGGTCTCGTTGCCACCAACCACGAAGCCAGCGCCTGGTACATCGCCTTCGAGGACGCGCCCGGCGGCGAACTGGTGGCTGCGGCGCTGCGGTGGCGGAACGCTCCCCCCACTGATAACGCGGCCGCTGCATCGCTGCTGCGCGATCACCTCCCGCCCCTCTACGAGCGCTACATCGACGACCACATCGACCGCCTCATGGCGGCGGACTGCCCGGAGCTCGCACGAGGCTTCGAGCGCTGGCGGCAGCGCTTGACCCGCGCAAGCGCGACCTCTCCCGAGCCGCCGAGATCAGCTCGCGCCGAATCCGGCGCGGCTGAACGCCCGCGGGATAGAGTCGCTCGACCGAATCTCAGGTGAGGAGGGATAGAAGTGCATGCCGTCGTAGTCAACCTCGTGATCAACGAGCCGCAGGCGGACCTGGCCGCGCTGCGCGATGAGGTCGTGCCGCAGATGTCCGGGGCCTCCGGGTTCGTGACCGGAATCTGGACACGAAAGGGTGACGCCGGGCTGTCAGTCGTCGTGTTCGACTCCGAAGACACCGCCAGCGCCGCGGCTGAGCAGCTCAGATCTGCAGTCTCAGAGCCAACAGCGACGCTTCAAAGCGTCGAGGTACGGGAAGTGGTGGCGCACGCATAACGCTGCGTCCGGCATGAGGGTTTGGGCCCACGATCGCTGGCCGTTCCCGCTACCACCGCGACACACGTATCCCCAGTCCAAGTACGGGCTGCTGCGTGAACGGCTGATCGCGGAGGGTGTGTGCGGTCCAGGCGACTTCATCGAGGCCGAGCCAGTGCGTTGGTCGGAGCTCATCAAGGTGCATGACGTTGCGCTGATGGGCCGCATTCGTCGCGGGCAGCTCAGCGTACGCGAGCAACGAGGACTTGGCCTGCCGTGGTCACCGCAGCTTGTCGAGCGCGCTCGACGTAGCGCGAGCGGCACCGTCCAGGCCGCCTACGCGGCCTTCCAAGTAGGCGTGGCGATGAACCTCGGCGGAGGAACCCATCACGCCGGGCGCGACTTCGCTCGCGGCTACTGTCTCTTCAACGATGTCGCGCTGGCGACGAGTCGCCTGAGAGAAGCGCGCCTAGCTCAACGCGTGCTGGTCGTCGACTGCGACGTGCATCAGGGCGACGGCACGGCGCAGCTCCTCCGCCCCGACCCGCACGCGTTCACTCTCTCGGTGCACGGCGCCCGCAACTACCCGTTCAAGCGCATCCCGTCTGACCTTGACGTGGACCTGCCGCGCGCGACCAGCGATACGGAATACTGCGCCGCGCTCGAATCCGCATTGGCCACGGCCCTTACACGCGACGGTTACGACATCGCCTTCTACCTGGCCGGCGCCGACCCGTGGGAAGGCGATCGCCTCGGCACGCTCGGGCTCACGAAAGCAGGTTTACGCCGCCGCGACGCGCTCGTTCTCGACGCTCTTCGAGGCGCTGGGCTGCCGGTCTGCGTCGTTCTCGCCGGCGGCTATGCCCCCAACATCGCGGACACCGTGGATATCAACGCCGCCACGGCGATTGAGGTCGCGGTTCGCAGGACATCGATCGACCGCGGCGGACCAGACGCGAAGCTCGCCCTCGAGCCGCGCGACGCGGCTTAGGGCCAAAGTCACCTCCAGGGAGTCACTCGCTTGACGGCTCGGACTGGGCCTGCGCGCGCCGCCGGCGCCGGTAGGCCCGGCGGCTGCGCTCCCGCGTGCCGCAGACTGAGCTCTGGCACCAACGCCCGGACTGGTTCTTGGAGTGGTCATAGAACGCCCAGCGGCACGAGTCGCGCTCGCATGCCTTCAGTCGCGGCCAGGTCCCGTCGGCGATAGCGGCGTGAACACCGACCATGATGCGCCCGAGCGCGCCGTCAACTCCGCTCTGTTGCGGCTCGAGTAGCGAGGCGCCGGTGGCTGTGAGGCGCGGGACGAGCTGAGCGCGAGCCGACCACCGGTTTGCCGTCTCCGTCGCGCTTTCGACGTCGGCGCTGAGATGGTTGTGGGCTGCAGTCAGCGCCCGAAGTGCTTCGCGCAGTTCGATCGTG
>JAFAZV010000422.1 GCA_019239445.1 Solirubrobacterales bacterium
CCACCTGCTTCATCCGTTGCTTTCCCCGCTTCTGCTGCTCGAGCAGCTTGCGCTTGCGGGTGATGTCGCCGCCGTAGCACTTGGCGATCACGTCCTTGCGATAGGCCTTGATCGTCTCTCGCGCCACAATGCGCGAGCCGATTGCCGCCTGAATCGGTACGTCGTACTGCTGGCGCGGAATCGTCTTGCGCAGTTTCTCGGTCAGCGTGCGGCCGGCGTCGTAGGCCTTGGCGCGGTGCACGAGCATCGACAGCGCGTCCACAGGGTCTCCGGCCAGCAGGATGTCGAGCTTGACCAGGTCGGATTCACGCAGGCCGATCAGCTCGTAGTCGAGCGAGGCGTAGCCGCGCGTACGCGACTTGAGCTGGTCGAAGAAGTCGAGCACGATCTCGGCCAGCGGGAGGTCATAGGTGATCTGGACGCGCTCGGCCGAGAGGTAGTGCAGACCGGCGTGGTCGCCGCGCCGATCCTGGCACAGCTCCATGATCGGTCCCACGTACTCCTTCGGAGCGAGGATCGTGGCGCGGATGTAGGGCTCCCGGACGTGCGCGATCTGGCCGGGATCCGGCATTTCGGTCGGCGAGTGCACGGGCACGGTGCTTCCATCCATCAGCGTCACTTCGTACTCGACGCTCGGCATCGTCGCCAGCAGCTCGAGGTCGTACTCGCGCTCGAGCCGCTCCCGCACGATGTCCATGTGCAGCAGGCCGAGAAAGCCACAGCGAAAGCCGAACCCGAGCGCGTCGCTCGTCTCCGGCTCCCAAGACAGCGCCGCGTCGTTGAGACTCAGCTTCTCGAGCGCGTCCCGCAGATCCGGGTACTCGTCGGAGTCGATCGGGAAAAGCCCACAGAACACCATCGGCTTGACCTCGCGGTAGCCCGGCAGGGGCTCGGTGGCGGGTCGCGCTCGCGCGGTGAGCGTATCTCCGACCCGCAGCCGGGTCACGTCCTTGACGCCGGTGATCAGGAACCCGACTTCGCCGGCGTGCAGGGCGCCGGTCGAGGTCATTTGAGGCGTGAAGAAGCCGATGTCGTCGATGTCGGCTTGGGTGCCCGCCTGCATGGCACGGATCGCTTCACCCTTCGTGAACGTTCCGTCCACCACCCGGATGTAGGCGATGACGCCGCGGTACTGGTCGAACTCGGAGTCGAAGATGAGCGCCCGCGGCGGGGCCTCCGGATCCCCGCCGGGCGCGGGGATGCGTGCGATCAGCTCATCCAGGACATCGGTTACCCCCTCACCGGTCTTCGCGCTGATCCGCCGGACCTCAGACGCCGGTTCACCGAGCAGGTCCGCGACCTCGTGCGCCACCCGCTCCGGCTCGGCGCCCGGAAGATCGACCTTGTTCAGGCACGGGATCAGCTCGAGACCGGAGTCGATCGCCAGATACGTGTTCGCGACCGTCTGCGCTTCAACCCCTTGCGAGGCGTCGACGACGAGCAGCGCGCCCTCGCAGGCGGCGAGGGAGCGCGAGACCTCGTAGGTGAAGTCGACGTGTCCGGGCGTATCGATCAAGTGGAGCTGATACGTCTGTCCGTCGCGCTGTGACTCGTAGAAGACACGCACGGCCTGCGCCTTGATCGTGATTCCCCGCTCGCGCTCGAGGTCCATCGAGTCGAGCAGCTGCGCGCGCATCGCGCGCGGGTCAACGGTATGGGTGAGCTCGAGGATCCGATCCGCCAGCGTCGACTTGCCGTGGTCGATGTGAGCGATGATCGAGAAGTTCCGGATGTGCGCCTGATCAGCCATGCCCTCTCTAGGGTATTGGCGGCGCCGCGCGCCGATGCTCCGGCGTTCAGCGTCTCGATGCCCATGGCGGCGCTATGCGGGGCCGCTGGCGGGACCTTCTCAGACGAACCGCTCGAGCGCTTTGGGGAGCAGGCCGAGCTCGTTCAGCACGCTACGGCCCGCGACGCCGACGCTGAGCAGGCCGCCGAACAGCGCCACCGCGTCGATCGACTTGCGCCCCTGCTTGTCCCAATAGTCATCCTTGAGGTCGAGCCACAGCGCGAACTCGTCCAGAGTGAGCGCCGAGGCGACCCCGTAGGTGGCGGCCGTGACCCGCGAGGGCCACCGGCGACCCGGGTGCGGTCCGATGCCGACCCGATAGGTCCACACATAGCCGCAGCAGAGCAGGCCGATGATGCCGAAGGTCGAGTGATGGATGTGGCGTCCGCCAGCGCTGATGTTGCCGAACGGCCCGATCCCGGCCCGGATGGCATGGGTGATCCCGCGCGCGACCCCGAATGCGGTGGTGAACCCGAGCGCGCTCAAAAACGCGCGCTCCCGCCGCGGATCGGTGAAGTGCCGGTCGTAGAAGCCGACATCATTCGGCACAGGCAAAAGCCTACCTCCGTTTGCGGACGGGAGCTACGCCGTGCCGCGGAGGCGGCCGAGCACCAGCGTCTCGATCTGGCGGGCCTCGGGGATCCGCATCGCCAGCGCCGCGCGGGCGTAGACGAGAACGCCAACGCCAATCGACACGCCGACCGAAACGATCTGCGCCGGCAGCGACCGGCCGAGCAGCGAATCGAGGGCTTTCCACAGAACCCAGGAAATCCCGCCCAGCAGCACCGAGCCGACGAGGATGCGAACGGTGATCATGACCGTGTGCGCGCCTTCGAGCTGACCGTTGAACCCCGCCCTCAACCGCCGGTACTGAAGTGCGGCCATCACCACGTTGGCGGCGGCGGTGCCGATCACCAGGCCCGCGATCCCGAGCGGCTTGTACAGCGCAACGCTCACGATGATGTCGACGACCATGTTCAGCGCCGCCAGGCCGGTCGGGATCCACGGCCGCTGCACGGCGAAGAACGTACGCGTCAGCAGCAGATTGACGCCGCCGAAGGGAAGGCTGAAAGCGAACCAGAACAGCGCGATCGAGACCAGGTGGGTCGAGTAGGCGCCGAACTCGCCGCGCTGGAACACGAGACGGGTGATGGGCGTCGCCAGGACCATCATCACCGCTGCCGACGGAATCAGCAGCAGGTTGATCTGTCGGATCCCGTTGCCCACCGCGTGGCGCATGCCGGCCACCTCCCCGCGGGCAGCGAGGCGGCTGAGGGTCGGGAACAGCACCGTGGCGACGGCGACGCTGAAGACGCCCTGCGGCAGCATGTAGATCCTGAACGCGTTGTCGATCGCCCGCGGGGCCTGCTTCGAGACGAGCGTGCCGAAGGTCGAGTTCAGTAATTGATCGAGGTTCACGATGCCGAGCCCGATCGTCACCGGCAGCATCAGCATGAACACCTGGCGCACGCGAGGATCGCGCCAGTCGATCGAGAGCTGCAGCCTGAAGTCGATGCGCCGCATCGCCGAGGCGATCAGCAGCAGCTGCACCACCGTGGCGATCAACCACGCAATCGCGTAGGCGTAGATACGCTTGCCGGGCGCGAAGTGGGGGTGCAGGACGACGAGCCCGATCAGGATGACGATGTTCCAGACCGCCGGCGCCAGCGCCGGGATCGTGAACTCGTCGTAGGACTGGAGGATGCCGACGAGCAGTCCGGTGATCCCGAGCAGTAGCACCACGGGAAACAACACCTGGGCCAGACCCGCGGTGAGCTCGTCGAGCGCGTGGTTGAACGAGCTGCCGGTGAACAGCGGCATGATCAACCCGGCAGCGAGGATCCCGATTGCCGTCAGCGCGCCGAGCGCGACGAGGATGATCCACAGCAGCGTCGATGCGAGCCGGAAGGCCTCACGTTTTCGGCCCTGTTGCAGCAGATCGGTGAACACCGGCACGAACGCCGCCGACAGCGCCGACTGTGCGAACAGGTTCGACATCAGGTTGGGGATCTGGGAGGCGATCGTGAACGCCGATGCCGGGCCGCCGGTGCCGAAGTAGCTCGCGGCGACGATCTCTCGAGCGAGGCCGGCGACGCGCGACACGGCGGTCCCGATCGCGAAGATCGCGGTGTTGACGCTCAACCGGCGCCGCGGCGCGCTCGGACTGGTGGCGATCGTCTGTTCTGCCATGAGAGGGGTCCCGCCGCAAAGCGTCGAGGAGCGGCCGCTATAGTACGAGCGCGCGGCGGCGGATCCGCCGCCGCTGCACTCTGCTCCCGCCGCCTATGGCCAACATCCACTCACAGAAGAAGCGAATCGCGCGCGCGCAGCGCGAGCGTCTCGAGAACCGCCGCTACACCTCGAAGATCAAAACCTGCTTCCGGCGCCTCGAGCGCGCGCTCGCCTCCGGCGACGATACGCAGGCTGAGACCGAGCACCGGCTGCTCGTGCAGACGATCGACAAGGCGGTCAAGCGCGGCGCGATCCATCGCAACAACGGCGCCCGCAAGAAGTCGCGAGCGTCGAAGCTCAGGCGTCGCGAAGCCGCCTAAGCCACACGCTCGCGCGTTCCCGCCAGCGCGATCTCGCGCAGCGCCAGCAGCGCGGCGGTGTCCTCGGAGACGATCCTTGACCCCCCTCCCCGCGAGCCGAGTTCGAGGTCGGCGATCTGGCAGATCGCGTGCCGCAGATTCTCCACTCCTGCGTCCCGCGCGTCAGCGATCAGGCGATCAGCCGCACGTGAGGGCATCCGCAGGCCGCGCTTGATCTTCGCCGGCGGCTCGCCGGCTTCGAGCGCCGACGCTGCCTCATGCGCGAGGCGCACGCGCTGGCTCATCCAATAGAGCAACCCAGGCAACCTCTCGCCCTGGGCGCGCAGCGTCAGGTAGAGGTGAATGGCGCCGTCCAGATCCCGGGCGAGGAGCGTGTCCGCCAGCGACCACGCCCGCCGCTCAGCCGAGCTCGCGATCAGCGCGTCGATCGCCGCCGCATCCAGGTGCGCGTCCGGCTCATGGGCGGTCGCGAGCTTCTCGAGCTCGCGCAGCAGTCGCTGCTGGCGCTCGCCAACTTCCGCGACCAGCGCCCGGGCGGCCTCACGGTCGAGCTCGAGTCCGAGCTCGCGCGCTCGCGAGATCGTCCACTTCGGCAGCTCCCAGGGCTTCACCGTCTCCTCGGCGCTGACGTCGCCGCCGGCTTTGCGCACCGCGGCGGGGAGAGCTCGCGGCGCCTTGGCACGTGAGTCCTCGCGGGCGAAGAAGGCCACCGTGGTCTCGGGCGGCATGTTCGCGAGCACGGCGAGGAGCGGCTCGAGATCCTTTTCCTTCCATCGCTCGGCCCCGTCGGCGACGATGAACCGCCGCCCGAGCGCGAAGGTCAGCGCGTTGACGGCCTGGGCGACGGCAGCGGGGCTCGCGGCGTCGCCTTCGAGGAGCTGGATGGCCTGGGGACCGCTCTGCGCTTCTGCGAGAGCGAGCAAGCGGCTGCGCCGCTCGGCGATCCGGCCGTGGTCGTCGCCGTGGATCAGGTAGGCGGGCTTGAGCTTGGGCATCGTTCGTGTTCGAGCGGGATCTGCTCGGAGGTGCGACTGACCAGACTTTATGCACGCCGGTGGATGATTTCCTGCCACTCTCGCAACACCGGCGATTAAGCGGTAGGAATACACTTTCCCCGCCAACCCCCGTCGAGTGAAGAGAGATGTTCAAATCGATCGTTTGGGCGACGGACGGCT
>JAFAZV010000460.1 GCA_019239445.1 Solirubrobacterales bacterium
CGTGTAGTGCGGCGCCAGCGCGGTGGCGGTCAGGTCGGTCGCGGTGACAGAGGCAGCAGCTGCCGCCAGGGCAACGACGATTCCCGCTACCGGCACCGTGCTGGTCAGCATGCTGCGGATCGTCAGCAGCGGCCGCCGGCTGCGGTACTGGCTGACAATCAGCGCGACGATCAGCGCCAGCCCACCCACCAGCGGCACAAATGTCTGAACCGCCAAGAACGGGTGGGTGAGCAGCTGCGAGGCGCCGTAGAAGGCGGCCACACAACCAGACGCGGCAAGGCCGAGCGCGAGCGGGGCTCGTGGCGCGTCCCGATCGGCAGGCGGTGAATCCTCGAACGTCAACACCGACAGGACGAGCGCTGCGAGGGAGATGGCCGCGATGACCCAGAACAGCGGACGCCACCCGTGGGCGCTGGCCTGGATGCCGCCGAGTGTCGGCCCGAGCGCAACCGCGCCGAAGATGCAGACGTTCATGATCACCGCGGTCGAGCGGATCTTGGGCAGACCGAAGCCGATCGCCAGCGGCGGAACGGCCGCGATCAACAGAAGGCTCGTGCAGACGCCCTGCAGAACGTGGCCGGCGATGAACGTGGCCGGATTCTGCGCCGCCGCTGCCAGTACCGACCCAACTACGAGCAGCGCCGCGTAGAGGACCATCATCCGGCGCTGCGGCAGCAGCTGCGCGAATTGCACGGCCAGGACGGTTCCGACCGCATAGCCGGCGTTCGCCAGACCGAGACCCAGACTCATGGTCTGCGCACTCATGTGCAACTGCCGGCCAATGAGCGGCGTGAGGGGTTGTAGGGCGGCCGAAAGTCCCAGGTACGGCACGAGGGCGAAGATCACCATCGTCGCGGCGGCGGGATAGCGCCCGGCAAGCGGACCCTGTCGCATCAGAGCCCCCTTTCCGGGCTGACGAACGTACGAGGAGGAATGAGTGCCAATTTCAAGTCCAAGCTGGTCGAAGTCTCAAATCGGAGCTAATATGGAGGGCGCCTCCGAAACATCCGGAGGCAACCTCCGGTAAAAGTAGCGGAGGCAGCCTCCGTTTGTCAAGCAGGTTTTCATGAGTACCGCCGAAGCATCCGCGCAGACCACGCCCGTCAGCCCCAAGCGGGCAGACGCGCGGCGTAATCGCGAGCGCGTGCTCGCGGCCGCACGGGAGGCCTTCGCCCGCGGCGGGGAATCGACAGCACTCGAGGAGATCGCGCGACGGGCCGGTGTCGGCATCGGCACGCTCTACCGGCACTTCCCGAACCGGCAGGCTCTGTTAGAGGCGCTCTACGTCAACGAAGTCGAGGAGGTCTGCCGCTCCGCGGAGCGGCTCGACGATGCCGATCCCTGGCAGGCCCTGAACGACTGGTTTGAGCGCCTGATCGGCTACCTCGCCACCAAGAGGGCGCTCGCCCACGAGCTGATGAATTACCTCGACGCGGACGCTGCGCTCTTCAAAGAGTGCCGCGCCGGCTTGTTCTCAGCCGGCGAGCCCTTGCTGAAGCGCGCTCAGGACGCCGGCGCTGTCCGGCCCGACGTCGAGTTCTCGCAGGTGATGCACATGGTTGTGGGGATCAGCAAGATCCCGGGCGACCCGGATCAGATCGAACACATCCTCCGCGTCGCCCTCGACGGTCTGCGCTACCAGCCGCAGGCCTGAGCGCTGCGGCAGCTCAGCCCGTGAATCTGGGCGGCTGCGGGGGCTTGCGGTGGTGCTGCTGGCGGACGGGGATGCTCTGGGCGAAGCGGAAAACGTTGTTCGGGTCGTAGGTGGTCTTGACGTCAACCAAGTGATCGAAGTTCGACCCGTAGTAGGCGTGCTGCCAGTTGCTCTGCTCGAAATCGATGTAGTTCTGGTACGCGTAGCCGGAGGCGTAACGGCTCATCGCGGCGTGAAAGCCGCGGAGCCACGAGATCATCGTTCCCTGGTTCCGGCTCGAGCCCCAACTCGCGTAGAACTGGCCGGAGAAGCGCTCCTGGCGATGCACGAAGGCGGTCGCCCCAGGCGCAACCCGATTGATCGCACCGCCGTAAGCATCCAGGATCAGTGCGCCGCCGCCTGGCAGCCCCTGCGCCTGATCGATCGCCTGCACGACCGCTGCCCGCCCGGAAGCCGGAATTGACTGGCGGAAGTAGTGTGACTTGCCGGCGAACAACGTCGGCTGAAAGGCCAGACACTGGTTGACCGTCTGACCGCTGCAGCCGGCCATCCACTTTTGCACGTTCAGCCACGAGTCCTGCACCACGGAGACCGACGGACTGCCGACTCGACGGATCGGAGCCAGCAGCCCGGACAAGGGCCCCGGGCTTCCCAGGTACTGCCCGACACAATGCACGAACGGCTGACCTGGGTTGGTGGACAGGTTGAGGATCGAGTCGACCGCGTCAGGAGCGCTGGGTGCCCACGATTGCCAGGCCGCCAAGACCTCCTCCGCCTGGCTCCACGGCCACGACAAGAAGAAACGGGTGGAGGAGCGCACCGGGTGCACGCGGAAACGGAACGAGGTGACGATCCCGAACGAGCCGCCGCCGCCGCCTTGGCAGGCCCACAGCAGGTCGTCGTAGCTGGTCGAGGACCTCGCCGTCACGTAGCTGCCGTCCGCGAGGACGATCCCGACTGCGACGATGTTGTCGCTGGTGACACCCCAGGCGCGTGACGCGAGCCCGTGGCCGCCGCCCAGGGCAAGGCCGCCGACGCCGACGGTCGGGCAGGACCCAGCGGGGATGGCGACTCCCGAGTTGGCCAAGCCGGCGTAGACCTGCATCAACAGCGCTCCCGGGCCGACGACCGCAGTCCCCGTACCGCCATCGACGCTCACGCCGCCCAGGCGCCGGAGGTCGACCTGCAGGACGCCGTTGCCGGTCGAATAGCCGGCATAGGAATGCCCGCCCGAGCGCGGCACGATGTGAACCCGGTAGCGAAGCGCCCAACGTACGCACGCTTGGACGTCCGCCACGCTCACCGGCTGCGCCACCGCCAGCGGTCGGTAACCGGCGTACAGCGCGTTGTAGACCTGTGAAGCGCTGGCGTACCCGGAGCTGCCTTGGGCGTAGACCGGCCCTCGCATGGAGCGAGCGAGAGCGCGCACCCGGGGATCGACGGCGGCACGCGTGTCAGTGGCGCGGACCAACTCGTAGCCGAGCGGCGCCAGACCCGCCAGCAGTACACCGCTTCCAGCGGTGCGAAGAAATTCGCGACGGCCGAGATCCGCCACGGGGTGACTGTACATGCTGAGCAGGACGGCGTCCACCGGTGGCGACGCTCGTGCAGGGGAGACCTTTAGGTTCTGACCGCGCTAGCGGAGTCTGTCTCAGGCTCCGGGTAAATCGCCGGCGCTGGACGCTGTGTGACCGCATCAGCCGCTCTGCGGCGCGGGGAGATCGGCGGCGCACTGGTGGTGAAACTTGTCCTGCGCGATGTACGTGTCCGCGCCGCCGTCGGTCAGCGGCACGCGTCGAGCGTCTCGGCGAGCGTCGATCCCGGCGCGAGCGCTGACGCGTCGGCGGGGGCGGAAAGCTCGGCCTGCGTCGGCCGCCGCGGCAGGCCGAGCACCGATTGCGCAGCGCGCAGCAGGCCGACGTCGGCCGCCGGGAACGCGTCTGGTCGTCGGAGGTAGTGCAAGTCGGGCGTCCCGTAGCGGAGCACGAGCCGCGCCAGTGCGCGATCGCCCGCCGCGAGAGCGTCGTAGGCGGCCTGGCGCTCCTGCACCGGATCTAACCGAGCCGCCTTCACCGTCATGTGCTGACGAAAGTCGCGATCGGCTCTCCTACCTCGACGATGTAGGTCGAGAGCATCCGGCCCGTCTCGGGGCCGAGGTCGAGGGCGTTGTGCGGAGTCCTCGGCGGGATCAGGAACGGATCGCCTGCGTTCAAGGTGAGCGTCGGCAGTTTGTCGATCTCCATCCGGACGCTCCCGGCGACGATGTAGCCGACCTCTTCACCAGGATGCTGATGCCACCCCGACTCGACGCCAGCCGGTATCTCGGTCAGCACTTGGACGATCTCGCGTCCCGGGATCGAAGACTCGGTGTGCTGGAGCTCGGTGCGCTTGAGCTTGCCGGCGAGTTCATCGTGCGGTTGTGGGTTCGGGGCTGCGTCGGTGGACATGTTGGATCTCCTGGTCGATTGTTCTCACGAGTGATCGAGCCGGGGTGCGCGCTCCGTGAGGAAGGCGGTCAGCTCCGAGGCGACGTCCTCGGGCCGGTCCTCGACGAGGAAGTGGCTCGCCTCGAGGCCCCGCCCGGTCACCGTCGGCGCCCACGGGCGCCATACCTCGAGCACGTCGCCGTACAGCCGCGGAAGCGCACCGCGGGCGCTCCAGAGCGCGAGCAGCGGACACTCGATCCGGCGCGCGCCGCGGTCGGCGTCGTCGTGGTCGCGGTCGATTCCGGCGCCGGCACGGTAGTCCTCACAGATCTCCTGCACGACGCTCGGGTCGTCGAGCATCCGCCGGTAGGCGGCCATCAGATCTGCCGGATAGCGGTCGGGCGTGCGGCCGAGACCGAGCGCGCGCACGTGGAGGTCGAAGAACGCATCCGGGGCGCCGGCGATCAGGCGCTCGGGCAGCGGCGCCGGCTGTGCGAGGAACGCCCAGTGCCAGTAGGTGAGCGCCAGGCTGGCGTCGGCGCGTGCCCACACCTCGCCCGTGGGCACGACGTCAAAGACCGCGACCGCGTCCACGCGCTCGGGATGGTCTAGGGCCATGCGGTAGGCGACGCGCCCTCCCCGATCGTGACCGGCGAGGGCAAACGCAGCGTGACCGAGCTGCGCCATCGCTTCGACGAGGTCGGAGGCGAGCGCGCGCTTGCTGTGCGCCGCGTGGTCGTCGCTCGGGCGCGGGCGAAACGACTCGCCATAGCCGGGGAGGTCAGCTGCTAGGACGGTGAATTGGTCAGCCAGCCTGGGTGCGGCCGCGTGCCACATCAGGTGGGTTTGGGGGTAGCCGTGCAGGAGCAGCAGTGGCGGACCTGAACCGCCCATGCGCATCTGTATCCGCCCGCGCGACGTTTCGACTGCGGCCGGCTCGAAGCCGGCGAACGGCTTCATCGAGGGCTGCATCTCGCTGCTCCGGTGAGGACGGATCTCGGGGGCCGTCAGCGTCAGGCGCCGGCGCTCTCCGGCGCCGGTTGGCGCAGGAAGGCGAGCAGCTGCTCGTTGACCTCACTCGCGTGGGTGACGCCCATGACGTGTGGTCCGCCGTCGATCTCAAAGTAGCCGGCCTCGGGCAGCGCGGCGTGCAAACGCCGGCCTTGGCCTTCGATCGGCAGGATCCGGTCCGCGGTGCCGTGCAGGATCAGCGTCGGAACGTCGATCCGCTTGATGTCGTTGCTGAAGTCCTCCAACCAGCCCGGCGGGCACGCCCGCGTCGCGAGCGGCGACGCGTCGGCCGCGGCGTCCCACATGCTGCGGGCAGTCTCCTCGCTTATCCGCTTGCCCAGGTTCTCGTCGAGGTTGAACAGGTCGCCGAGCAGGGTGGTCAGCCACTTGAACCGATCCTCGAGGATTGCCTGCTGGACCGAGGCGACGACGGCGGCGTCAGCTCCGTTCGGGTTCTCGGCGGATTTGGCGAACGATGGTGCGAGGGTCTCGATGAACACGCAGCTGCGCACCCGCTCGGTCCCGTGGGTGCCGATGTAGCGCGCGAGCTCGCCGGTGCCGAGTGAGAACCCGACGAGCGTGGCATCGCCAACGTCGAGCGTGGTCAGCAGCGTGTCGAGGTCGGCTGCCAGTGTGTCGAAGTCGTAGCCGTCAGCCGGGCGGCTCGATCGCCCGAATCCGCGGCGGTCATAGAGGATCACGCGGCGGCCGGCGGTCAGGAGCGGGAAGAGCTGGAGCTCCCAAGATCGGCTGTCCAACGGCCAGCCGGCCAGCAATACAACCGGTTGCCCGCTTCCATGGTCCTCGTAGTAGAGCTCGATCGGAGTCGAGTTCTCCTGTCCCACGATGATGGTCCCCATCAGACTGCTCCCTTCGGTGTGTTCCGTTGAACGCGAGAGCCGGTTTGCCCTGCAGGAGGTCGATTCGGTCGCGGGATATGGACGAGGCGAGTGGTGTTCAGGGCACTGCTTAGCTCGGCGGCGGATGGTTGCGTTGCCGGGCACGCTACGAAACCCGCGGGGAAGGGACAATGGGGCGCTCTGGATCGCTGAGGGAGGAATTCCTCCAGCTGACTGAGGAAGGCCACAGCTAGCCTGTTCGGCGTGGGCGCGCCTAGCCCGATTCGTGTCGGGTCGGCGAAGATCAACCGATCTTCCGCGACGGGCTCGTCCACGTCCTGGAGGAAGGCGGGTTCGAGGTTGCCGGCACAGCAGGTGACGCTCCCGAGCTGATCCGCAAGATCCGAGCGCACCGTCCGGATGTGGCCGTTGCCGACATCCAGATGCCACCCGACTACACCGATGATGGACTTCGGGCCGTCCTCACGGCCCGAAGCTGGCAGAAGGGCCTGGGCGTCCTCCTGCTCTCGCAGTTCCTCGAAGACCGTTACGCCATGGAACTCGTGGCTGGCGGTTCCGAGGGGGTGGGCTACCTGTTGAAGGAGAAGGTGGGCCAGATCGTCACGTTTACCGACGCCGTGGGCCGCGTGGCTCGCGGAGAGACCGTGCTCGATTCCGACGTCGTCTCGATGCTGGTTGGCCGCCGGCGTGGGGCTGGCCCTCTCGACGACCTGACCGGCCGCGAGTGGAAGGTCCTCGAGTTGATCGCCCAGGGCCGGTCGAACCCTGGCATCGCAGAGCAGCTGACGATCAGCGTCGGAGCCGTCGAGCACCACGTCACGCACATCTTCGACAAGCTCGGCCTGCGAGAGACACCGGTGTACAACCGCCGGGTGCTCGCTGTTCTCGAGTACCTCAAGCAATGAACGGGCCTGGGAGCGAGACGAACCTCGACGCGATCGGCTTTCTTTCGTCCATCCTGGCCGGCATAGCGCAGCCGGTTTGGGTGGTGGACCCAGAAGGTGACATTCGCTTCGCCAACCCTGCCGCGCTTGCAGCGCTGGGTTACGACGATGCGGCCGAGCTCCACGGCAAGCCGAGCCACCAGACGATCCACTACAAGCACCCCGACGGTTCACACTATCCGGTTGAGGATTGCCCGATGCTGCGGCCCCGGCAGACCGGCGAGACCATCCAGTTCGTCCGCCGCGACGGCACGATGTTTCCGGTCGAGTACTGGTCCGCCCCAATCGAGACATCCGCGGGCCGGAGCGCCGTCGTGGCGTTCACCAACATCGAAGCGCGCCGCCACCTCGAACGAGTCACGCGCGAGCGCGACGTTGCGCAAGCGCGCGCGGCGGAAGCCGGGGCCGCGCAGCGGCGGATCATCGAGGCGGCGGACGGCGCGCGTGCACGTCTCGCGCGCGATTTGCACGACGGCGCACAGCAGCAATTCCTGAACACGATCCTCAACTTGCAGCGCGCACAGCACAAGTGGACGACGGCTCCGCAGGAAGCCCTGCAGCTGGTCAAACGCGCAGCTGGCGAAGCACAGGCCGGGATCGAAGGGCTGCGCGAACTCGCGGCGGGAATTCATCCAGCGATCCTCACGGCGCGCGGCCTCGCGGCAGCGTTGGACGCACTGGCGGCACGCCTTCCATTCAGGCTCGAGCTCCAGATCGAGAACGTCGCGCTTCCGCCGGGACTGGAGTCGAGCGTTTACTTCTTCTGCTCCGAAGCCCTCGCGAACGTCACCAAGCACGCCCAGGCTCAAGTCGCCTGGGTCAAGACGATCTTGAGCGACGGCCACCTCACGATCGAAGTGACCGACGATGGCGTAGGCGGCGCCGGCGCCCCTGCGGATGGCGCGCTAGCCACCCTCAGGGACCGCATCGCCGCGCTCGGCGGCACGTTGGAGGTCACCAGTCCGCCGTCCCGTGGCACAAAACTCGAGGCGCGGCTTCCCCTGACGTAAGAGCTGATCGCCGGTACGAGCTAGATCGGGTAGCGGAGGATCGCGGCAACCGAGCCTTGGCCGGGGATGTCGTCTCGGCGGACGGCGAGCACGCGGGCGCCGGCGAACCAGGCACGGCGGGCGATTTCGTCGACCACGCCGTATTGGTCCGCGCCCACGGCAGGGGAGAGGGTGACCGCGCCGGTCTCCTCGTCGATCGAGCCGGGGACGACCTCGTCGATGTCGACCAGGACGGTGTCAATCGCTCCATAGGTCGCTGCGCGCGCTACGTCACCGATGTCGAGCAGCGCTCGGCCCTCCGTCAACCGGACGTCGAACAGCTGCCGTGTCTCGCGCAGCTCCCCCGCGTAGAGGTCGTCGAGAATCTCGCGCGCGCTCGCAGCCAGCTCCGCATCGGGAGTCCGTTCGGGATTACCCGTGATCGTGGTCGACGCGAGCTGCGGGTATGAGTTGACCGACCTGAAAATGCTGTCCAGCGGCTCGGCGCCAGCGAGGATCAGCGGCACCCCGATCCCGCCCAGAAACGGCCGGAGGGCTTGATCGATCTGGCGCGCGTACTGCCGCAGGCGAAGCTTGCGTCCTTCTGACCCCTGGATCCGCCGGATCGGGGCCCTGTCCGCGAGCGAGGAGCGACCGGCCGCGCTGGCGGCATCCCGCGGCAGATCGGGCACGGCCACCTCCGCAGGCTCGATGTCGGGCGAGACCTCGATGAGACGGACCGAGCCCTGCGCCAGCGCCAGCACGAGCGCGACCTGCGGAAAGGTTACGGCGCGGAGGAGGGGCTTGAGATGAAACCGGTCGGATACGACGACCGTGCTCAGCAGGCGGTTCGGTAGGCGGAACGTGGTCAGTCCCTCCGGCGTCGCGAAGATCGCCAGGCTCCTGGCCTGATAGCGCCAAAATGCCTCGTCCTCGACCAGGTCGCCGATCTCCTGCTCGATCGCCACGAGCTCCCGCTTGGCGACCCCTGCTTCGCCCAGCTGCCTCAGCGCCTCGGCGGCTAGGTTGCCCAGTTCGATCCGCTCGCCGACGTTGGCGGAGACGGGATCAGTCGGCACGTAGATGGACACGCTCGTCGGAGTGCGATCGGCGAGCAGCCGGCGCAACTGCGCTTGCGTCGGTACGTCGGTGTGCAGGAGCATGGTGCTGGCCTGAGAGAGTAGGCCGTGCGTCCGGCGCGTGTCATCCGTTCGATCGCGAGGCGCCACCCAGCCGACAACCGAACGCGTGTGCTCGAAGCGACGACGCGGCGTAGGCGCGGCTGGGCGAGGTTTAGACTGAACGCGCGAGGCGCTGCTACGGCATGCTCACGGCGAAGCCGGGTCGCCTGACAGGACGGATTTGCGCGTGATCTCAGACCGACGCATCACGGATGGCTGACTTAGGGGAAGCGGCTCTCGGGAATCTGCCGCAGCAGCTCACGCGACTTGTGGATCGGCGGCAAGCTCTGGCGGAACTCCGCGCGCTGATTTGGCGCACGCGTCTCCTGACCCTGTCAGGTCCAGGCGGAGCGGGCAAGACAAGGCTTGCGGCCGCGCTGGCGGAGGTCGTCCGCGCCGATCTTGTCGGGGGTGCTTGGTGGGTCGACCTGTCGGCTTCGGTCGACTCGGGAGCAGTCGCACAGATCGTCGCCAGCACTCTGCTTCCGGGCGAGGCTAGCGACGACCCGGCGTCTTTCCGGATCGCGCGGCGGTTGGGCGATACGTCTCTGCTCGTGCTGGACAACTGCGATCAGGTCATCGATGGGTGCGCCGAGCTCGTCGCAGACCTGCTCGCCCGTCCGCAGTCGCTGCGGGTGATCGCGACGAGCCGCCAGGCGCTTGGGGTACCCGGAGAGCAGGTCTTCCGCGTCGCAGGCCTCGCCGTCGAACGACCGTCCGCCTCCGAGGGCGGCGAGGACGAAGCCTCCCGCAGTGGAGCCGTCGAGCTGTTCATCGAGCGCGCGCGGGAGGCGTCGAGCTCTTTCGATCCCGATGCGCCCGGAGTACGTGAAACGATAGTTCGAATCTGCACTTGGCTCGACGGGATGCCACTGGCGATCGAGCTCGCGGCGGGTCGCGTGCCGACGCTGGGCGTAGCTCAGATCGCTGAGCGGCTCGAGCACGACGCAAGCTTTCTGCGGCGCCCGGGTCGAGCGGCGCCCGCCCGTCACGGGACGCTGCAAGACATGCTCGAGTGGAGTCACCGGATGCTCGAGCCCGCCGAGCAGCAGCTCTTCCGAAGGCTCAGCTCGTTTCGTGGAAGCTTCTCGCTCGAGGGTGCAGAGGCGGTTTGCGCCGACGACGCCCTACCGGCTGGACAGGTGCTCGATCTGCTGAGTGTGCTGGTGGAGCGTTCTCTCGTGCAAGTCGTTGAGCACGGTGCCCAGACGCGGTACAGGCTGATGGCGATCGTCCGGCAGTATGCCGCCACAAAACTGGCCCAGAGCAGCGGGGGCGTGCAGATCCTGGAGAGGCATGCAAGCTTCTTCTACCGCCTCGCCGAGCAAGCGGAGCGCGGCTGGGCGACAGGGGACGAAGCGCGGTGGCTCGAGTTGCTCGAGCTCGATCACGACAACCTGGTTGATGCGCTGCATTGGTACGTCACGTATGAGGCGCCGCGAGCGGCGCGCCTCGCCGTGATGCTGTGGCCGTTCTGGTACCAGCGTGGCTATTACCGGGAGGCCCGCGGCTGGTTTGAACGTGTGCTCGCGACAGGCGGTGAGCTGCCGGCGCATGCGAGGGTCGACGTCCTGATCAAGG
The DNA here is from genome assembly GCA_019239445.1 of Solirubrobacterales bacterium. Classification (GTDB taxonomy): domain Bacteria; phylum Actinomycetota; class Thermoleophilia; order Solirubrobacterales; family Solirubrobacteraceae; genus Palsa-465. Next base: position 10,647 of record JAFAZV010000460.1, read on the forward strand.
CCGGCGAAGTCGCATTTTTGGCGTGCGACTACAGGCTTGCAACAGACCACTTGCAGCGTGCGCTGAGCCTCGAGCCGGATGACCGACGTGCAGTCGCCATGGCGCTCCAGCGACTCGGCTCGATCGCTCGCGAGCAGGGACGATACGACGAGGCACGCGATCTGCATAAGCGCGGCCGCGCGATCTGGATAGAGCTCGAGGATTCGCGAGGCATAGCGGCGGCGCAGAACTATCTCGGCTTCGTCGAGTGGCTGTCGGGGCACTCAACCGCGGCCGAGGCGCTGTGCTCGGAGGCGCTGAGCGGCTTCGAGCGCGCGGGCGGGCTCCAAGAAACAGCCGAGACACTCATCAGCCTCGGTGCGGCGGCCCTGTATGGCGATGATGTTCCCCTCGCCGCGGAACGTTTCGAGCGGGCGCTCAGCATCTCGAGAAGGCTCGGCTTCCAGGAGGGCATCGCCTGGTGTTTGCATGAACTTGCGATTGTCGGGCGACGCCGGCGGCAACCGCTTCGGGAGCTTGCGATCATGCTCCGCGACGCACTCTTGGTCCACCGTCAACTCGGCGATCGCTGGCGCGTCGCAAGCGTCCTTGAGGAGATTGCCGGTGCCGTCCTCGCGCGGCAGGCTCCCCGGCTTGCGGTTGGCACCTTGGCGGCCGCAGACGCACTACGCGAATCGCTCGGTACTCCAGTGCCGCCTGCCGAAAGCGCCGACCGTGAGGCGGCGCTCTCGCGGTGCGGCCGCAGGCTGAGCAAGGTCGCGTTCGCTGGCGCCTGGATCGAGGGTCGCGCCCGGGAGCTCGATGACACGATCGAGCTCGTCGTCGACGCGATCGAGAGGCTCGCCGGTTCGGACACCGAACCCAGCGACCGGCAAGGCACCCCGATTCTCACGCCGCGAGAACTCGCGGTGCTGGAACGGCTCACCGAGGGCCAGACAAACCGAGAGATCGCAGCGGCGCTCTACATGAGCCCGAGCACTGCCGGCGTGCACGTATCGAACATACTGCGCAAGCTCGGCGCCAAGCGTCGCGTCGATGCCGCCGGCATCGCGCACGCGCTCGGATTGCTCTCCGGCGGCGAGGCGAGTCCCGCGCCGACCAAGGCCCCGGTCTAGCGCGACCCGTCCGGCGGATGCCGGCGGCATGGCTGTGTGACCAGCGCGGGACGCGTCTTCCGCTGGCTCCGGGTCGTGTCCCGAGTCGTTGGCGTCGAAATGATCGCCAGCGGCGCGTAAACCCCGTGGGCCAGCCTCTAAACGGTTCACACATAGATGATGTGGTTAACCGATGCGCACGTGCCCTGTTTAGGCACAGGATTACCCGCGGTGCGATATCCGACCGTCCGGGCTCGAGCGTCATGCGCTGCTAACGCTGACGGCTCGAAGCGAGCCGCTGAACGTGCGTACGAGCAAGCTCGCAAAGGCGCGCGTCGGCCATCGCTACGCGGTCCAGCTGCAGGCCGCTCTCGGCACGACGCCCTACCACTGGAAGGTCATCCGAGGCAGGCTGCCGCGGCGCCTGAGGCTCACCCGCGGTGGGGTTCTGTCAGGTAAACCGGTTCACGCCGGGATCTACCGCTTCACGGTGAGAGTCACGGACAGCGGCCGTTCGAAGATGACTGCCACCAAGCGGCTCGTGCTGGAGGTCCGCCGGGCGTAGTCACCGGATGGCATCCCAAGCGCCACCGCCAAGCAAACGTCGAGGGTCTCGCCACCACGCATGGCGGGGCCCTCGGATGTTGCCTAAGCGTACGTGCGTGTTACCGCTCGCCAGGCGCGATTAGGCCGTTCTCGTACGCGTAGATCACCGCCTGGACGCGATCGCGCAAACCGAGCTTCTGGAGCACGCCCGAGACGTGCGTCTTGACCGTCG
>JAFAZV010000191.1 GCA_019239445.1 Solirubrobacterales bacterium
CCGGCGCCGGTCGTGCATCACCGTGCGGCGCCGCGAGCCGCGGTCCATCTCGCTCCGTCCGCCGCCGCACCTCACCCACTCGCTGTCGCCGGCGCGATTCATTTGCCGCGCGAGCACAAAGCGCCGGCGCCCAGCCCACGCACCGCCGCGCGTACGCGCGCGCCGGCGCTGATCGACCTCGCCGGGGCAGCCGCGCTCGCCACCGCCCTGTTGCTCGCGCCGGTCGGCGCAGGCTAAAGACCGATAGTCTCGGGCCGCGCAATGCAGATCGGGGTGCCGAAGGAGACTGCCGAGGGCGAGCGGCGCGTCGCGCTCGTCCCCGAGGTGGTGCGCAAGCTGAGCGCCAAGGGTCTCGACGTGCTGGTGGAGCGCGGTGCCGGCGCGGGAGCGCTGATTCCGGACGATCAGTACGCGGAGGCGGGAGCGACGTTGGGCGACGATGTCGAGCGGGTGTACGAGGCCGACGTCGTGGTCAAGGTGGCGCCACCGAACTCGGATGAGGCTGCGCGCCTGCGCGCGGACGGTGTGTTGATCGCGTTCCTGGCGCCGTTGACGAACGCGGACGGCGTGCGGGCGATCGCGGGTTCGGGGGTGACGAGTTTCGCGCTCGAGGCCGTGCCGCGGATCTCGCGCGCGCAGTCGATGGATGCGTTGTCGAGCCAGGCGAATATCGCGGGATATCGGGCGGCGTTGATCGGGGCGCAGGAGCTGGGGCGGTTCTATCCGATGTTGATGACGGCGGCCGGAACCATCCGGCCGGCGACCGTGCTCGTGCTGGGCGCCGGAGTAGCGGGGCTGCAGGCGATCGCGACGGCGCGGCGGCTGGGCGCGGTGGTGCAGGGCTTTGACGTGCGCGCGGCGGTGAAGGAGCAGGTCGAGTCGCTGGGGGCGAAGTTCCTCGAGTTCGACTTGGGCGGCGATCTGGAGGGCGAGGGCGGTTATGCGCGCGAGCTGACGGCGGACCAGCAGGCGCGTCAGCAGGAGCTGATGGCGGAGGCGATCGGCAAGGTGGATGTGGTGATCACGACGGCCCTCGTGCCGGGGCGCCGGGCGCCGATACTGGTCACCGAGGAAGCGGTCAAGCTGATGAAGCCCGGGTCGGTGGTGGTCGACCTGTCGGGCGAGGCAGGAGGCAATTGCGAGCTGACCGAGCCGGGGGAGACGGTGCTGCGCTATGACGTGAAGATCGTGGCGCCGCTGAACGTGCCCTCCACGATGGCCGAGCACGCCTCGCAGCTCTACGCCCGCAACATCGAGGCGCTGCTGGGGCTGATGGTGTCCGACGAGGGCGAGCTGCGGCTGGACTTCGACGATGAGATCATCGCCGGCGCGTGCATCACGCGTGAGGGGGAGATCGTGCATCCGGGCGCGAAGCAAGCGGCGGCCACGGTATGAGCACGGTCACCGAGATCGCGATCCTCGTGCTGGCGGCGTTCGTCGGCTTCGAGGTCATCTCGAAGGTGCCGAACACGCTGCACACGCCGCTGATGTCGGGCACGAACGCGATTCACGGGATCGTGCTTCTGGGCGGCTTGTTGTTGATGTCGCAGGCGAGCGGCGTGCTCGAGCAGGTGCTGCTCGTGATTGCGGTGACGTTCGGGACGATCAATGTGATCGGCGGGTTCTTCGTCACCGACCGGATGCTCGAGATGTTCAAGCGCAAGGACCCGCCGAAAGACGCCGAGTCGGAGGAGGCCGAGAAGCGGGAGGAGCGCGTGTGATCGTCACCGCGAGCTTTCTGCAGAGCCAGAACTTCATCGACGCGCTGTACATCGTCGCGTTCTCGTGCTTCATCTACGGCATGCGGGGTTTGACCGGCCCGCGCACGGCGGTGCGCGGGAACCAGATCGCCGCTGTCGGGATGGCGATCGCGGTGGTCGCGACGCTGCTGCACAAGGGGGTGTGGCACGGGTCGGCGACGCCGTGGCTGATCGCCCTGGGGCTGGTTTTGGGCACCGCGATCGGCATTCCGGCCGCGCGCCGGGTACGGATGACCGCGATGCCGCAGATGGTGGCGTTGTTCAACGGCGTCGGCGGCGGGGCTGTGGCATTGATCGCTTGGGTCGAGTTCCGCCACCGGTTCGGAGCCGACTGGCCTTTGAAGGCCGAGATCCCGTCGTTGTTCGCCGCGATCATCGGGTCGATCTCCTTCTGGGGCTCGAACATCGCCTTCGGCAAGCTCCAGGGGATCCTCCCCGGGCGGCCGATCAAGCTGCCGGCGCAGATCGCGATCAACGGCCTGCTGCTGGTCGTGGCGGTCGCGAGCGCGATCGTGCTCGCCGCGGGCACACACTCGCAGGGCCTGTTCATCGGCGGGATCCTGATCGCCGCGGCGCTGCTGGGAAACATGATCGTCCTGCCGATCGGGGGGGCGGACATGCCGGTGGTGATCTCGCTCCTGAACGCGTTCACCGGCCTCTCGGCGGCGGCGACCGGGATCGCGCTCAACAACACCGCGATGATCGTCGCCGGGATGATCGTCGGCGCCTCGGGCACGATCCTGACCAACCTGATGGCGCGGGCGATGAACCGCTCCGTGCCGGCGATCGTCGCGGGCGGGTTCGGCGGCGAGGTCGCGGCGCCGGCCGCTGGCGAGCTCGACCGCGGACCGGTGCGCTCGACCTCCCCGCAGGATGTCGCGATCCAGCTCTCCTACGCGCGCCAGGTCGTGATCGCGCCCGGCTACGGGATGGCGGTGGCCCAGGCCCAGCATGCCGTGCGCGAGCTCGAGCGCGCGCTCGAGAGCAAGGGCGTCGAGGTGAAGTTCGCCATCCATCCGGTCGCCGGACGCATGCCCGGCCACATGAATGTTCTTCTGGCCGAAGCCGACGTCCCCTACGACCTGCTGCGCGAAATGGACGAGATCAACCCCGAGTTCCCTCGCACCGACGTGACCCTCGTGATCGGCGCCAACGACGTCACCAACCCCGCCGCCAATACCGACCCCGGATCGCCGATCTACGGCATGCCGATCCTCCAAGTCGACCGCTCCGGCGCCGTCGTTGTGCTCAAGCGCTCGATGGCCTCCGGCTTCGCCGGCATCGACAACCCGCTCTTCTACGACGCGAAGACGTCACTGCTGTTCGGCGACGCCAAGTCGTCTGTGAGCGAGATCACCTCCGAGGTGCAATCGCTGTAGTTTGCTCGATGGCGAAATGGACGAAAACCGGCTGAAAGCGATCCCGCTGTTCTCGCAGCTTTCGGATGCCGAGGCGCACCGCCTGTCCGCGTTCGCCACCGAGACGAGCCTCGCCGAAGGTCAGATCATGATGAAGCAGGGCGACTACTCGACCGAGTTGATCGCGATCGAAGAGGGGACGGCCGACGTGCTGCGCGACGGGCAGCGGATCGCCTCGCTCGGCCCCGGCGATCTGATCGGCGAGATGGGTCTGCTCTCGCGCGAGCCGCGCAACGCCGACGTCGTCGCGACCTCGCCGATGCGCGTGATCAAGCTGACTCATTGGGAGATCCGGCGCATGTCCGAGGACACGATCGAGCGGATCCAGCAGATCATCCGCGAGCGCCAGCAGGCCGGTGTCGGCGACCCGGCGCACTGACCGGCGACGTTGCTTCCCTACATCCCGCGTTCGGTACCCACACCGAAGCGCACATACGCAGATGTTTCTGATACTTTCTCGCGCGCCGAATCCCCGGCGTGCCGCCCCGGGGAGCGGGGAGCCCAATTCGTTGGGGCGAATCCCGTGGTGATCCACCGGAAGCGCGACACCAAGCGCTAGCCCGTCAGCTAACTCCGCAGGCAACAGGCACCGTCGTGCAACACCGCACCCGCGGAACTGTTCTGCGTGTCCGCTTTCAGCAGCTTTCAAATCGACACCGAGTGCAAGGCCAGCGCGCGTCGCGGAGATGGCGGCCTGCGGGCCGAACGTGCCGGATGGATGACACGACTGCGGCGGCTCTCCCTACTGCTCGTCCTCGGTGCACTCGTTCCGGGCGCGGCCAGCGCGTCGGCGAGCTCCGGTGGCGCTTCGATTGCTCCGCCTCAGAACCCGCGCGGGTTCGACTCAGGGGCCGTCGTCTACTCGACCTTCTCGCGCACCCTTCGCTACGGGCAGACCGGACAGGACGTCAAGACGCTTCAGACCTGGCTGTCCGAGCTCGGCTATTCGGTCTCCCAGACCGGCTACTTCGGCTCCGTCACCAAGGCCGCGGTGCGGAGCTACCAGCGCGCGCATCGGCTGCGCCCGCCGAGCGGATCGGTCGGCCGGCGCACCGCCGCCAGCCTGATCACAATGGTCCGTCGGCTCCCGGGCCAGGCCGGCGTGGTCAAGCAGAGCACCGGCGGGTCCTCCGGCGGCGGCGGCGGCGGTTGGGTGTTCCCGCTCAAGCCGGTCAGCCGCGTGCTCGGCCCAGACACGTGGTCGCTCGACCAGGGCGTCGACATCCCCACCGTCGGTGGCGACTGCGGCTCCCAGGTGGTCGAGGTGGCGATCACCTCGGGCACGATCGTCCAGGAGGGCATCAGCGGCTTCGGCCCCGCGGCACCGATCCTCAAGGTCGACTCGGGGACCTACCGCGGGCGCTACATCTACTACGGCCACGCGCTGCCGGCGCTCGTCCCGGTCGGCACCCACGTCACCACCGGCCAGCCGATCGCCGAAGTCGGCTGCGGGTCGGTCGGGATCTCCACCGGGCCGCACATCGAGATCGGGATCAGCGATCCGGGCGGACCGCCGTGCTGCCCTGGTGGCGAGACGTCGTCGGAGATGCGCTCGATCGTGCTGGGCCTGTATCGCAAGGCCGGCGGGCACTAGCGGCTCTCGGCGGGGGCGTGCGCTCGCCCCGCGTGGCAGGGGGCGCCTGACGTTGACGTAACCGCCGCCGAGGGCCACGCGAGCCACGCGGGGCAAACCCACGCCCCCGCCGGCCTCGCCTGCCGTCGGCGCTTCGATGGCTTTGGGCCGAGGCGGGCGGTGAAGTAGCCGCTGGGGCCTGGTGACCTGGCAGCGCCTTCTCACCACCTGCAAAACGTGAAGAACCTGCGCGTCCGTCGCTCGTTCTGCCACATAAGCACGTTGGGCACGCTTATGTGGCAGGGGTGCGTGGCCGGCGTCAGCGTTTTCACGTTGCGCATGTAGACGGCGTGGCGATGGCCGGCGGCACAGCGGCATCGCGTCAGCGCCCCCTTAAGCTTGTCCAGGCATGGTTAGCCGTGAGCGGGCGATCGAGGATCTGGCTGGGGCACGTTTCGATGTCGTCGTGATCGGCGGGGGGATCACGGGGGCGGGGGTGGCGCTGGATGCCGCCTCGCGGGGGTACAGCGTGGCGCTGGTCGAGAAGGCGGATTTCGCTTCCGGGACGAGCAGCCGCTCCTCGAAGCTCGTGCATGGCGGGCTGCGCTACCTGCAGAAGTTCGATCTCGGGCTCGTGCGTGAGGCGCTGCTCGAGCGGCAGCTGATGGTCAAGCTGGCCCCGCACCTGGTGAAGCCGCTGCCGCTGGTGGTGGCCGCGTTCAACGGGGCTCGGCCCGATCTGCTGACTGGGATCGGGCTGAACATGTACGACGTCATGGCCACGCCGCGGCGCCGCGCGCGACGCAGCTCACGCCGGCTGGCCAGGCCGCTCGAGGAGGAGCCGGATCACGATTGGAGCCCGGCGCGTCACCGGATGATCTCGGGCGAGGAGGTGACCGAACTGCTGCCGGCGTTGGGCGCCCGGCACCCGAGCGGCGGCTACCTGTTCTACGACTGCCAGACCGACGACGCTCGCCTCGTGCTGACCGTGCTCGCCGAGGCCGAACGGTTCGGGGCGATCTGCGTCAACCGACTCGAGGTGGTGGAGCTCGCGCGGGAGATCGGGCACGGCGCCGGGGTCAAGCTGCGCGACGCGCGATCCGCGAGCGAGTTCGTGATCGGGGCCGACAACGTGATCAACGCCACCGGCGTGTGGGCGGACCGGATCCGCCCCGAGGAGCTCCACGCCGAGGCCGAGGCGCCGACGATCACGCCGAGCCGCGGCACGCACATCACGATCGCCGCCGACGAGCTGCCGCTGCGCGCCGGCGCGATCGTGCCGGCCGGCGAGGGTCGCTCGGTGTTCGCGCTGCCGTGGCTCGGGCGCGCCCTGATCGGCACCACGGACAGCAACTACGGCGGCGACATCGACCACGTCCGACCGTCGGCGCAGGAGATCGAGTACCTGCTCGCGGCGACCAACACGTTCTTCGGCACGAACCTCGATGCGGGGGCACTGACGGGCGCGTTCGCCGGCGTGCGGCCGCTGATCTCGAGCGGTGACTCGCGCAAGTCGGTCGACATCTCGCGCAAAGCGGAGCTGTACGAGACCTCGAGCGGACTGATCACGATCACCGGCGGCAAGCTGACGACGTGGCGGCGGATGGCCAAGCTGGCGGTGGATCGGGTCGTCGAGCGGGAGGGGCGAAACGCTCCGTGCCGAACGCACGAGATCCCGCTCGGTCAGCCGGTCGAGCCCTCTCAGCTGCCGCGCGTCGAGGGCGTCCCGGAGGATTCCTACGCCGCGCTCGCGGATCGCTACGGCCATCACGCCGAGCGCGTGCTGCAGACAGCGGCCGAGCGCGGCGAGCTCGCCCAGCCGATCGTCGCCGGGCTGCCCGATCTGCTCGCCGAGGCGCCTTACGCCGCCCGGTATGAGCAGGCAGGGACGGTCGGCGACGTGCTGCTGCGGCGCACCCGACTCGGGTTGCTCGCTGGGCGCGAGCTGGGCGAGAACGGGGGCGCCGCGCCGGCTCGGGTGGCCCGGGCGCTCGCGCCCGAGCTGGAGTGGGATGACGAGCGCGTCGAGCGTGAGCTCGAGCGCTTCCGCGAGGAGGCGAGGGCAGAAGGCATCGCGGCGCAGGAACATGAGCACGTCTAACCAGGCCCTGGACGAGGTGCGCACGCTCTGCCGGCGTGTGCTCGGCGCTGGACCGGCAGCCAACGAGGCCGCCGCCCGGGCGTTCGTCGAGGCCGGGCCGAACGACCGGCTCGCAGTGCTCGCCGCGGCACTGCGGGCTTGCGATCAGCTCGCAACCGACGGGCGAGGGCCGAGCGACGTCGACTCGCCGTCGCCGGGGCTGGCGGACGCAGTCGCTCGGGAGCTCGCCGCGGCCAGTGCGCGGCTGCCGGCGCGCCAGCGCTCTCTGCTCGCCCTGCGCGAGCGCCTCGGACTCTCGTATGAGGAGATCGCCAGCGTGGTTGGTACCGATCCGCCGGCGGTGGCCTCACTTCTGGCGCAGGCCCGCTTGCAGTTGCGCGTCGAGCGGCGAGGCGGCGCCTCGGACGCCGCGGGATGTGAGCAGCGCGAGCGGGTGCTGAGTATCGTCGCGCGCCGCCAGGACGGCGAGCCGCGGGCGCCGGCAGATGACGACTGGCTGATGGACCATCTGGTCGTCTGCCGGAGCTGTGAGGAGGCGCATGCGGCGATGCTCGAGAGCTCGGTCTGCTATCGCGCCTGGCAGGGATGAGCGCCCCGCGACTCGAGCTTAGGGCCCGGGGTCGCGCGCTCGCGTTGGGCGGGCGGCCGTGGCTGATGGGCGTGGTCAACGCCACGCCCGACTCATTCTCCGATCAGGGCCTGGGTGAGAGGCTCGAGGACCGCGTTGCGCTGGCGGCAAAGCTCCGCTCGGACGGAGCAGACATCATCGACGTCGGCGGTGAGTCAGGTGTGACCAACCGACCGCCGGTCGAGCCACGCGAGGAGATCGAGCGGGTTGTCCCGTTGATCGAGCGGCTCGCGAGAGAGCTCGGCGCGCTCGTGTCGGTCGATACCTACAAGCCGCAGGTGGCGCGCGCGGCGATCGCGGCGGGAGCGGCGATCGTCAACGACGTGAGCGGGCTGCGTGATCCGGAGCTGGCGGACGTGTGCGCCAAGACGGGGGCCGCGCTCGTGGTGATGCACACGCGAGTGGCGCCGAAGCAGAAGCTGTTCGACGCGCGCTTGAACGGGCGTGCGGCCGCGGACGTTGAAGAGTTCCTGCGCGACCGCATCGCGCTGGCGATCGAGCGTGGGGTGAGCCGCGAGCAGCTGCTGCTCGACCCGGGCCCGGACTTCGGCAAGACCCCGGCGCAGACGGTCGAAGTGCTGCGGGCGCTGCCGAGGCTGCACGCCCTCGGACGGCCGTTGCTGCTCGCAGTCTCGCGCAAGGACTTCATCGGCGCGATCACCGGCCGCCCGCCGCGCGAGCGCCTTGCCGGCACGCTCGCGGCGCTGGCGCAGGGCGTGCAAGCCGGCGCGCACGTGATGCGTGTCCATGATGTCGCGGCTACGCGCGAGTTCCTCGCCGTGCACGCGGTTCTCGCTGGCGAGGCGGACCTCGCGCCCGAGG
>JAFAZV010000075.1 GCA_019239445.1 Solirubrobacterales bacterium
GCTCCCCAGCTCAAGGATCGGATCCTGAAACTGCTCGCCGACGACAGCAAGCGCAGCGCGATCAGCCAGGCCGCGCTCGCACACGCCCGCAACTCCAGCTTCTCTAAAGTCGCCGACGCCTACCTACACACCCTCGGCCTCGACTGATATGACGGCGCTCGACGACATCCCCACCCACGACCTCAATTTCTTCCTTCATGACCTGCGAACGCGCCGGTTGGCGCAGATGCCCGCAGATGGTGGAGTCGTGCTCAGCGGGGGTGCGGCGAATCAGTTCTATTTCGACTGGTTCAGCGAGCACTATCGTGGCCACGTCGACCGCCACATCGCCGTCGAGCTTTTTTCTCTCCCGCCCGATCCGCTGCCGGAGGGAGTCGAATGGCTCGCCCGGACGCTTGGCGATCTTTCGCCGGTTAAGGACGACGAGGTGGATCTGGTTTTCGCCGGTCAGGTGATCGAGCACCTCTGGCCGGGCGACATGGCCAGCTTTCTATGCGAAGCGCACCGGGTACTTCGGCCCGGGGGGGCTCTGGTGTTGGATAGCCCAACGCGCTTCATCACCGCTGCATTGGGTTGGACGCAGCCCGAGCACACGATCGAGCTCGAAATTGACGAGATCGTCGAGCTCCTCGGGCTTGCCGGGTTTATCGACGTCGACGTGAAGGGGATTTGGCTCTGCTACGACCGAGACCAAGCTCGCACGCTGCCGCTAGAAGTGTTCGGTGGCGGCGACCAATGGCCTTGGCGCAAGCGGATCGCCGAAGCGACCGACCGCCCGAAGGACTCGTTCATCTGGTGGGCCGAGGCGCGTAACGACAGCCGTCGCGGCGAAGCCGCCGCAGTCAGGCGCCGCGTGCGCGAGATATACGACCAGGCTCGACCGACGTACTTCGAGCGCATGCGAAGCGAGGTAGGCCAACCCACGACGACAGAGTCTGACCGCGGATTCAGAGCGGCGAGCGGACATCCTGGCCTCGTGTTGAGGGGACCATCGATCGCGATGCCGCCGGGGCGTCACGAGGCGGTCTTTCGGCTGAGGGCCGAGGCGATGAGGTTCGGACCAGGGCCTCACCACAAGATCGCGGAAGTCGAGGTCACGCGCGATGGCGATCAAGTCGTCGCCGAGTGGTCACTCACCGCGCGTAACCTGCTTCCAGGCGGAAGCGAACGAGAGGTGGTGCTCCCGTTCGAGCTCTCGGATACCGCGTTTAACTCCGAGCTTCGGGTCCGCTCGCTAGGAGCTGCACCCCTCGTGGCGAGCCTTCCGGTTGCAGTTCATGAGGGGGTCGGGCGGCCGGCTCGGCAACCGTGCGCGAGAGCGACCGCGCGAGATCCGGCGCGCGTCTACGGCGAGATGGCGATGGGATGGTCCAGGCGCATCTTAGGATGGCCCGCGCGCCGCCTGCTCGACCCGCGGGTCGAGGGACTGCGTAACCACGGTCAATGGGTTGCCGCCACCGTGAGCGCAAGGATCGACGCCCGCACCAATGAGCTCGGAGCTCGCATCGACCGTCTGGCGGAGCTGGTAGAGCGGCCGGTAGCGGCGTCAACTACGACTGAACGGTCTCTTGTGCTGCCGTTCGTGCTTAGCAGCTTAGGAAGCTTGACACCCGGAACGACGATTCTCGTAACGGGATCGAACCTTCAGCCAGTATCGACTGTGCTTAGCACGCTGGGCTATGACGTCGAGACGGCGCCGTTGCCCGACGACGCTCCGCAGGTAGCTGCGGCAGTGGCTCGAGTAGATGCCAATGACAGCGCCAGTGTTAAGCGAGCCTTCCGGGCGGTGGCGCCAGGGGGCCTAGCCTTGTTGATCGCGGAGGAGTCTGATCACCCACGGCTTAACCGGTTGTTGAGTGGGTGGCAAATCGACGAGGAGGCTGTAACAGAACTTGAAGGCCCGAGGGTTCCTAAGTTGGTTCTTCTGCGTGCATCTCGTTCGGCAACCGTCAAGGATGAACCGGCGGAGTAGCGTCTGCCTGGATCGTACATCGAGTAGCCTGGGCGCCTGTGCCTCAGCCTCGCGCTCTCATCACCGGTATCACCGGCCAGGACGGCTCCCACCTGGCAGAGCTTCTGCTGGAGAAGGAGTACGAGGTGCACGGAGTTGTGCGGCGCGCCTCGACTGAACGCTTCGAGCGCATCGAACACCTCCGAGATCGCATTACGCTGCATCAAGCGGACCTGCTTGACCAACGTTCGCTGGTGGACGCCATGCGGACGGCTAACCCCGCCGAGATCTACAACCTCGCCGCGATGTCGTTCGTGGCAGTCTCGTGGATTCAGCCTACCTTGACGGCTGAGTTCACCGGCGTGGGCGTCACGCGGATGCTCGAGGCGATGCGTGAGGTTTGCCCAGAGGCGCGGTTCTATCAAGCCTCCTCGAGTGAGATGTTCGGAAAGGTAAGGCAGGTACCTCAAAATGAGATGACCCCCTTCTACCCACGCTCGCCGTACGGAGTGGCGAAGGCTTACGGCCACTTCATCACTGTCAACTATCGTGAGTCATACGATATGCACGCTACGAGCGGCATCCTGTTCAACCACGAGGGTCCACGACGAGGACTCGAGTTCGTGACACGGAAGATTACGTGGCACGCGGCTGCGATCAAGCTGGGCCTCGAGGACAAGCTGCGACTCGGCAACCTGGAAGCTGAGCGTGATTGGGGTTACGCGAAAGACTACGTCGAGGCGATGTGGCTGATGCTTCAACGTGAAGATCCTCAGGACTACGTAATCGCGACGGGGGAGGCGCACTCAGTGCGTGACTGCCTCGAGATCGCGTTCGACCAGGCCAATCTCGACATCGACGAGCACGTTGAGATAGATCAGTCGCTAAAGCGCCCAGCGGAGGTCGATCACCTGGTCGGGGACGCTGCGAAGGCGAAGCGCGAGTTGGGATGGGAACCCCGTACGAGCTTCGAGCAGCTCATCCGACTGATGGTGGACGCCGACTACAAACTGTTGAGTGGTGGTGGCAGCTTCGTGTGAGCAAGCAGTGAGACAGCGAGCCGCCGCCGTGCCTGAATGCCGCGCGGATAAACCGTGATCGCGGACGCTCAGGCGCCGCGACGGGCTCTCGTAACGGGCCTCACCGGTCAAGACGGATCGTTCCTCGCGGAGCTGTTGCTGGAGAAGGGCTACCGTGTCATCGGCTCGAGCCGTCGACCAGCGATGGACTCATTGGGATCCTCCGAGCACCTGCGGGGCCGAGTCGAGCTGATCCATGGTGACCTCCATGAGCCGGAAAGCCTGGTTGAGGCCGTCGCCTCCGTCCGGCCTCACGAGCTGTACCACCTCGCAGCGCCGTCCTTTGTGCCCTGGTCGTGGCAGCATCCAGCTAAGACGTTCGCGGCGATCGTCGAATCGACCGCTACGTTGCTCGAGGTGGTGCGTGATCAATGCAAGCAGACACGCGTGTTTGTCGCCGCGTCCGGAGCGATCTTTGGCGACGCGCCCGAAAGCCCGCAGCGCGAGTCCACCCCGTGCCGACCCCAGACGCCATACGCGACGGCGAAGCTTGCTGCGCACCAACTCGTCGGCCTGGTGCGTGACCACGACGGCATCTTCGCTTGCTCGGGGATCCTCTATAACCACGAATCGGAGCGCCGACCCGCAGCGTTCGTCTCGCGAAAGGTCACGCGCGCTGCTGCCGCGATCAAGCTTGGGCTGACCGAAAAGGTCGTACTAGGCGACCTGCGGGTCATGCGCGACTGGTCTTTCGCGGGCGACATCATGCGTGGCGCATGGTTAGCACTCCAAAGCGAGCAGGCAGACGACTACATCTTCTCAAGCGGCACCCCTCACTCTGTCGCCCAGCTGGCGGAGACGGCGTTCGCCCACGTCGGCTTAGAAGCCGCTCGATACGTTCGGGTGGATCCCAACCTGGTGCGCCCCCGGGAGCGGGTCCCTCAAGTCGGAGATTCGAGTCGCGCCTACGAGCGGCTTGATTGGAGGCCAACGCTTAGCTTCCAGCAGCTCATTCATCGGATGGTCGACGCGGACCTGGAAGCTCTGATCACCAACCGCCCGGTCTAGCGGTCAAGGCTCCCTGGCCGACTTCAGATACTCATGCGTGGATGCTCAGGTCCGGCTCTTGCACCTCGCTGACCTGCCTACGTGGCGGTAAATCGTTGCGCCGGTAATCCCCGCGGCTCAGGTGATGCTCGAGCCAGACGTAGAGGACGATGAACGCGTAACGGCTGCCCATCTCTTGGAGGCTGAGCTTCGACTCTCCGTGGCGACGGTTGCGCCAGCTGACCGGGACGACGGCGTAGCTGTAGCCGCGGACGACCGCTTTGAGTGGCATTTCGACCGTCAGGTTGAAGTGGTTTGAGAGCAGCGGCTGGATTTGGTCGACAACGTGACGGCGGTAGGCCTTAAAGGCATTCGTGGTGTCGTTGTAGCCGTGCTGGAAGAGGAAGCGGACGCCGGCGTTGACGATTCGGTTCAGGACGAGCTTCACCTTCGGATAGTCGTGGGTGTGTCCGCCGGCGCCGAAGCGCGTGCCAAAGGCACAGTCATATCCCTGTTCGAGAACGTGGTAGTAGAGGACGAGGTCGCGGGGCGAGTCGGAGAGGTCAGCCATCATGATCGCGACGGCATCGCCGGTGTAATGCTCGAGGCCCGCCCGCACTGCATATCCGAACCCGGGTGGATAGTGAGAGCGGTAGCAGACGACGCGTGGATTGTCGGCTGCGAGGCCGCGGACTATCGCTCCGGTGCCGTCGCCGCTGGCGTCATCGATCACGACGATCTCGTAGTCGATCCCGGCGCGGTCGAGTTCGACGATGGTCGTCGAGACCGTCTCAACGATCGACTCCGCCTCGTTGTGGGCCGGGATGACGACCGAGAGTTTCAGCGCGCCGCCAGCCACAGCTCCACGTTCTGGTCGTGAATTTCGCGTAGCACCGCCTCGATGTCGTAGGTGATGTCCCACCCGGGGTAGTCGCGGCGGAACGGGTCGAGGTCGGAGATCCACCAGCGGTGGTCGCCGATCCGGTTCTCGTCGGACAGGCTCCATTGGAGCTCGCGGCCGGCGATCGACTCGCACATGGCGATCGCTTCGAGCATCGAGCAGTTGCTGGCCCGGCCGCCGCCGATGTTGTAGACGGCGGCAGGGCGAGGGGCGCGGTGGAACGCCTCGAAGGCGGCGACCAGATCGGCCGAGTGGATGTTGTCGCGCACCTGCTTGCCGCCGTAGCCGAGGACCGTGTAGGGCTCGCCGGTCATCGTGCAGCGCATCAGGTAGGAGAGGAAGCCGTGAAGCTTGGCGCCGGCGTGGTTGGGGCCGGTCAGGCAGCCGCCGCGGAAGCACACAGTCGGCATGCCGAAGTAGCGGCCGTACTCCTGCACCATCAGATCCGCGGCCGCCTTGGAAACGCCGAAGAGCGAATGAGTCGAGCTATCGATCGACATGGACGTGTCGATGCCCCGGAAGTAGCGATGATCGGCCGGCAGCTCGAGGCGTTCGTCGATCTCGACCAGCGGCAGGTGGTTGGGAAGGTCGCCGTAGACCTTGTTGGTCGAGCAGAAGATGAAGGTGGCGTCGGGGGCGTGGCGGCGGGCGGCCTGCAGGAGGTTCATCGTGCCGTTGGCGTTCACGGTGAAGTCCGTATGCGGATCAGAGGCCGCCCAGTCGTGAGACGGCTGTGCCGCCGTGTGGATCACGAGTGCGAGCGAGCGCGCGTGCTCGGCGAACGCGCGTTCGACGCCGTCGGCGTCTCGTATGTCCAGGTCGAGCCAGCGGAACGAATCCCCGAAGTCGCGCAGCAGGCGGTCGGTCGTCGGCGTGGTTGACGCCGACGCACCGAAGAAGCGCGCGCGCATGTCGTTGTCGATGCCCACGACGTCGTAGCCGGCGCGCACCAGGTGGTCCACCGACTCGGAGCCGATCAGACCCCCAGAGCCCGTCACTATCGCTGTCGGCATGCGAAGCGATAGTCAACCATGTTGGGGGCGCGCGGCGTCAGCCGCCCCCTTGTTGGCTGCCCGGCGTGAGCCCTACCGGCCGCCCCATCCCGGACTCAGGACTCAGAGCGCCCGCGCGAGCGCCGACTCATGCCTGCTGATCCAGGCGTGGATGTCGGCGAGGACCTCGCGCGCGGAGCGACGCGGCCGCCAGTCGGTCAGCGCCTCCAGGCGCGCGCAGTCGGAGAGGTAGATGGGGACGTCTCCGGGGCGCTCGACGGCGCTGCGGCGCACCTCGACGCTGTGACCGCTGATCTCGGCGCACAGCTGGGTGGTCTCGAGCAGCGAGAGGCTGATCCCTCGACCGCCACCGACGTTGGCGACCACGCCGTCCCAGCGTTCAGGCTGCGCAAGCTGCTCGGCCAGCAGGTCGACGAGATCCTCGACATGAAGCAGGTCTCTTACCTGCTTGCCCGTCCCGCCGAAGCCGATGTACTCGAGCGAACGGCGGAAGTGATGGGCCAGCATCCAGAACGTGAACACCCCTTGGTCGACCTTGCCCATCTGCCACGGGCCGGCGATCACCCCGCAGCGGTCGATCACGGCCCGCAGGCCGTAGGCATCGCGATATTCCTCGATCAGCAGCTCCGCCGCGAGCTTGGTCGCGCCATAGAGGGTGCGCGCGCCGGCGAGCGGAAAATCCTCCGCAATGCCCGCCGGCGACGCGCCGGTCACCGGCTGGTCGGAGCCGAGCTCGAAGCGCGTCTGCGCTTCCTCGATCGCCAGCGCCGCCAGTGGACGCACCGGGTAGACGCGACTCGTGGAGAGGAAGATCACATACGCGCCGTGCCGGCGTGCCAGCTCGAGGCAGTTGTAGGCGCCGACGAGGTTCGAATGCACCACGTAGGCCGGGCTGCCGTCGCGTCCCGCCAGCGCAGACGGCTCCGCTGAGCACTCGACGAGCGCGTCACATTCGCCCGCCGCCAACAGGTCGTCGAGCTCGCGGATGTCCCCGTGGAGGAATCGCACGCCCGCCTCCCGCAGCCGCGGCAGGTTGAGCTCCGCTCCGCGGCGGCGCAGGTTGTCGAGCGCCATCAGTTCCCAGCCCTGGTGACGCTCGGCGAGGCCTATGGCAACGGCCGAACCGATGAATCCGGCCCCGCCGGTGACGAGCACACGCATGACGCGCGGCGATTATGCCGCCCCGCCATCTCGGCTACCCTGCCGCCGGTGCAGAGGCTGCCAACCCGGCTAGACGGGCCGGTCCTGATCGAACCCACTGTCCACGGAGACGCGAGGGGCTTCTTTCTCGAGACCTATCGGCGCGGCGTGTTCGCCGAGCTTGGGATCGAAGATGATTTCGTGCAGATCAACCATTCGCGCTCGCGTCAGGGGATCGTGCGCGGCATGCACTTCCAGCCGGGCATGGGGAAGCTCGTGTCGTGCGCCCACGGCGCGATCGTCGATGTGCTGGTCGACGTTCGTCGCGGCTCGGGCAGCTTCGGCCACTGGGAGGCGTTCGAGCTGAACGACTCCAACCACCACCAGCTCTACTGTCCGTCCGGCTTCGCCCACGGTTTCTGCGTGACCAGCGATTTCGCCGACGTCCTCTACGGGTGCACGGCGTACTACGACCCGCACACGGAGGGGGGCTTCGCTTACAACGACCCCGAGGTCGGAATCGGCTGGCCGGCGGACCTGGAGTTGATCGCCTCTCCGCGCGATGCGGCGGCGCCGCGGCTGGCGGAGATTGCCGACTCGCTGGTGTTCGAGTACGTCGCCTGAGGCCGAATACCATGTTCGGGTGCCTCTGCGCCAGCGGCTGCTCGTAAACCCGACCCAATACCGTCGCGTCGCCTACCTGACCCTGGCCGCGCTGACGCTGATTGTGCTGACCGGGGCCGCGGTTCGGTTGACCGGATCGGGACTCGGATGTCCGGACTGGCCGAAGTGTTACGGCAACGCGCTGCCGCCGCTCAGCACCCACGCGCTGATCGAGTTCGGCAACCGGGCGCTGTCCGGAGTGGTGGGCGTGATGACGGTGGTGGCGGCGGTGCTCGCGTTCACGCGGCGGCCGTTCCGGCGCGATCTGGCGCTGCTGGCGCTGTGCCTGCCCCTGGGCGTCGTGGCGCAGGCCGTGCTCGGCGGGTTCACCGTCCGCGAGCACTTGGCGCCCGGCTTCGTCATGGGCCATTTCGCGCTCTCGATGATCGTGCTCGTCGCGGCCGTCGCACTAGCGTGGCGGAGCACCCACGAGCCGGGGTCGCGGCCGCGCTCAAACGACCGGCTGACGGTGTGGTCGGTACGCGCGCTGGCGCCGCTCGGCGCCCTCGCGATCTTTGCCGGAACCGCGGCCACGGCGGCGGGTCCACACGCCGGCGGCTCGCCTGGCCAGCGAATCCACCGCCTGCACTTCAAGGGCGCGGACACCCTGACCTGGGTCGTGCATCGGCACGCCACGATCGCGGCCTTGTTCGGCCTGGCGGTGATCGGGGTGTGGTTCCTGCGCCGCCGCCGCGGCGCGAGTCAGGACGCGCTCGAGCCGGTGACTGTGCTCGGCGTCCTGCTCGCCGCGCAGGGTCTCATCGGCAGCGTCCAGTACGCCCTTGCCCTGCCGACCGACATGGTTTGGGTCCATGTCCTGCTAGCCACGCTCAGCTGGCTCGCGGTGCTGTGGTCGGTGGCGGCGGCGGGCACGCTTGTCCCCCGCCTGCGCGCTTCACCGGCGCCGGAAGCCCGCCGTCTCAGCCGATCAGCGTCACGCGCCGCTTCAACACCTTCTGACGCGTACTGAACGCCGCCACCAATGTCGTGGCCAGGCGGTGAAAGCTGGCAGTCTTGACCAGGGCGGCGCAGTCGCGGCTGAGCCTCGTGTCCACGACCGGGCGCTGACCGGCGCGAGCCGTGACCTTGCCGGTGGCGCAGCGGACGGTGCGACCGTGCTTCGTCCTCGCCGAGTCAATCAGGGTCCCCGCGCACACGCCGCCGTGCGCGCCGGCGCAGCGCAATGGGAACGACACACGGCCATGGCGCACTGCCAGGCGGTCGGCCCGCAGCGAGACGACGCCGTAGACGACGGCCGGTGCCGTGCTGAAGGGCTTCGCGTCGCCGAGGTGCGGGCTCGTTCCGACCGAGTCGACGACGAGGCGGAAGTAGTAGCCCGTTCCGGGTCTCAGGCCGCGCGCGGTGTCCGCGACGGCGGTGACGCCGGCGTCTGAGAGCGCGCGAACTGGCGTCTGCAAGACCAGCGCAGCCGGGTTCCGGCCGTACTGGAAGTACCACCGTGATGCGCTGCCGTCGTTGTTGACGACGCCTTGGAGAAGGGCCGTCGTGTTCGTGATCGAGGTGGCGCCCCCAGTGACCGCGACCACATCGGCGCGAGCGCTTGTCGGCGCCAGTGCTGCTGGGAGCAGCGTGCACAGCGGCAGCGCGATCCTCCTGATGGCGCGCGACCATCGCATTTGCGGGCAGGATAGGTCGCTCGGCGGACTCGCGCGGCGGTGTCCTGCGGTTCCATATGCTCTGAGGCGCCCGCTACGATCGGCGGCGGATGTCCAGCTCCGAGAGCACGGCCTCCTCGCTGCCACCGCCTGGACCGCGCGCCGCGGGCGCGTCGCTCGCGATCCTCGTCGTCGACGATGAGTCAGATCTCCGGGAAATGCTGACCCGCTCGTTCTCGCGCGAAGGCCACCGGGTGATGGCGGTCGCAGACGGCCGAAGCGCGATCGACCGCGCCAGCACGGACCACTTCGACATCGTCCTGCTCGACGTCGCCCTGGGCGCGGGACCGGACGGC
>JAFAZV010000127.1 GCA_019239445.1 Solirubrobacterales bacterium
CTGATCGCCCGGTGTTCGACCCGCGTCTCGCCGCGCCGTGCGCCGAGGATGACCGAGTCGCTGACTTGCTCGGCCAGCGCGTGGACCCGCGCCATGATTCGCGCCGTCAGCCCTTCCGGCACCGTCACCGGCTCGCGCGCCAGCGCCTGCACGTCGGCCCAATGACGTTCGAGGCGGCGAAGCGCGGCTTGACAGTACGGGCAGCTCGCCTGATGCGCCGGGTCGGCGGCCGGCTCGCCCTCTGCGACCTGCGCGAGCAGAGCCTCCAGCCGGGTGCCGCAGGGCAGTCGTTCCTCCGTGGTCATTCCCATGCCTCCATTTGCTCGAGCACGGCGAGGCGCGCTCGGTGGATCCGGCCCTTGACGGCGGGCACGGTGATGCCGAGCACGCCCGCAAGCTGCTGATAGGACAGACCTTCGAACTCGCGTAGGACCAGCGCCGCGCGCTGATCGCCCGGCAGCCTCGAGATCGCCACCGTTACCGCGCGGAGCCGCTCGCCGCGCTCAACGCTCTCGGCCGGGCCCGATTCGCGCGCGCGGAGCTCCAAGGTGGCGAGGTCTTCGGCCGCCGGCGTTCGCGCCGCAATCACATCAAGGCAACGCCGGGTGACGATTCGGTAGAGCCAGGTGTTCACGCTGCTCTCGCGGCGGAAGCTGCGCAAAGCGCGCCAGGCACGCGTGAACGTCTCCTGGGTCACGTCCTGAGCGTCGGCGGGCGAGCCCAGCATCCGCAGGGCGACACGGTAGACGGCGTTCCGGTGGCGCCTGACGAGCGCTTCGAACGCATCGGTGTCGCCCTCTTGTGCTGCCTCGACCAGGATCGCGTCATCGACCTGGCCGCTCACCGCGACCTCAGCGCCGTGAGGCGGCGATCAGCCGACGCTCACCGGACGCCGCCACCCGAGTAGCGACGACCCTGCGAGCGCTGCATCCGCGACTGCATCTCGCCCAGGTCGAGCTCACCCTCGAGCACGGCGCCGATGGCGAAGAACAGGCCGAAGCCGACGAGGCAGAGGATCGCGTCGCCGAAGTTGAACGCGATCCAGGCGCCGACGAACAGAAAGCCGAGCAGTCCCAGGTATTGCTTGAGGTTCATTTCAGTGAAGCTCCCTTCTCTGGCGGCGGTCATAGCCGGCCAACGTGACGTTTACGGGCATAGCGGGCAGCTCGTGCTGCTGCAACGCGTCGCTTACGCGCCGCTGGGTGTCCTGCAGGATCTCGGCCAGATCTCGGGCGCGACGCACGCTCACGTCGACCGAGAGGTCGTCCACCGAATAGCGGCCGCGGGCGTCAGTGACAGCGGGATTCATGGTCGCGGCCACCTCGGCGAGGCGCTCGACGGCGCGAGGCTCGACGTGGATCTCGCCATGATCGTCCGTCGCGAGTGGCAGCTCGCGACGGGCCAGGTACGGCCGCGGCAGCTGCTTGAGCGCGAGGTAGCCGAACACGAAGAATGCGAGGACGCCGCTGCCGGCGATGATCGCCCGAGTAACGCCCCCATCGACGTCGCTCGGGGTGAGTCCGCTCAAGTAGTTGAACGCGGTGCGGTAGCCGCTGATCGAGTTGATCGTCGACGGCGAGACCTTGAGCGCGAGCAGCAGCACCATCAGCCCGTACCAGATCAGCCCCAACGCCAGCACGAGCGGCACGATCCGCCCCACGACCATCAAGACGGACGGGCGCTCGCGAATCCGCTGGCGCGGCATCACTCGACCCTCGCCCCGCGCTGCGGAACGTCGACTCGCGTGCTCAGCGCAAACGGCTGCGTGAGCCCTGTGAGCTGCTCCTGCACTTCGCCCTGCACTTCGCGCGGCTCGGTCTGGCGGGTACGCGAGGCGCGCACTGCGAGACGCCCGCCGGCGCGTCGGCGCGGACGCACCTTCACGCGCGCGTCGGTGACGCCGCGAACCTGCTCGACGAGGGCCGTGGCCACCTGGGCCAGAGGCCGCCGGCGCGCGGCCAGCGTCCCCTGTTCATCTTGCGAGAGCGTGACCAGGCGCTCGCGGCGCGGCACGAGCAGGCCGGCCAGCAACAGCAGCCCGAGCAGCATCGCGCCGAGGCCGCAGAGCCCGGCGACAACGGCGACCGAGCCGGACGCCTCGAGATCAGTGAGCCACTCCCCAACCGTGTTCCGGAACGAGCTCAGGTTCAGCAGGTGGGCCAGGTGAGGCAAGCTGGGGCCGCCAGTCCCCGTGCCAATGCAGAAGACGGCGAGGACGATCCCAGCGACGGCAAGGGCGAGCAGCGAGACGAAACCGACGACGCGAGCCAGCAGTCGGGCGAGCGCGATCACGGCCGCGGCTCCTCGGGCGCGGGCAAGGCTTCGGGATCGGCAGTCGCCGGGGGCAGGACCTCGGGATCGGCCATTCGCGCCGGCGGAGCGCTTACTGGCGCCTCCACGTTCGCGACCGCGGCCGCCTCGGCATGGGCGGCGGCAGCCTCGGCATGCGCGGCGGCCGCCTCACCGTGCGCCGCAGCCGCTTCACCGTGCGCGGCGGCCTCGGCCTGCGCGGCCAGCCGCGCCTCGCGCTCGCGCGCGGCCGCCTCCTCCGCGATCTCGGCCGCGCTCATGACCCGAGTGAACTCGACGTTCAGCTCACCCAGGAAATCCGCCATGCCCTCGCGCTCTGCTCGCGTCCGCACTCTGCGGCGTACCTCGTCGGCGAGCTCCAGCAGAGGCACAATCCCGGCCACGAGACACAGGTCGATGCTGTAGCGACCATCGGCCTGCGCAACCACGGCCACGCCCCGGACCGTTCCGCTCGCCCCAGCGCTGGTGGCGCACAAGCGGTGCGGTCCGACGTCCGCGCCTTGGACCCCGGCGGTACTCAGCGCAGCGTCGAGCGCGAGCTGCGCGAGACGCAGACGCGGTGAGTCACCGACCTGCCCTGGCGGCGCGACTGTCGTCATGGCGCGGCCCTACTGCACGCGCGCGGGCTGGTCCGGAGTCTCGTCGCCCGGGAAGTACAGATCGTTGATCGTCACGTTGACCTCGGTCACGCCCAGGCCGGTAATGCCCTCGATCCGCTTGATCACGTTCTCGCGCACCGCTTGCGAGACGCGCGGGATCGACTCGCCGTACTCGACCACGATGGTCAAGTCGACGGCCGCCTCGCGCTCGCCGACCTCGACCGAGACTCCCTGGGTGCGCTCATCGCCGACGCCGACGCGCTGCGTGACGCTGCCAAGCGCCCGCTGGACACCACCGCCGAGGTCATACACGCCGCGCACCTCGCGCGCCGCGACACCGGCCACCTTCGTCACGACCGCATCGGCGATCGATGTCTGTCCACGTTCCGTCTGCAGCGGAGTGTCGGAACCTCCCGACTGCGAACGGCCCCGCTCGCGCGTCGCCACCTGCCCGCCGCCTGCGCTTTCTCCTGCCATCTTGAACCTCCAGTCGAACGTTCGTAGTGGGTCTCGCCGGGACGTCGCGGTGGGACCGACTAGCTCTTACCCCGTTCGACCGCAGTTCGCGCAGAAAGTTCTGCTCCGGGGCTGCGGGCGGCGACGCGCTCGGGCCGCGCCACCGCCCGGTTATCCCGGCCTACAGCTTGTTGCCGGCCGCCGACAGCACGTCCCATTCGGCCCCGAACTCCTGGCTTCCCTGGCCGTTGGTCTGCCCCGGGGCGCCATCGCCGGCGAACGTGTACAGCGGATGGCCGTTGTAAGTGACCTCGCTGGTCCCGTCGTGACGCTTGGTGACGCCTAGCTTGGAGGCCGCGATCCCGGCTGCGGCCATCGGCTTGCCATTCGTGGTCACCGGAGGCCAGGCGCTCGCGCAGGCGCCGTAGCAGGTGCTGGCCGTTCCTCTGTCGGCCTGCCACAGGTACAGGGTGTTGCCCTTGCTGTCGACGAGAACGCTGCCGAGCTTGGTGTGCGCGAGGCCGATCGACGCGCCACTCGTGCTCGACGCGACGTTGCTCGTGCTGGCGGCGCCATAGCCGCCGGCGGACTGACTGCTCGCGCCGCCACCGCCGCAGCCGGCGACTGCCAGCGCTACCGCCGCCAGCCCAAGGACGGCGGGAATCCAGGCACGGCGACGCAGCGACCGCCGCTTGATAATCGTGGTCATCAGGGTCTCCTGTCCCCGGGCCCCCTTGGCCGGCGCTGATCCAGCCGGACCCGGCGTTGATGTTGTTGCGCGGCTCTCAGGCCGTCAGCGCTTTAAGACGCCCGGCGCGCGCGGATCTTCCCGGCCGCTCGTCCGGGGAGGCCGCGGCGCATGCGCCGCGGCCCGCGTCGGCGCATGCGCCGACGCGCGGGGCCGCGCATGCGCGGCCCCGGAACACCTTTTCCGCTGGACGTCCGCGGCTTGACCCCAACGGTATGGTTGTCGCCTCAAGTGCCGCGACCGGCGAACGTTGGCGGGAGGGGCACTAGCTCAGAGGGAGAGCGTGATTGGCTGAACTCGCGGCGGTGGTTCTGGTGGGCGAGGAACCGGCGACCTCACAGCCCGAGAACATTTAGGCTGGCCGGGGTATGAGGAACGCGACGGTGGTCGGGAGGGTCGCTGCCGGTGCCGCGGTGATCGTCGCCCTCATCGCCGTCGTGATCATCGTGCTGTCGAACGGCAGCAGCTATCAGGTCAAGGCGATCTTCGTCAACGCGAGCCAGATCGGGTCGGGCAACCTGGTCGAGATCGCCGGCACGCGCGTCGGCACGGTGTCGAACGTCGGGCTCACGCCTGACGGTCAGGCGCAGCTCACGTTGTCGATCGACAACTCGACCTACAAACCGCTGCGCGAGGGAACGGTGGCCACGGTCCGCCAGGCCTCGCTGTCGGGGATCGCGAACCGCTACATCGACCTGCGGCTCGCGCCGGCCGGCGCGCCCGCGATCCCGAACAACGGGGTGATCGGCACCACCGATACGACGAGCGCAGTCGACCTCGACCAGCTCTTCAACACGCTCAACGCCCCGACCGTCAAAGGGCTACAGGACGTGATCCAGGGATCGGCGTCGCAGTACGCCGGCCGCGGTCGCGAGGCGGCGGCGGCATGGGCGTATCTGAATCCGGCCGTTGCCTCGAGCAGCCGGCTGTTCGCAGAGATCAATCGTGACTCGGGCAACTTCACCAAGTTCCTCGTGCAGTCGAGCAATCTCGTCTCGCAGCTCGCGCAGCGCAGCACGGACCTGAGCGGCGTGGTCGAGAACCTCGCGCGCACGACCGAGGCGCTCGCGGCCGAGAGCGGGCCGCTCGGTCAGTCACTGCAGCGCCTGCCGCCGTTCATGCGCCTGGCCAATACAACGTTCGTGAACCTGCGCAGCGCGCTGAACGACCTGACCCCCCTGGTCAACGTCTCCAAGCCGGTGGCGCCGAAGCTCCAGCAGCTCCTCCTGCAACTCGAGCCGCTGTCGCAGGAAGCGGTGCCGACCGTGCACGCGCTCGCCAACGCGATCAGCCTGCCGGGACCGAACAACGACCTCACCGATCTAACGAAGCTTGCTGTTCCGCTGGCCGGCGCCACCGTGCGCCCGGTGCGCGCGAACGGCAAGGTGCGCCCCGGCGCGTTCCCGGAGTCGACCACCGCGCTGAACGATTTCACTCCCGAGCTCGCCGTGGCGCGGCCCTACGCAGTCGATCTGACCGGCTGGTTCGAGGGCTTCTCACATCCGGGCACGATCGACGCCAACGGCGCCGCGAGCCGCGTGTCGGCGACGCTTTCACTGCTCTCGGGCACCGACGCCTCGGCGCTGAGCGCGCTGCCGCTCTCCGAGCAGCTCACGCGCGTCGTTCAGCTGCTCACCGGACCCACCGGCGGGCTCACCGCCTTCCAGGGTGACCGCTGTCCGGGCTCGATCGAGCGCGGCGCCCTGTTCTATCCCGAGAGCGGCTTCCCGTGCAACCCGCGCCAGGTACCGACGGGGCCGTGAGGCGGATCGCTCTTTGCGTGCTGATCTGCGTGGCCGCGATCGCGTCGGTCACGCTGGTGGCCTCGGCCGGAGCGTCGGACCCGACCGGCTTCTACAAGATCGAGCTCGACAACGCGTTCGGCCTGGTCAATGGCGCGCAGGTCAAGGTGGCCGGTGTGCCTGCTGGGTCAATCAAGTCGATCGACCTCGACCAGTCCTCGCACCGCGCACTCGTCTCGATCCAGCTCAGCCAGCGCGGCTTTCAGAACTTCCACAGCGACGCCTTCTGCCAGTCGCGCCCGCAGTCGCTCATCGGCGAGTACTTCATCGACTGTCAGCCCGGCCAGGCCGGGAACACGCTGGCCCCGGGCACGACGCTTCCCGTGACGCAAACGCAGTCCACGATCCCGGCCGACCTTCTGCTCGACGTGATGCGCCTGCCGGTCCGCCAGCGCCTGACCCTAATCATCAACGAGCTCGGTGCGGCGGCGGCGGGCCGCTCGGGCGATCTCGAGGCGGCGCTGCGTCGAGCGGTTCCGGCGCTGACCGAGACCGACAACCTGCTCGCGCTGCTGGCCCGGGACTCAAACACGCTGCAGCAGCTCACCCAGAGTGCCGACACCGTGGTCACGGCGCTGTCGAACAACCGCGCTCAGGTGCAGCGCTTCATCACCGAAGCGGGCAACACGGCCAGCGCTACCGCAACGCAGCAGGCCGCCCTGCGCTCGAGCCTGCAGCAGCTGCCGGGATTCCTCGCACAGCTCCGCCCGGCGTTGGCCGACCTGAGCGTGACCACGCAAGCAAACTTGCCTGTGCTCAGCAACCTGAACGCATCGGCCGCACAGCTCGATCGCCTGCTGCGCAATCTGCCCCCTTTCTTCCGCGCCGCGCTGCCGGCGATTCAGTCGCTGGGGCGCACCTCAACGGTCGGTAAGCCGGCGGTCCAGGCCGCGGAGCCGACCGTCGCGCTGCTGAACAAGTTCGCCGCCCCCACGCCTGAGCTGGCGCAGAACCTGGCCATCGTGCTGCACGACCTCGACAACCGCGGTCGCGCCGTCGAAGCGGACCCCCGCAGCCCTGGCGGCAAGGGTTATACCGGCCTGGAGGCCTTGCTGCAGTACGTGTTCAACCAGACGCTGGCGATCAACCTGTTCGGCCCCTTCGGGCACGTTCTCGCCGTTGATTCGTTCGTCGATCCGCAGTGCTCGCCGTATGCGACCCCGGCCACGATCGCGCTCAGCCTCAAGAAGTTCGGCCCGAGCTACCGCCACTGCTACGCCTGGCTCGGACCTCAGCAACCCGGCGTGAACACGACCGATCCCTCCAACCCGCGCGCGTGCGTGCCGGACCCGGGCGGCGCGCCGCCCGGCGAGCGCGGCCCGAAGACGACTGCGTGTAAGTTGGAGCCCGGCACGCGGCCGGCGTCGGACGCGAAGGCGGCCGCGACCGGGTCGGCGTCCGCCGGCGCTGCCTCTGCCGGCGCTGCCTCTGCCGGCGCTGCGCCTGCCGGCGCTGCATCCGCCGGCGGGACGTCCGCTGCCGGCGCCGGCGGCTCGGGACCGTCCGGATCCGGCGCTCAAACGGCGAGCTCCAAGTCCTCCGGCGGCGGGCAGGCGCGCCAGCTTCTCAACTACCTCCTGTCTCCGTGACGCGATGAGACGAAGCCGCCAGTCCGCGTTCGCAAACCCCGTGCTCGTCGGTGCCGTGACCGTGCTCGCGGTGCTGGTCGCGGTGTTCCTCGCCTACAACGCCAACCGCGGGCTGCCGTTCGTGCCTACGAAGGAGCTGAAGGTGAACTTCACCGACGGCGCCAACGTAGTTGTCGGCAACGACGTCCGTGCCGGCGGCTACCGCATCGGGATCGTGTCGGCGATGAAGCCGATCGAACTGGCGAACGGCAAGGTCGGCGCACAGCTCACCTTGCGGCTCAACAAGTCGAACGGCAACGTCCCGGTCGACTCGACGGCGACGATCCTGCCGCAGTCAGTGCTCGGCTCGAAGTACGTCGACCTAGAGAAGGGCAGCTCGCGCAACTTCGTCCCTGACGGCGGGACGTTGCCGATTGCGCAGACGACCGTGCCGGTCCAGTTCGACGACATCTTCCAGTCGTTCAACCGGCGCACCCGGATCGCGATCCAGCGCGACCTGATTGGCATCGGTGACGCGTTGGCCGGCCGCGGCTCGGCGCTCAACGACACGATCGCCAGCCTCCCGTCACTGCTCGGGCACCTGACGCCGGTGGCGCGCTACCTGTCGGATCCGAACACGCGACTGACGCCGTTCCTGCGCTCGCTGAACACATTCACGCAGACGGTGGCGCCGGTTTCGCAGACGTTCGCGCAGCTGTTCACCGAGATGGCGACCACCTTCGAAGCGATCTCGCGCGATCCAAACGCACTCGAGGCGACGATCGCTGAGTCGCCCTCGACGTTGGCGGTGGGCACGGCCTCGCTGCGCGAGCAGCAGCCGTTCCTGGTCAACCTGGCCACGCTCGGGCGCCTGCTGACGCCGGCTACCGCCGCACTCAACCAAACCCTTCCGGTGCTGAACCCGGCGATCGAGACCGGAACTCCGACGCTCCGGCGCACGCCGACTCTGAACGCCAACCTGCAGCAGGTTCTCTCCGCGCTACAGAGCCTCGCGCAGGCGCCGGGCACGAATCCGGCGCTGAACGGGCTGGTCGACACCGTCGACACGCTGAACCCGATGGTGCGCTACATCGGGCCGTTCCAGACCGTGTGCGACGACTGGAACTACTGGTGGACGTACTACAGCGAGCACATCTCCGCCCTGACCAACTACGGCATGGCCCAGCGGGCGATGATCAACCTCGCCAGCATCAACGGCAACGGCGTCGGCCAGCAGGGCGCCAACGCGCCGGCGACGAACGTCCCGCCGACGGTCCCGGCGATCATGGGCGGGATCGAGAACCTCCACGCCCAGCCGTATGGCGCCGCGA
>JAFAZV010000129.1 GCA_019239445.1 Solirubrobacterales bacterium
GTAGATGACGACCAGGAAGGACAGGCGGTCAAAGCCGACGCCGCCACCGCCGCTGCACGAGCTGGAGGCTGAGGTGATGCAGCAGATGTGGGCCGGGGGCGAGGCATCCGTGCGCACGGTCATGGAAGCGCTCAACCGACGGGCGCCCAAGCAGCGCGCGTACACGACCTATATGACGATCATGGCGCGTCTGCACAAGAAGGGCTTGCTCGCGCGCCGCCGCGAGGGAAAGACCGACTTCTACGTCCCGGTACTCGAGCGCGACGAATACGAATCGCTTCGGGCGCAGGCAGAGGTCGAAGGGCTGGTGGCGCAGTACGGCGACGTGGCGCTCAGCCACTTCGCGCAGCAAATGGCCGCGCTCGATCCGGCCCGCCGCCGCGCGCTTCAGCGCCTGGCGCAGAAGAGCTGACGCCCGGCGGTCGCGCCTACGGGCCGGCTGCGCGCGGTGCACGCCTCGAGCCGGACGTCCGCGCGTTGGCGCTGCACCATTCTCCTGAGCGCGCCGGCGCCGCGCCCTGAGCATTTAGGGTGCTCGTTAGGGCGGTTGCCCTATACCGCATGGCGCAGAGCGGTGCGACGCTGCGCCGATGCCGACGTTCATCCTCTCGCACGAGCACGGTCGCGAGGAGTGTGCGATCGCAATCGCCTCGTGGAAGGCCTACCCAAGCCCGTTGCGCCGTGGGCGACCCTGGGGATCGTGCGCCGCCGGCGGCCATCGGCTCTGGTGGATCGTCGAGGCGGCCGATCGCGATGCAGCCCTCGCCCAGCTTCCGCCGTACGTGGCCGAACGCACGGTCGCGGAGGAGGTCCGGGAGGTGCCGATCCCATGAACGCGCTTTCCCTCGCGTCGGGTCATCGCGAGGCGCGCGGCCGTGAAGCCGAACCGCGACAGCTCGAGCCGGCCGCCCTAGGCGCACACGTCGACGCCCTCGGCCGCCTGGCCCGATCGCTGTGTCGCTCGCCCGATGACGCCGACGACCTCGTGCAGGAGACTCTGTTCAGAGTCCTGAGGCGACCGCGGCTGCTGCGCAGCGCCAGCGTACGGGGATATCTGATGAGCGCGCTGCGCAACACTCACGCCGAACGCCAACGCGCTTCCGGGCGTGCGCCCGCGCTGGTGCCGCTGCGCGACAGCGATCTTGATGCCCTTCCCCCCGTGCCTCTCGCCTTCGGCGCGCGCGAGTTGATGAGCGCGATTGCATCGGTCCCGCAGCCATACCGAGACGCCGTTCTGGCCGTCGACGTGATCGGGCTCTCCTACCGGCAGGCGGCGCGCCACCTGCGCACTCACGAAGCCACCATCACCAGCCGCCTGTCCCGCGGCCGCACCCACGCAGCCAACGCGCTGGCCGGCACCGGGCATCGCGGGCGCGAGGACCGTACGGCGTCGCGAGTCAAGCCGCGCACCCACTTCTCACGCCATGGCCGGTAGCCGGGACGCGACTCCGCGCACGGCTGCCGCGGCGGCCTATCTGCTCCAGGTGGCAAAAGATTGGACGAGCAGTTGCTTTGCCGCCGCCGAGCGCAGTGAGTTCGCATTGGCTGCCCACCGCTTCGAGCTGAGCGGAGCCACGGTTCGGCGGCACGCTCTGCCGGCCGGGTCGGCCGAGGCGTCATCTCCGCTCGAGAGCAGCCAGCCGAGCCAGAAGCCGGTTGCCTGGTCACACCGCGTGATGGTGACGCTGCTGATCGATCACGAGTCGGGAACCACTGCAATCGAGCAGGAGATGGCTGAGGTCATCGCCGTCGAAGGTGCGGTGATCCTGGTGCAGGCGGCAGCAGTGATACGCGTTCCCGGGCTCGGCGTCTGCCTCGGGCCCTTCCGCAGCCCAAGATGACACCCGAGCTGCTCAGCCTGGTTTACGAGCTGCTCGATGCTCACGACGACACGACGAGGCTCGTGCGCGGCGATGAGCTCGACGTGCGCTGGCTCGCGCATCTCGAGTACCTGCGGGATCTTCAGCGCGTCGGGCGCGAGGTGATGGCTCGTGCCACGCGAATACCCGCCGGTGCCACGCACCGGTGGCGCCGTCGCCCTAGCGTCTCAGGGCGCGAGCCGATCATCACCCGCGTCGGTGGCACGCGAGATCAGCTCCGGCACGGTGGCGCTCCCGTGATGGCTGTCCGTGCGGGCGACGATCGCAGCCAGAACGGTGCGGGAGTGCACGCCCAGCTTCTCGTAGATGCGAGCGAGGTGGCTGCCGACCGTCTTCTCGCTCAGAAACAGGGCTTGCGCTACCTCGCGGTTCGTCATCCCGGAGGCGACGAGGTTCGCGACCTCGCGCTCGCGGGAGCTGAGGCCTGCCAGCCCCACCGGCTTCGCGATCCCGCGGGTTCTGCGCGGCACGCGATGGCCCAGACGGCGCAGCTCGCGAGCCGCAGCGTCGGCCTCACGCAGAGCACCGCAAGCCGAACAGAGCGCTTCCGCGCGCTGAAAACGATCGCGCGCAGCCTCCGGCTCGCCCAGCGCGCGAAGAGCCGCTCCGGCGAGCATTGCCGCACGCGCGCCAAGGAGCGGATTCTCGATCCCGTCGGCGATTTCGCTTGCCTGGCGCGCGAGCCGCTCGGCGGCTCGCGCATCGCCGCGGGCGAGCAGCACGGCAGCTCGAGCGCACCGCGTTGCCGCCTCGCGGCGGGGCAGCTCGAACGTCACATGGGTGGCCTCCATCCGCTCGACCACCGCCGTGGCAGCCTCGGTGTTGCCGAGCCCGAGCTCGAGTCCGATGAGGAGATGCCAGCCGTAGCCCCCGTTTGCGTCGAGCAGCGCTCGCGGCGGAGGGACAGCCACGCGCCGGACTTCGGCCAACGCGCCGGCTGCGTCTCCCGTGGCTTCGAGTGCGCCTGCGAGCTGCATCCGGGCCAGGCCGGAGAAATACGCCTCGCCGATTCGCTCCGAGCGCACTACCGCTTCCTGTGCGGCAGCCAGCGCGCGCTCGAGATCACCGGCCAGGCAAGCCGCGAGCGAGGTCGATTCGAGCGCCCATGCCGTGAGCTGGTCGTTGCGCGCCAGAAGGGCCGCATCGGTCGCCGTCTCGGCCACGCTCAGCGCCTCTCGAACCCGCCCCGCCAACAGCAGCGTGTTCGTCTCGAGCGCGAGTAGACCGGGGATCATCGATGCCTGACCTGTCTCGCGGGCCACTCTGAGCCCGCGGCGAACGCTTCGCAGCGCCTCCTCGACGTGTTCAAGCTTGATCGCGGCCACGGCCAGGTATCCGGAAGTGTCGATCCGTCGCGCCAGCTCGTCATCCCGCAGCGACTCGAACCTCGACCATGCCTCGGCGAAGGCGTCGGCGGCGTCCTCGAATCCTCCCAAGGTCGCACTGGCAATCGTGAGCAGCGCGGCGGTGAGGCTGATCAGCACCGGATCCGAAACGGCGAGTGCCGAGCGCAGCTGCGCGTCAGCGAGCAGCTGCATGTCAACAAATTCGCCACTCAGGTAATGATCGAGCGCGAGTTCGAGCTCGAGGGCCCCAGAGCCGCCGGCGCCGGCCTCGACGACCTCGCGACGCGCTTGCTCGAGCAGCGCGCGAGCGCGACGCGGCCGGCCGCTCAAGCGCTCGATGAAGGCAAAGCGGGCGATCAGCTCGTGGCGCCGTTCGGCTCGGGAGCCCGACAACAGCGCCAACGCCCGCTCGAGCGTCGAGAGCGATTCTGCGTGCGCTCCGCCGTTGGCTAGCGCGCCGGCAGCCTCGATCAGCAGATCCAGGCGCGCGTCCGGATCGCTGTCGGCAGGTAGCAGCCGCACAGCCGCCAGCAACCAGTGCCCGGTGGTGAGTGGCGCGCGCGTGGCTGCCGCTCGCGCAGCCCCGACGAGTAGTTCGATCGCCGTCTCGTCGCCCGGAGCCGCCGATCGCTCGACATGATGGGCATAGTGCATCGGCGGGGCACCCTGCGCGGCGAGTGCGGTCGCGGCGGCGGCGTGCGCCCCGAGCCTCCAGCCGCGCGGCAACGCGTCGTAGACGACATTGCGCACGATCGGGTGCCGGAAGCGAAACCGGGTCGGTACGTCCGTCGGGCGAACGAGATCTAGGGTGACCAGCTCGTCGAGCGCCGAGAGCACGGACGGCTGGGGACGGGTGCTGATCGCTCCCACCAGCTCGGATTCGAACGACTCACCCGCGACCGCCGCGGCGTCGAGCACACCGCGTGCCTCGCCCGATAAATCCGCCAGCTCGGCCCGGATGGCAGCGGCGATCACCGGCGGCGGCGTGAATTCTCCTTCCCGTGGCTCGCCGGCGTGCGGTGTGCGCA
Source organism: Solirubrobacterales bacterium (assembly GCA_019239445.1). Lineage (GTDB taxonomy): Bacteria > Actinomycetota > Thermoleophilia > Solirubrobacterales > Solirubrobacteraceae > Palsa-465. Next base: position 4,255 of record JAFAZV010000129.1, read on the forward strand.
GCTCGAGCGATCGCGTGGAGCGAGCAAGCTGCTCCAGGTAAAACGGGTTGCCGCCGCTCTCTCGGAACAGTCTGGCACGGGTTGGACTATCTACGTCCGTGCTCAGCAGGACGTTCGCATTGTCAGCGGAGAGCGCGCTCAACTCGAGCCGGCTACCAGATCCAGCCCGCTGCGCGGCTACGAGCGATGCTTCGAGCCGGACGGGAAGACGCCGGGCCGCGACCGCGATGAGCAATGGTCCGCGGAAGCGCCGCGCCAGATGTGCGATGGCCTCGATCGACGCAGCATCGGCCCAATGCACGTCGTCCAGAGCGAGCAGAACAGGTTGTCGCACGGCGAGCCGTTCGAGTAAGCCCCGGATGGCGTAGTGCACGCGATAGCGCTCGCCTTTCGCCCGCTCGACCCCGGGCTCACCTTGGTCCAGGTGCGGCAAAGACGGAAACACCCCCGCCAGCTCCGCGAGCGCTTCGTCATCGAGGGCGCGGATGACCGGAGGCTCGAGCCCGCCGAGATAGTCGTTCATCGCGTCCACCATCAAGCCGAACGGAACCTCTCGCTCGAACTCCGCGGCGCGACCGTCGAGCACCAGCCAACCGCGCTCTCCGGCGCATCGGCTCAGCTCGGACAAAAGCCGTGTCTTGCCGATCCCAGGCTCGCCGAGGATTTGGATGAATCGCGGCGACCCCCCCTGTACTGCGTCGAGCGTCCGCGCGAGCTCAGAGAGCTCCCGTTCACGCCCAACCAGATCGTGCGGGCCGTCTCGCTGGATGCCTTGCATCGTGACCGCTCGCCCGAGCGTACTCATCGCCTTCGCCCGACTCAACGTGCTCGCCCTCGCTGGTAGCCGTCTGCACCCGCGCGGGTAAAGACGGAGAATCTTCAACTCCGTCGCGAATGCACTCTCGGGCTCGGCTTGGAGCTACGCGGTCGTCTTCGGCGTGTGCGCCGGCGACGCCGTGATTCCGATCCTGCCGAGCGAGACGGTGGTGGTCACCGCGGCGATACTGGCGGCTAACGGCAGACTCAACATTTGGCTCATCGTGTGCCTAGCGGCTCTCGGAGCGCTCGTCGGCGACAACGCAGCTTACGGCGCAGGGCGCGGCGCCCTACGACGCCTGGCAGACAGGCTGATGAAGTCCGAACGGAGCCGCGGGCGGCTCGAGTGGGCGGGCACGCTGCTGGGGCGCCACGGCGTCTGGATCATCATCATCGCCCGCTTCATTCCCGGAGGCCGAACGGCCACGACGTTTGCCTGCGGGACGCTCGAGCTGCCGTGGCTGCGTCGCTTCCTGCCCGCCGACGCCACGGCCGCCATCCTCTGGGCCGGCTACGCGTCTGCCCTCGGCTATATCGGGGGCGCGACGTTCAAAGACAATCTGTGGCTGCCCCTGCTGATCGCCGCCGGCGCCGGGCTGTTGATCGCGGCGCTCGGAGAAGTGGCGCGCCGCACCCTCCTCGATCGCCACGAACGAGCCGACCGTGAGCTAACCGATCGTTGAGGCCGGCGGCAGGAGCAGGGCCGTCACTCCTCGCGGCGCGCGAGGTCGTCGGCTCCGTCACCAGGAACGCTCTGCAGATGGAGCGCCTGCGCCGCCGTGCGCATCAGCAACACGACCGCGCACGTCAGACCCGAGAAGCCCAAGATCCACAAGATGTCGCGCACGCTGCGGTCGGGCGACAGAGATCCCGCGAGCAAAAGAGTCGCTGCAGTCAGGGCTCCCGCACCACCGGCCAGTACGACCAACGCGCGATTGAGCCAGCCCTCGACGATCGACCGGTCAGACCCGCTGTAACGGTCGGTCGCAATCCGCAGCCGCCCCGACCGCAGCTGCATGGCGAGCGCCTCCGCATGCTCAGGCAGCGTCCGCAGTGCCGGCAGCGTGCGTACGAGCTCGTTGCGCACGAGCTCTTGGGGGGCGCCGAGTTCAGCCTGGTGATCGCGAGCGACGATGCTCTGTGCCTCGGCAGCGAGTTCAAACTGCGGGTTGATCAACCTCAGGGTTCCCTCCAGGGTGATCAGCGTGCGGGAAAGGAGGAGCATCGAGCGTGGCGGGCGCAGACCGTGTTGGTCGATCACCTTCATCACGCCCCCTATTGCGGCCGGACTGAGCCCCGCTTGCTCAACCTCGCCGACGAGCATCGTGAGGTCGCGTTCGAGCTGTCGCATGTCCACCTGATCGTCTCCGACTAGATGGCGAACCGCGCGCGCCAGCACCGATCCGTCTCGGAGCATGAAACCGACCGCGATGCCCTGGAGCGCATCGCGCGTCACGGCGTCGACCCGGCCGACGGCCCCGAGGTCGAGCAGCCATAGCGCCCCATCGGCGTCGATCAGCAGGTTTCCCGGATGCGGATCGGCGTGGTAATAGCCGTCACGCAAGATCTGGCCGAGGAAGGAGGACAGCAGCCGCCGCGATAAGTCCTCGCGACTGACGGGCGCGGCGTCTATTGCCGCGCCATCGGATACCGAGCGTCCCACCACCTCATCCATCACCAGCACCCGCTCGGTGGACAGTGTCGGATGCACCAGCGGAACCCGGACCGTGGGATCGCCTTGCAGGTTTGCTCGCAGCCGGACTCCGGCGGACAGCTCCTCGCCGTAATCAAGCTCGAGCTGAATGCTGCGCATCAACTCATCCGCGAGGTCGCGCACGCCCACTCGCCGCGCCGCCTCGACGCGGCGATCGAGCTGACGAGCCACGAACGCCAGCACGGCGGAGTCTCGCCACACGATCTCCTCTAAGCCCGGCCGTTGCACCTTCACGACGACCCTGCGCCCGTCGACCAGTCTCGCCCGGTGCGTCTGCCCGATCGACGCGGCCGCCAAGGGCTCCTGATCGAAGGCGGCGAAGGCATGATCTACCGGTTCCGACAGTTCGCCTTCCACGGCGGCGAGGATCTCCTCCGCAGGCACACGGGCCACGTTCGAGTGCAGCTGAGACAGCTCCGAAGTCAGCGTCTGAGGTAGCAGATCGGTGCGCGTGGCGGCGATCTGGCCGAACTTGACGAACATGCCGCCGGCGCGCTCGAGGACGACGCGGACGCGGCGAGCAAGATCCGGCGAAGCCAGGGCCGCCGGATTGCGATAGCGGACGTGCAACAGGTTCTCGCTGCGGGCATAGCCGACCAGCTCGCGAAAACGCCCAAGCGGAGCGAGCACTCCACGCACGGCGCGAAGCGGATGACGCAGCACCCCGCGCCTGCGCGGCCGCACCCGTCTGCCCCGTGTGATCAGGTCGATGATGATCGCGACGGGCAGCGCCGCCAGCACGCCGAAGAACACCAACAGCGGTATGACGAGCGCTGGATGCAAATTCTTCGGCCCGAGCGCGATCGCTCCGGCGATTAACCCCACCAGCCACCCTATGGCCGCGGCCACGGCGCTGCGCAGCCGGCCGATGCTGATGCCTAGGACTCGCCCCGTGAGCACGCCGATGAGCGCGATCCAGAAGGGCAGGATGAGCAGGTAACCGAGGCCGAGCTCGAGCCGAACCCCGGCGGCGGCAAACGTCAGGCTGTGCAACACAACGTCGCTCCAGGCAGCCACGACAGCACTCAAACCCTGAGCGCCCCTTGTACCAGCTCCAGCATCCGCGCCTCGGACATCGAAGCCTCCTACCGCATCAGCACGTCTTACCCGCGCATCTTATTCACACCACCAGCGGCTTCAGCGTAGGCCGTCCCCAGCAGCTTCGCACCGCGCGCGAGGGCGGGTTCGGCCATGCATGCGTGGCCAAGCACGAGACCAGCGGGGCAGTTCCCGGTGTAGCTGTGCAACGAGAGCCCCTCCAGACCAACACCGTGTCGTGCTGCGCTCGCGAGGAGGGAGCTCTCATCGACATCGTCCGGCAGGTGGACGACGATGTGCAGACCGTCGCGCGGAGGCGCTGCGCTCAAGTCCGGGAGCTCACGCCTCAGCGCGGCTAGGAGCACTGCGCGGCGCTCGGCGTAGCGCAGGCGCATCCGACGCAGGTGCCGCTCGAGCTCGCCACGAACGATGAAGTCGGCAAGCGCGAGCTGGCCGGTGATCTCCGATCCGGCGTCCTCGATCGATTTGGCCGAGATCAACGCCCAGGAGAGCCATGACGGCGGCAGCATCCAGCCGAGGCGCATGCCTGGTGTCAGGCGTTTGCTCGCGGAGCCGATATACAGGACGCGATCCGGCGCAAGACCCTGCAGCGCGCCGACTCGCTCACGACACAGCTCAGCGTCGTAATCGTCTTCGATGATCAGCCGGTCGCCGCGCTCCGCCCATTCGATTAGGGCCGTGCGCCGCCTGGGGCTGAGAAGCACACCGGTCGGGAATTGGTGTGCCGGTGTCACGACCACTGCGTCGGTGCCGCTGCTCTCGAGTGCCGGAACGTCAATCCCCTCTGCGTCGAGCGCAACCGGGATGACCTCGAGCCCGGCTTCCTGGGCGATCAGCCGCTGGGCGTGCCAACCCGGTTCCTCCAAGGCCAGACGGGCGACGCCGTTGGCGCGCAGCCAGCGGCACGTCAATGACAGTCCCTGCCGGAAACCCGTACAGACCACGAGATGCTCGGGGTCCGCTGCCGTTCCGCGGACTCGGCCCAGGTAATCGGCAAGCGCCTCCCGTAGTTCTGGCGCACCCCGCGGATCTCCGAGACCAACCGCGTCGAGGGCCGCCTCGCGCCAGGCGGCGCGGACTGAGCGCAGCCAACTGTCGCGTGGAAACCCCGCGAGATCCGGGAGCCCTGGGCTGAAGTCGTAGGCGAACTTCGGGACGAGCGAAGGCGTAGGTGGCCGCGGCGGTTGCGCGCGTACCCCGCGCGCGACCCGGACCGGAGCGCCCTGCCTCGTCTCGAGGTAGCCCTCGGCGACAAGCTGGTCGTATGCCGATGTCACCACGCCGCGGGAGATGCCGAGCTCTGCAGCCAGCGAACGGCTCGATGGCACGCGAGCCCCAGCCGGCAGGCGGCCGGTGCGGATTGCATCCCGCAGCGCGCGCTCGAGCTGCTCGTGCAGTGGCAGACCACTGCGCCTGTGCAGCTCGACGAGCAGGTCAACTGGCCCTTTAACAAGCCCCACAACTGGAACTTTACGTAAGTCCAGCTACGGCGTAAGTTCTTCACCATGAACGAGATCACAGTCATTGGAGGCGGAATCGCGGGACTGACGGCAGCCATAACGTGTGCGGAGGGTGGCGCCCGGGTGCGACTGTTCGAGGCACACGAAACGCTCGGTGGACGGGCCCGCAGCACCGACGGGGTCTACAAGGCCAACCTGGGCCCACATGCGATCTACGCCGGGGGGGTGCTATGGGATTGGCTCAGGACGCGCGAGCTGATGCCGCCGCTGGCACGGCCGCTGCTGACCGGCGCGCGCTTTCACTACGACGCGGTCGTCCACCGCACGCCACCGCTCAGCCTGATCCCGCCGGGACTGCGTCTCCGCGGGCGGCTGGCGCCCGTCGATCGGACATTTCGTGCCTGGGTTACCGATCACAGCGACGAGCGAACGGCTGAGTTTCTCAGCAGGCTCGCCGGCGTCTACACCTTCTACCACGACCCGGGTGAGCTCTCGGCGGCGTTCGTCTGGGAGCGGACCCAGCGGCTGCTGCTGACCGCGCGTCCGCCCGCGCGGTTCATCGTAGGCGGCTGGACGATGTTGGTCGACGCACTGGAACGTCGCGCGCGCTCGCTCGGCGTGCGAATCGAAACCGGCGAGCGCGTCGATTCGCTTCCCGACCCACCTGTGATCGTGGCGCTCGAGCTGTCCGACGCCCGCCGCTTGCTCGAAGACGATTCGCTGCGGTGGCTGAGCGGCCGCACCGTGTGCCTCGATCTCGGGTTGAGCGAACGCCGCGGCGACCCTTGGATCGTCTCCGATCTCGACACCGCCGGCTGGATCGAGCGCTACTCGGCCCAAGATCCGGGGCTCGCGCCGGCCGGCGAGGAGCTCGTGCAGGCACAGATGCCAATCCGGCCCGAGGAGGGCCAGGACGTCGCCGCCTCGCGCCTGGAAGCGCTGCTCGATAGGTCCTTCGGAGACTGGCGCGGGCGCCTCA
>JAFAZV010000171.1 GCA_019239445.1 Solirubrobacterales bacterium
GGGACTGTGCGATGCGAGCGTGTGGTCCGAGCGCCTCGCTGACGCGGCCGCGCTGTCGGCGGCCGCCGTGCGCGCGCCGCTGGCGGGCTCGTTCGACGCTTCGACGTACGAGCGGCTGCGCGAGGGCGCGGGCGTCAGCTCGCGGCAGTAGCCGGCTGCTCGGGCGCCGGCCGCTCGTGCGCCGGCTTCGCCCCCAGCCGCTCCTCGGTCTCGGCGTCGAAGGCGTAGATCCGCTCGGGATCGATGCGCAGGCGGATGTTGGTGCCCGGCTTGCGCGCGTCGTAGCCCTCCGTACGCGCGACGAAGCTCGTCTCCGAGCCCTCGATGGTGGCGTGAACATAGGAGTCGGCACCGAGTGACTCGACCAGCACGACTTCGCCGGGTATGCCGTCACCGTCGCCCTCGCGCTGATCCGAACCGTTGGCGATCGACACGTGCTCGGGGCGGACACCGACGATGATCTCGCGCGCCTGACGCTCACCAACCGCGCTTGCCAGCCTGTCCGGCAGGCGGATCGTTTGGCCGCCCAGCCGCACGGCGCCGTTCTCGACGCCGAGCCGGATCAGGTTCATCTGCGGCAGCCCGATGAAGCCGGCGACGAACGCGTTGACCGGCTCGTCGTAGAGATCGCGCGGGGGTGCGTACTGTTGCAGCGTCCCATCCTTCAGCACCGCGACGCGATCGCCGAGCGTCATCGCCTCGCCTTGGTCGTGGGTGACGTAGACGGTCGTCGTCTCCAGGCTGCGCTGGAGCTCGGCGATTTGAACCCGCGTCTGCACGCGGAGCTTCGCGTCGAGGTTGGACAGCGGCTCGTCCATCAGGAACGCCTTCGGGCGGCGGACGATCGCGCGGCCCATGGCGACGCGCTGGCGCTGTCCACCGGAGAGCTGGCGAGGCTTGCGGTCGAGCAGCTCTTCGATGTCGAGCATCCGCGCCACCTCGCGGGCGCGCTTCTCCCGCTCATCGCGCGCGACCCCGTGCATCTTCAAAGCGAAGCCGATGTTCTCGCCCACGGTCTTGTTCGGGTAGAGCGCGTAGTTCTGAAAGACCATCGCGATGTCGCGGTCGCGCGACTCGACGCCGCTGACGTCCCGGCCGTCGAGCTCGATGCGTCCGTCGCTCAGCTCCTCGAGCCCCGCGAGCAGCCGCAGCGCCGTTGTCTTGCCCGACCCTGACGGGCCGACGAGGACCATGAAGCTGCCGTCCGGCACCTCGAGGTTGAGGTGGTCGACGGCGAGCTTGTCGCTGCCCGGATAGCGGCAGCTGACGTCGGAGTAGATCACCTCAGCCATCGTCGGCTCCTTCCAAGGTCAGGGTCATTTGATCGCTCCCATGGACAGACCGCGCACGAGCTGGCGCTGCGCGATCCAGCCCGCGATCAGCACCGGCACCGACGCCAGCGTGGCCGCGGCCGCGAGCTTGGCCCAGTACAGGCCCTCGCTGGTGACGAAGCCGACCAGGAACACGGGCATCGTGGCGGCGCGGATCGAGGTCAGGTTGAGCGCGAAGAAGAACTCGTTCCAGGAGAAGATGGCGCAGATCAAGGCCGTCGCAGCCAGGCCCGGGGCAACCGTCGGCAGCACGACCTCGATCAGCTCGCGCCGCAGCGTGGCACCGTCGATGCGCGCCGCCTCGAGGATCTCGCTCGGGACCTCGAGGAAGAACGATCGCATCATCCACACGGCGATCGGCAGGTTCATCGCCGTGTAGAGCACGATCAGGGTCGGGATCGAGTCGAGCATCCCGATGTCGCGCACGGCCAGGTAGATCGGCACGATCGCCGCCACCACCGGGAGCATCTTGGTCGAGATGAAGAAGAACAGGGCGTCGCGCCAACGCTCGATCGGGCGCATCGACAGCGCGTAGGCCGCGGGCGTGGCCAGCGCCAGCACGAGCAGCACCGAGACCACGGTGGCGATCGCCGAGTTGACCAGGAACGGCCCCATGCCGGCGCTGAACACCTGGTGGTACTCGTCGAGCGTCGGATTGAAGACGAACTTGGGCGGATTGGTGTAGGCGGCCGACTCCGGCTTGAACGAAGTCAGCACCATCCAGAAAACTGGGAAGAAGAAGATGATCGCGGCGAACCACGCCACCGTGCCCCAGGCGACGCCGCCGAGGCGCTGGCGCAGGCTGCGCCGCGGCCGGGCCGGCTTGACGTCGGCGGAGGCGGGCCCGGCGCGCTCGGCGACCGTGGCCATCAGGCACGCGCCTCGTTCTCGATGAACAAGCGGAAGACCGTGCGCAAGGCGACCGTGGCGACGATGATCGTGCCGACGACGGTGACCACCCCGAGCGCGGCGGCCTGCCCGATGTCGAAGCCCTGGAAGGCGCGCTGGTAGATGTAGAAGGGCAGGTTCGTCGTCGCCGTCCCCGGGCCGCCCTGGGTCATCATGTAGATCGCGTCGAACGTGTTGACGACGTAGATCGAGCCAAGCAGCACGCCCAGCTCGAGATAGGAGCGCAGGTGGGGCAGCGTGATCTCGCGGAAGCTCGCCCACGCGCTCGCGCCGTCGACGCGCGCGGCCTCGAGCACGTCGCGCGGCTGGCTCTGCAGCCCGGCGAGCAGGATCAGCATCTCGAACGGCGTCCATTGCCAGATCACCGTCGCCATCACCGAGCCCAGCGGGTACTTGGAGACGAAGTCGACCGGGGCGGCGCCGAACCACCCGATCACCCAGTTGACGATCCCGTAGACCGGGTCGAGCAGCGTCGTCTTCCACAGCAGCGCGGCGGCCGTCGGCATGATCAGGAACGGCGAGATCAGCAGCGTGCGGGCGAGCCCGCGCCCGAGGAACTTGCGGTCGAGCAGGATGGCCAGGCCGAGCCCGAGCAGCGTCGCGATCAGCACCGAGCCGAACGTGATCTCGATCGTGTGCAGCAGCGCGCCGTAGAACACGGGATCGGAGAACACGTCGCCGTAGTTGCGCAGACCAACCCAGTGCGGCGAACCTGGTTTAGCGATGTTCCACGACTGAAGCGAGTAGTAGAGCGTGAGCAGGAACGGGATCTGCGTCACGACGATCGTGAACAGCAGCGCCGGCATGAGCGGGATCCGGCGCGCCCAGCTCTCGCTCGTGCGGCGGTCCTTGCGGCGGGCGCCGGGGAGATGGACGGCCTGATCGGCGGTCGTGGTGGCCATCAGGATCGATAACCCGTGCCGACGCGCTTGGCGTAGTTCTGCGAGGTTGAGAGCGCCTTCTGCACCGACTGCTGGCCCGCGATCGCGGCCGTGATCTGCTGGCTCACTCGGGTGCCGAGGTCCTGGAACTCGGGGATGTCGAGAAACTGGACGCCGGTGTAGGGGACGGGCTCGACCGTCGGGTGATCGGGTGTGGCGCTCTGGATCGCACGGAGTGTCTCGGGCGCGAACGCCTTCGCCGTCTTGCGGTACTGCGGGATCGCGTAGGTCGAGAGCCGGCTGCCCGGCGGCAGGCGCGCCCAGCCGAGCTTCTGCCCGACGAGCTGGATGTACGCCCGCGAGGTGGCCCACGACAGGTAGCGCCAGGCCGCCTGCTTGTTCGGCGAGGTCACCGGGATCCCGAGCGACCACGAATACAGCCAGCCCGACTGGTGGCTCTTCAGCACCGGCGCGGCGACGTAGCCCGTCTTGCCGACCACCGTGCTGCTGGTCGGGTCTTCGACGGTGCCGGCGGCCGAGGTGGCGTCGTACCACATCGCGGCCTTGCCCTGGCCATATTGCGTGGCGCACTCGGAGAAGCCATCGGCGGCGGCGCCGGGCTCGCCGTACTGTTTGAGCAGGTTCACGTAGAAAGACACCGCCTGCTGGACTTGAGGCGAGGTCAGCTGAGCCCGCCACTGCGGGTCATACCAGCGCCCGCCGAACGTGTTGATGACGGTGTCGAGCGGCGCCAGCACCTGGCCCCAGCCGGACTCGCCGCGCAGGCAGATGCCGGCCATG
>JAFAZV010000238.1 GCA_019239445.1 Solirubrobacterales bacterium
AAAAGGCGATGGAGGTCCACGTGAACGCCAGCGACCAGGGGCTGCGCGCGGTGTTGGCGGCGATCCACCGGCGGCGCCGGTGAGCGCCGTCCGCGCCGTGCACGCTGCCGAGACGAGCGTCTTCCCGCGCCTGCTCGACCACCGCTACCCGAACATCGAGCGCGGAGAGGGCGTCCGCCTGTACACGAGCGACGGCTTCGAGCTGCTCGACGCCTGCTCGGGCGGGGCGATGGTGGCGTGTCTCGGTCACGGCGCGGGCGACATCGTGCGCGCCGCCCGCGATCAGGCGCAGCGGATCTCCTACGTCTACAACCACCACTTCAGCAACGAACCGCAGGAGCGCCTGGCGGCGCGGCTGATCGAGCTCGCCGCGCCGAGATGGCGCGCGTGCGGTTCGTCTCCGGAGGCTCCGAGGCCTATGAGACCGCACTGCGGCTCGTGCGCCAGTACCACGCCGACCGCGGCGAGCCCCAGCGCTGGCGGATCATCTCCCAGGCTCAGTCCTACCACGGGGCGCTGATGGGCGCGCTGGCGCTGACCGGCTCGATCCGCGGCGAGCAGCCCGAGCGCTGGCGGATCGAGTGCCGGCGCCCCGGCGCCGATGCGAACCCCTACCTGGCGCTGGCCGCGCTCGCCGCCTCGGCCGCGGACGGGATCCGTCATGGCGCGAGCCCGCCGCCACCCGTGCTCGGCGACGCCTGTGCCCGCGAGGATCTCCCTGCCCTGCCGGGGTCGCTCGAGAGTGCGCCTGCGGCATTCGACGCCGACGGCGAGCTGCGCGCCGCGATCGGAGAGACGTTCTGCGAGTACTACCGCGTCTCACGGGCTTGGGAGCTCGAGGCCTGGCGCGATTCGGTCAGCGATTGGGAGCGGGAGCGCTATGAACGCGCCGTCTGAACCGCCGGTCATCGGTATCTGCGCGGTGCGCGAGCGCGCGCGCTGGAGCTTCTGGGACCAGGAGGCGCACCTGGTGGCCGACGCCTACGTGGCCTGCGTGCAGCGCGCGGGCGCGGTGGCGGTGCTTCTGGCGGTCGACGCCCGCGCCCCGAACGTGCTGCTCGAACGGATCGATGGCCTGCTCCTGATCGGCGGTGCTGACGTCGACCCGCGCACCTACGGGGCCACCCGCGATCCGGCAACTGAGAAGACCTACCCGGAGCGCGATGAGTTCGAGCTGGCGCTGCTGCACGGCGCGTTCGCCCGGCGACTGCCCGTGCTCGCCATCTGCCGCGGGATGCAGCTGATGAACGTGGCGCTCGGAGGGACGCTCGAGCAGAACCTGATCGCCTACGACGGTTCCAACCCGCACCGCAAGGTGATCGGCACGTTTGACGGCACCGAGCATCCAGTTGAGCTCGAGCCGGGCTCATTGGCCGCGCGGGCGGTGGGCGAGGAGCTGCACACGGCGCGCTGCCACCACCATCAGGCGATCCTCGGCCTCGGCACCGGTCTCGTCGTCAGCGGCCGCGCTGCCACCGACGGCGTGATCGAGGCCATCGAGCTCGCGGACGGCGCCTGGGGACTTGGCGTGCAATGGCATCCGGAGACCGATGATCGGACGAAGCTGTTCTCCGCTCTGGCCGAGGCCGCATCCAAGGATGGCCGCTGATCTGGGCGCGCAGCAAAAAGACGCGGCCAGACCCGCGGGCGCTGTCCCCGACACCGCGGCATCCGCGCTGGCGCGGGACGACGGGCGCGAAGGTGGCGTGCTGATCGTGCTCGCCAAAAAGCCGCGCGCCGACGCGGCGCGGGCGGCGATCGCGCTTGCACTCGAGGCGCGAATGTGGAACAACGGCTCCAGGAGGTAAGCGAGTGGCGACAGCGGAGCGGCAAGGGCCAAGTGTCGAGCAGGTGCTTGCGGATTGGCGCGAGCAAAGGATCGAGAATGTGCGCTTCGAGCTGCCGGACATGCACGGCACGAGCCGCTCGAAGCTGATCCCGCTCGAGCACGCGGGCCACTACGCGGAGGTCGGTCTCAACATGTACGGCGGCACAGTCGTGCTCGACAGCCGCTCCGACGTGGTCGCCGGAACGCTTTACAACGTGGAGATGGCTTACGCCGATGAGCGCCTCAAGCCCGATCCGAGCACCGCCGCGATCGTGCCCTGGGCGCCGGCCACCGGGCGCACGATCTGCGACGCCTACTGGGACGACGGGCGTCCGCTCGGGGCCGCGCCGCGCCAAGTGTTCCGACGCGTGCTCGAGCGCTGCCGCGAGCTCGGCTACGAGCCGCTGATCGGAATCGAGCCCGAGTTCTACCGGCTCGACGCGACCACGCGCCAACCCCTGTTCGAGGGCTATCACATCTTCAACACGGTCCGGAACTCGTGGGTACCGGCGATCGAGCGGATCGTCAAGGAGATGCGGCGGTTCGGCATCACGGCCGAGGAGGACGAGACCAAGCCCAAGCTCCCGACCACGGTTCGAGGAGTCACTCGAGGCGCTCGAGGCCGACAGCGCGATGGTCGAGCTCCCGGGCGAGGAGTTCGTGCGCCCCTACAGCGCGATGCGCCGCCACGAGCTCGCCCGCTTCGCCGACCACGTCCCCGACTGGGAGCGGCAGGAATACCTCGAGCTCTACTAAAGCCGGCTCTGCCCGCGCCATGAACCTCGCCGGCGCCTCCGTACTCGTCACCGGCGCTAACCGGGGGATCGGACGCGCGCTCGTCACGCGTCTGGCCGCCGAGCCGGCGCGACTCGTGCTCGCCGGCATGCGCTCGGTCGAGAAGTTCGAGCCTGTGGCGCTCTCGCCCGAGGGCGCGGCCGAGGTGCGGCCGGTGCAGATCGACCTTTCCTCGCGCGAGTCGGTCGACGCTTCCTGCGAACGTCTCGGCCAAGAGCTGGAACGGATCGACGTACTGTTCAACAATGCCGGCCTGGTGACGGGCGGCCTGCTCGAGGAGCAGGACATGGAGCAGGTGTACGCGATGTTCCAGGTCAACCTGGTGGCGGTGGCGCATCTGACCCAGCGCGTGCTGCCGGGGATGCTGGCCCGCCGGTACGGCGCGATCGTCAACAACGCGTCGATCAGCGCCTACGCGTACTTCCCGGCCGCGAGCACCTACGCCGCGTCGAAGGCCGGCGTTGTCGCGCTCACTGAGGCGCTGCGCCGCGAGCTTCGCGGCACCGGCGTCCGCGCCATGCACCTGGTCACGCCGGGCGTCACAACCGACATGCTGCAACGCACCGAGGACATCTACGGCCGCCATCTCGACACCTCGGGCTGGGAGCAGATCCCGCCCGAGCAGTGGGCGGATCAGGCCGTCGAGGCGGTTAAGGCGGGGCGGCGAGTGGTGAATCCGCCCGGCAAGAGCCGGCTCGCGATGCTCGCGGCACGCGGGCCGGCGTGGCTGCTCGATCAGACCACCGCGCGCGTGTTCAGCCGCTCGCCACGCGGCTGATTCGCGCCCCGGACCGCAGGCCGGTAGAGCGGCTTGGCCAACAGCATCTGCACATCGCAGATGCGCCGCTCGGCAAAGCCCGCCTCGCAGTACGCCAGGTACAAGGTCCACAGGCGGCGGAAGCGCTCGTCATAGCCGATCCGCTCGAGCTCGGGCGTCGAGGCGAGAAACCGCTCGCGCCAGTGGCGCAGCGTCGTGACGTAGTGCGGGGTCAGGTCTTCCAGGTGAATCGTCTGCATGTCGGTGCGCCGCGCGACGTTCCGTTGAATCACCTCGAGCGATGGCAGGCAGCCGCCAGGGAAGATGTGCGTATTCATGAATGAACGCGACGCTTTCTCCACCTCGTAGGCCCGATCGTCGATCGTGATGGCTTGAAGCAGCATCGCGCCATCGGGCTCGAGCAACGACGAGCACTTGGCGAAGAACGTGCCGAAGTGCTGCCAGCCTACGGCCTCGATCATCTCGATCGAGACGAGCTTGTCGTAGCTGCCGCGCAGGTCGCGGTAGTCCTCGAGCAGGATCTCGACGCGGTCTCCGACGCCGGCACGCTCGGCCTCCGCGAGCGCGTACTGGCGCTGCTCGGCCGAGATCGTCGTGGTGGTGACGTGACAACCGTGCGTGGTGGCGGCATGGATCGCAAAGCCGCCCCATCCGGTGCCGATCTCCAGCAGCCGATCCTGCGGGCCGAGCTCGAGCTTCTCGCAGATGCGCTCGAGCTTTGTCCGCTGCGCGTCGGAGAGGCCCATCGCCGGCGCGTCGAAGATGGCGCACGAGTAGCTCATCGTCGGGTCGAGCATGCGTGAGAACAGCTCGTTGCCGAGGTCGTAGTGCGCCGCGATATCGCGCCGGCTGCGCCGGCGGGTGTTGCGGGCAAGCACGGCACGCGCGCTCCGAAGCGGCGCCAGCACGGGCGCCAACCCCGCCCGCAGACGGTCGAGGCCGACGGCGTTGCGGGCGGCCAAGCGGATCAGGGCCACGAGATCGGGCGAGTCCCACAGCCCCTGCGCGTACGACTCGGCGAGCCCGCGACTGCCGTGCAGCAGCATCGGCCACACGCGAGGGGAGCGGATGTTGACCGTGGCCGTGGGCGCGCCGGCGCCATAGAACGAGCGCCGCCTGCCCTCGACCACCACGAGGCTGCCGACGCGGATCCGCGCGAGCAGCGCGCCGACCACGCGGCGGCTCACGTCGCGCCCGCCACCGGGTGCGCGTGAACCGGGACCCCCTTCAGCTTCAGACGCAGCGCGTGGGCGTAGATCAAGGCCAGCACGCGCAGGGTGGCGAACGGGTAGCGGGCCGCCATGCGCGCGACCGAGGCGCGGGTCAGCTCGTGCCTGCGCATGGACAGCGTGGCGTCGAACGCGACGGCGCCGTCGTGCTGATTCTCGATGTGCACTGCGAGCCGCTGAGCGGGGAGGGTGATGCGCCAGCTGTAGCGATAGTCCATACCCATGAACGGTGACACGTGAAGCTGTTTGGCGGAAGTGCCGGTGAGACCGGGCCTTCCGTCCTTTGCGGCGCTCAGCACATAGGCGTGGCGTTCGCCCCAGGGGGTGTTGGTCACCTCGGCGAGCACGTGCTCGAGTCGCTCGCCGGCGGCGTCGAAGCAGTAGTAGAAGCTCACTGGGTTGAAGCAGTGCCCGTAGGAGCGCAGTTGGGTGAGCAGCCGGACTGGTCCCGCGGGCCGAGCGCCGGTCTGTCGCCGCACCTCCTCGCGCACGGCGTCGGCCAGCGACAACGCGGGGTCGCCGAAGTAGTCCCGGCGGCGGAAGCGGACGGGTCCCGGGCGCGGGCTGACTAGGCGCCCGTCGAGCAGGCCCGGCAGCTCGTCAAGGTCGATGTAGGCCAGGGCGAGTCGGTAGCGCAGCTGATGGCCGCGCACTTCGAAGCGGCGATGGCGGACGGCGCCTTCGTAGAGGCAGCTTGCGGTCATAGCTTGGCGCCGAAGCGCTCGGCCACGCGCAGGCCGCTGGCGGCACCGTCTTCGTGAAAACCCCAGCCCCAGTACGCGCCGCAGAAGTGCGTGCGGTTCTGGCCGCTGATCTCGCGCACGCGCGCTTGAGCCCGGATCCCCGCCGGCGTGTACACCGGGTGTGCGTAGGCGATCGTGCGGATCACGTGCTCCGGAGCGATTTCGGCCGTGCGGTTCAGGGTGACACAGAAGTCGCGCTCGGCGTGCAGTGACTGCAGGCGGTTCATGTGGTAGGTCACGGTGGCGCGGCTGGACGGCTCCTCGAGGAGGTGGTAGTTCCAACTCGCCCAGGCCCGGCGGCGGCGAGGAAGCATCGTCACGTCGGTATGGAGCACGGCCTCGTTGCGCTGATAGGGAATCGCGCTGAGGATCTCATGTTCAGCCGGACAGGCGTCGGCGAGGAGCCTCAGCGCCTGGTCGGAGTGCGTCGCGATCACCACCTCGTCGAAGCGCTCGGCCTCCGTGCCGCGCGGCTTCACCAGTACGTGGTCATGCGCCCGCGTGACGGCCTGGACAGGCGCCTTCAAGCGCAAGCGGTGCCGCCAGGGTGCCACCAACGCCTCCACGTACCGCGCCGAGCCGCCGCGGATCGCGCGCCAGCGCGGTCGCCCATGAAACCCCAACATGCCGTGGTTATCGAAGAACTCGGCCAGAAAGCGCGCCGGGAAGCTCCACATCTGGTGCGGGTCGGCCGACCACACGGCCGCGGCCTGGGGGATGATCAGCCGGTCGATGAACGGGCGCGAGAAGCGCTTCTGCTCGAGCCAGTGCCCCAGCGACGGTCCCTCGCCCGGATGATCCATGAGTTCCCGTGCGGAACGGTTGAACCGGGCCAGGTCGGCCAGCATGCGGTGAAACCACGGCGTGACGAGATGCGCGCGCTTGGCGAACAGGCCGTTCGGCGAGCCGCCGTTGTACTCGAAGTCGCCGCGCCCGTCGCTGACGCTGAAGGTCATCGTCGACGGCTGCCACTCGACCCCCAGCCGAGCCAGCAGCCGCTCGAAGGTCGGGTAGTTGCGGTCGTTGAAGACGATGAAGCCCGTGTCGACGTGATGGGTCTCGTGAGGCGTGTCGACCCGGATCGTGTTCGTGTGGCCCCCGGCGTAGTCGGCCGCCTCGAACACGGTGATCTCATGCTCGCGGTGCAGCAGATGCGCGACGAGCAGCCCGGAGATCCCGGCACCGACGATCGCGATCCTCATCCTTGCGCTCCTGATGTGTCGATTGGAATGGTTGTCTGGCTGCGAGCTTCCGCGTCTCGATATACGCGGTACGCCGTCTCCGCGGATGTGTCATTTCTCCGCTTCGCCTAACGATCTTTCGCGACGGCGGGCGGCCCGGATCAGCCACGGAGCCTACGAAACTCGCATCTTCGCCCCGCGATCGCGCTACCTTTGTCGTGCACGGGGTCCTCAGCAAGGAGCAGAAAACAGATGCCCACGTATGAACAGCTTGGCTACGGCTTGGGCGCCGGCGAGCTAACACGCGATCGCAGCCGCGAGGTGTTCGGTCAGGTCATGGGGCTCGTCGCCTTGACCCTCGGCTGCACCGCGCTCGGCGCCTATATCGGTCGCAACCTCAACGGGCGCACGGGTCTGTTCCTGTTCATCGGCGCCTTCGCCTGCATCTTCGGCCTCAACATCGCCTCTTCGCGCGGGCGCGAACAGCTGGCCATCGCCCTGCTGTTCGGTCTCGGTCTGCTCCTCGGGCTGGCCATCGGGCCGGTCGTGGCGGCCTACGCGAAGGCCGAACCGGCGGTCGTCTGGCAAGCAGCCGGCGCCACAGCCGGGTTCGTCGCCGCCCTCGGCGCCTACGGCTACGCCACTCGACGCGACCTGTCCTCCTGGGCGCGCGGCTTGTTCTGGGCGCTCCTCGGTCTGATCCTGTTCGGGATCATCGGGCTGTTCGTCGCCATTCCCCATGGCAACATCATCTACTGCATCGCTGGCCTGGGAATCTTCGGCGCCTTCACGATCTTCGACTTCAACCGGCTGCGCCGCGCCAACATGGCGAGCGCGGTTCCGATCGCCGCGAGCATCTTCCTCGACATCTTCAACATCTTCCTCTTCTTCCTAGAGCTATTCGGAAGTGGGCGCGACTAGCGATCGGTTAAGGAGCGCGCGGGACAGCTCCTGAACGTACC
>JAFAZV010000264.1 GCA_019239445.1 Solirubrobacterales bacterium
CGGGCCGGTCGGCGTCGGGACCGCGACGGCCAAATCGATGGTCGTGAACATCGTCTCGGTGCATCTCATCGGCATGCTGGGAACCCAGCTGTTCTGGGGCGCGAACCCAAGAGCACCAATCGGAGGCTGACCTGTGTCGACGTTCAACTTCAGAGATCGCGAACAGGAAGGCGAGCAGGCCTCGGAGGCGGCCGCGGACGCGCCGACGTCGGACGCGGGCGAGCCCACGTACGCGCCGGCGCTTCACGCGGACGAGCCCACGCACGCGCCGGCGCCTCACGCGGACGAGCCGCTGCACCCGCAGGGCGAGGTCCCGGACCCGCTCGCCGCCGCCGACGAAGAGGCCGCCACGCGCGAGTCGCCCGGAGACGAGGTGCCGACGCGCGAGCAGGCGGCCGGCGCCTCACGCGTCTCGGTCGTCGACGAACAGCCTCCACGTCCGGCGCCCCCCGCCGGCGCTTCGGAGGAGGAGTACCGCTGGCACACCTACCGCGTCTATCCGTCAGGCCGTCCGGATGCGGTCGAGTTCATCGACACCTACAAGGCCTTCGGGCGCGCGCGCATCCTGCGCGGCTTGAACATGGGACTGCCCGAAGGGATGGTGTCAATGATCCTCGGGCCGTCGGGAACCGGCAAGTCGGTCTGCATCAAGCACATGGTGGGGCTGCTGTACCCGGATTCCGGCGACGTTCTCGTGCACGGCGAGTCGGTCCCGAACATGGCCGACGACGATCTCTTCGAGATGCGCAAGAAGTTCGGCCTGCTGTTTCAGGACGGTGCGCTGTTCGGTTCGATGAACCTCTACGACAACGTCGCCTTCCCGTTGCGACAGCACACCGAGAAGGGCGAGGATGAGGTTGAGGACATCGTCATGCGCCGGCTGAACGAAGTCGGCCTCGGCAGCGCGCGCGAGAAGATGCCCAACGAGCTGTCAGGCGGGATGCGCAAGCGAGCGGGGTTCGCGCGCGCTCTCGTGCTCGAGCCGGACATCGTGCTGTTCGACGAGCCGGACTCGGGTCTCGATCCGGTTCGCACGGCGCTGCTCGGCGAGCTGATCCTCGAGATCCACCGAGACATGATGGACGAGGCCAAGGCCAAGCAGAAGGAACGCCTGCCGACCTTTGCCGTGATCACCCACGACATCATGAGCGCCCGGCGCGTCGCGGACTACATCAACGTTCTGTGGAGGGGGCGGATCGTCGAGGCCGGTCCCGCCGAGGACATGCTGAACTCCGACAATCCGTTCATCCGGCAGTTCCTGGCTGGCGAGTCGCAGGGCCCGTTGACGATGGACTGAGCGAGCGCCGTGCACCGGCGCTGCCGCGGCGCCGCACGCAGCGCACTTAGGAGCCACCGTCGATAGCCTGACCGCCAGGATGCGGGTGAAGGCGAGGCTTGAGGGGCTGGCACGAACCGCGGCTCGCCGTCCCGTGCTGACGCTGACAATCGTCCTCGCCCTCGCCATCGCCGGTGGTCTGCTGGCCCTCGACCTGAAGCCGTCGGCGGGCAGCGACACTTTCGTCTCGCGCTCCTCGGACACGTTCCGAGCTACCCAGCAGGATCATCACGACTTCGGCTCCGATGCGGTGATCATCCTCATCAAGGAGCCGCTCACGAGTCTCGTGCAGACCAAGGATCTCGCCACGGTCACGTTCCTCGAGGCGTGCCTGGCCGGCCAGTACGTCGTGCCGAGCCAGCAGCTTCAGTCCTTTGAGCCGGCGCCGCCGGGCGCGCACGGGCCCTACGGAGGCTGGCAGAGCCCGTGCGGGAGCCTGATGAAGGCCAAGCCGGTGCAGGTTGTCTACGGGCCCGGGACGTTCCTGAACCGAGCCGTCGCGGCGGTGAACACCCAGATGACGGCGCTTCTCACGAACGCGCGGCAGGCGGTACGCAATGCCTGCGACGCGGCCTACGGCTTGGCGCGTCAGCGTGGGCTGGCCGGCCAGCAGGCAAACGCGGCATGCACGCAGGCTGCGCAGCTCGAGCAGCAGCGCCAGCTCGAGCAGCTCGAGGCTCTCTACCTGCAGTCCGGCATCAACGGAACACCGCGGATCGACGACCCGCAGTTCATTCCCCAGATCGTGTTCGACCCGACGCGCGGGGTCGGGCAGCCGAAGGCGCGCTTCGCGTACCTGTTCCCGACTCCCAACGCCGCGCTGATCCAGGTCCGTCTCAAGGCTTCGCTGACTGACGTGCAGCAGGCACAAGCGATCCGCTGGATCCAGGACGCCGTGAGCATGCCGATGTTCCGCTCAGCTCACGGTGGGGTCTACACCGTCACAGGCGCGCCGGTGGTGGCCGGTGAGCTCAGCTCGGAGATCACAGGGTCGATCGCCGGCCTCCTCGTCGCAGCGGTTCTGGTGATGGCGCTGACTCTGATACTCGTGTTTCGCGGCCGGCCGCGCCTGCTCCCGCTGGCGATTGCGCTCGCCGCGGCCGCGATCACGTTCGGGGCGCTGTCGCTCGTGGGCGGGACGCTGACCATGGCGTCGATTGCCGTGCTCCCGATCCTGATCGGCTTGGCCGTCGATTACGCGATTCAGTTCCAGTCGCGCACCGAGGAGGCGCTCGATCCCGCAGACATCAGCCAACGGCACCGCGCAGGCGCCGTCGCGCGAGCCGCGGGGCTCGGCGCCCCGACGATCGCCGCCGCCGCATTGGCCACCGCCACGGGGTTTCTCGTGCTGTTGCTCTCGCCGGTGCCGATGATCCGCGGCTTCGGGCTGCTGCTGGTCGTGGGAATCGCGGTTGCGCTCGCGTGCGCGCTCACGGCCGGACCAGCGGCGCTCGTCCTCGTGGGCCGCGGCGGGGGCGCGCTCGGCGCGGCGTTGCGCGGAGCGCATGAGATCCTCGGTGACCTGCAGGCTCGCGTCCGAGCCGCCGGCGGCGGACGGCTGCGCGCGGCGGGGCGCCGGCCTAGCCTCGACCCGACCCGCTTGCTCGCTTCCGTCACCCGCCATCCTGGGCGCGTGCTGGCCGTGGGCGCGGTGCTCGCGCTGCTGGGCTGGGTCGCGGACACCCAGACCTCGGTGCAGTCGGACGTCACCAAGCTCGTGCCCAGCAGCATGCCGGCGCTTCGCGACCTGCATGCGCTCGAGAACGTCACCGGAGTGTCCGGCGAGATCGACGTCTCGGTGCGCGCTGCCGACGTGGCGACGCCGGCCGTGGTCGGATGGATGACCCGCTACGAGAACGCGCTGATGAGCCACTACGGCTACGTCGAGACCAAGGGTTGCGCGCACTCGACGCTGTGCCCGGCGCTGTCGCTGCCTGACCTGTTCTCCGCCGGGACCCAAGCGCCGACGCTCACCGCGAACGGGATCCGCACCCTGCTCGCCGCCGTCCCCGTGTACTTCCGTCAGGCTGTGATCACGCCGGATCGGCACAGCGCCACGCTCGCCTTCGGGATCCGGCTGATGCCGCTGTCCAAACAGCAGGGAGTGATCGACTACATGGCCTCGCAGCTGCATCCTCCGGCCGGCGCGACGGCGCGGCTGACCGGGTTGCCGGTGCTGGCGGCGCAGGCGAACAGCGCCTTGTCATCCTCCTCGCGGCGGCTGTTGACCCTCGTCGCCGGCCTGATCGCCGTCGGGCTCGTGCTGCTGGCGATCTTCCGGGAGCTCTCGCGCGCGGTCGTCCCGCTCGTGCCGATCGCGCTGGCCACCGGCTGGTCGGCCTTGATCCTGTTCGTGCTCCGGATCCCGCTCAACCCGATGTCGGCCACCTTAGGTGCGCTTGTGATCGCGATCTCCACCGAGTTCAGCGTCTTGCTCTCCGAACGCTTCCGCCAGGAGCGGGCGGCAGATGGCGACCCCGGAGCCGCGCTGATGCGGGCTTACCGCTCGACCGGCATCGCCGTACTGGCCTCGGGGATCACGGCGATCGCCGGCTTCGGCGTGCTCGTGCTCTCGAGCATCACGATGCTGCGCCAGTTCGGACTCGTCACGCTGATCGACCTGACTGTGTCGCTCGCCGGGGTCCTGCTCGTGCTCCCCGCCGTGCTCATGCTGGCTGAGCAGCGACGCGATCTCGCGCTCGGCGGCGTGAGGCTGTCGCGGCGCCCGCGCCTGCGCCGGCGCGCGCGGGTGGCGTGAGCGCACAGCCCCCACCGGGTCCACGCGAGGAAACGCCGTCGCAGCTGCCTCCTGGAGGTCTCGACCCGGACCTCGCCGCCGCGGCGGCCGGCTCAGCTGGGCGCGAGCGCGGATCCCCGGGCTCGACCGATACACGTCGCTACCGGTGGACGATCGGGATCTTCGGCCTCATCCTGCTGATCGCGTTCTCGATCTACGAGTTCGGGCGGCACGGGGTCGTCAGTCCCGGCGTCGCTCCGGGCCAGCGTCTGCACCTGTTCGTCGCGCCGCTGGCCGCGACCGGACCCGACCAGCCGGCGAATCCGCGGCCGCGGTGCGATCCGGCGCACCCGAACCCGCGGGCGCTCAACGTGTGCGGCCGTACCCCGCTGGTGCTCGTGTTCTTCGCCCCGCGCTCGAAGGCTTGCAAGCGTCAGGTCGACACCTTGCAGCTCGTCGCGCGCCAGTTCCCGCCCGCCTCGGCGCAATTTGCCGCCCTCGCCGTAGCCGCCAGCCGTGCCGAGACGGCGGCGCTCGTGCGCGCGCGCGGCTGGACCATCCCGGTCGCATTTGACAGCGCGGGCGCCATCGGGGCGCTCTACGGAGTTTCGATCTGCCCGATGATCGAGCTCGCGCGCCCCGGCGGCGTGGTCGCCAAGCGGCTGATCGGCGAGCACTGGCTTCAGGCGCCTGCGCTCTCCGCCCAGGTGCGAGCGCTGCTACGAGGATGACCGACCAGCTCGACCTCACGCCCGCCGCCGGCTTCATCGCCGAACCGGTGCGAGCGGAGCTTCCCGGCCTCCGCTTGGACTGGGTCAGCCTGCCCGTACGCCGGCGACGCACCCCGCCCGAGGTCAAGCGTCGCCTCCGCGAACTGTCAACCCGGTTTCGCGGCGCGAACGCCGTGACCCTGCGGACCCAGCCCGTCGCGCACGCCTATCGAGCGTTCTTTCGTCAGATCGGCCTTGATCCGGATGTCACCCGGATCCCGAGCGAGCAGGCGGTGCTGGCGCGGATGCTGCTCGGCGAATTTCGCTCCGAGGACCTGATCGCTGACGCCCTCTTGATCAGCCTGGTCGAGACCGGGGTACCGGTCTGGGCGCTCGACGCCGACGTGGTCGACGCCGGTGGGCTCGGCATCCGGACGAGCAGCGCCGACGACCAATTGGGCGAAGGCGGGATGCTCTCCCGACTCTCGCCGGGCAGGCTGGTCGTGGCCGATGCCCGGTGCGTGCACGCGCTGCTGTTCGGCGAGGTCGCCCGCGCGCATGCCGTGAGTCGCCGGACCTCGCACGCGGTGCTCTACTCGGTCGGCGTGCGCGGCGTGCCCGCGATCCACGTTGAAGAGGCGCTGTGGCTGTGCGCGGACATCCTCGCGGGCGGGTAGAAAGGCGCCCGTCAAGGCGGCTGCCGGTGGTAAGCTCACCCTCGTTTCCTTAGGAGGTACGTCCACTGCTCGAGCACGACATAGACGCTCCGCAGATGCTTACGCCGACGGTTCGGCCTGTCCCTGTCGAGGACCCCGAGCGTGCCGCTCGCCGCGCCCTGCGGGGACAGATCGCGAAGCTCGAGCGGGAGCTTGCGGACGCCTTCGTGACCGCCTGGCCAATGGGCGGGCTGCAACCACCTAGTGGCGTACCCGCCGAGCCTCGCCTGCTCGATCTGGGGGAGCTCGAGCAAATCCGCGACGAGCTGGCGCAGCGGCTGCACGACGCACGCCAGAGCATCGCCGAACGCGCCGACATGCAGGCCGAAAAGCGACTGCTCCTGGAGCAGATGCTGCTCGAACCGGGCCGCTATCGCTTCGCCCGCGTCTCCCGCCGCGAGCTGGGCGAGCCGGGCTGCGGCGTCTGGCAGGTGCGCCCCCGGCTCGGGCTGATCGGCATGCTGATGGGGTGGTGGGAAGTCAAGCTCTCCTCCGGCTGTCCGTTAGCCAGGGGTCGCGGCCGGAGCGGTCGCGACCCGGAGACACAAGCTCCTATCCTGGACGAGTGCTGCGTGACCTGGCGAGGACGGGAGCGGGCGCGGTTCTGGTCGTGCTCATCATGTTCATCGGCAGCCTCGTGCTGTGGATCGGCACACCTCTGCTGTGGCTGTGGATCGGGTCGCAGGTCCAAGGCTCGACGTCGTCCCTGGGCGCCGCCCTGGGAACGATGTTCGTCGGCGTGATCGCGACAATCGCTCTGCTCGCGAGTGTGCTCGGCAAGCTCAGCAACGTCTACCGCGCCAACTGCCGCGCGCGTGGGCGGGGCGATCCAGGTCACTACGTGCTCGAGGGCGTGCTCGTGGTCAGCGCCGGGTTCACGCTGGTCGCCTTCGTCGTGTGGTTCTTCTTGTTCGCCGGTGCCAGCCCGGTGCCGCTCGGCATCCAACTCTGAGCTCGGATGACATCGGTCCTGTGCCCGCGAGGCGCGGCACAGGACCGGTGTCGAGGGGCACGAAAACTGGCCGCCCCAGGCAAACGCCCAGGTCTATGCGGCGCCCGCGAGCGCCAGCTCCCGGTCGATACCCAGGCGGGGCTCGGAGTCGAAGGCTCGGGAGCGTCCGAGCTGAGCCGCGAGCAGCCGCCGCTGGCGCTCGGTCAACGCTTCGATCCGCTTCACCTCGCTGATTTGGTTTCGAGCCAGGAACTTGCGACACCGGGTCTGTCCCCAGCGCCGCTGACTCATGAGCAGGTCACCGACCGCCCAGCTGCTTGCCTCCCACGGGCAGGCAAGGAGGACTTCGGCGGCTCCGACCTGTCCGTCCGCGATCCGTCGCTTCAGCTCCGCACGCGCGAGCCTGACGGCGTTGGCTCGCTCCAGTGCGCGCAGTCTTTGCGGCTCTGGTGTCATCGTGGCGGTCTGCGTCATCTGAATATCTCTCTCCTGCGGTCGTATGCGCTCTGCATCTGCAGGCGGGTTGACATTGCCGTCGGGCATGGCGGCATGCGCCGTGCACCGACAGTTCCTCCACTTCACCGTCTCCGGCCCTTGCGTCGCCCTGCCGCGCCCCGGTCACAACGCGCCTCATGACCCTCGCACTGCTCGGTCCGACTCCCGTTACGACGGGTTGGAACCTACGTCAACGAATCCGTAACAGCAAGGTCACAGATGCTGCAGCATCTGCTCGGAGCGTGTTTTTTCGGGCCGCCGCGGCTTGTGCTGGATTGGACAACCGAGGCGCCCGTGGCACTCCGCTCAGGCGGCTGCCGGCAGCGGCCCGTGCTGTGACTCGAAGCTCTGCTTGGCGTGCGCGAACGCGTCCAGCGCGTGGTCCAGGATTGGCCGGTCGTGCGTCGCCATAACGCTCGTCCGAAGCAGCGCGCCACCAGGAGGGACAGCCGGATGGATCGCGACGTTGACGAACACGCCGGCGTCGTAGAGCGCCTTCCACAGGAACACGGCCTTCCAGTCATCGCCGACGAGCACGGGCACCACCGGCGTGACCACGTCGTTGCCGTCAGGCAGCCTCGTCGGCGCCACCACGTGCAACCCCAGCGCCATCAGACCCTCGTGCAGATAACGGGCGTTGTCGAGCACCTTGGCGAACAGTTGCGGCCCTTCGGGGGAGCGGCAGATGCGCACGGCCGCAAGCGCGGCGCCGACTGCGGCCGGTACCGCGGAAGCGGTGAAGATGAACGGCCGCGACTGGATGCGCAGGAACTCGACCACCTCGGCCGGACCTGCGATGACGCCCCCACATGAGGCCAGCGACTTGGAGAACGTCGCCATCCGCAGATCGACCCGATCCTCGACGCCGAGCAGTTCTGCCGTGCCTGCTCCACGAGCCCCGAGGACGCCGAGCGCGTGGGCCTCGTCGACCATCAGGCGAGCGCCGAAGCGCTCGCACAGGGCGGCGATCTCCGGCAGCGGTGCGACGTCGCCTTCCATCGAGAACACTCCATCGACGACCACGAGGACGCCACCCCCATCGGCCTGCGCCTTTTCGAGGGTGCGCTCGAGCCGGTCGAGCCGGTTGTGGCGAAAGGCGCGCAGCTTGGCCCTGGAAAGGATGCAGCCATCGAGGATCGAGGCGTGGTCGCCGGAATCCGCCACGACGGTGTCTCCCGGGGCGAGGATCGTTCCCAGCGCGCCCACGTTCGCCTGGTGCCCGGTGGTGAAGACCAACGCGGCCTCCGTCCCCAGCCACTGCGCCAGCTCACGCTCGAGCTCGAGATGCAGGTCGATCGTGCCGTTCAGGAAGCGCGACCCGGTGAGGCCGGTCCCGTAGCGTTCGAGCGCCGCAAGCGCACCTTGCTTGACGCGCGGGTCGCCGGTCAGCCCGAGGTAGTTGTTCGACCCGAGCATGACCCGCGAGGAGCCTTCCATCTCGACCACGGGAAGCGTTGGCCCCTCGAGCACCCGAAAGTAGGGGAGAGCATCCAGCTCCTGCGCGAGTCGTAGTTGCTCCAGGCGCTCGTAGTCGCGGGCCTTGGCGAAGACGTCGATCGAAGTGGGCATGTAGTTTTCCGCCGCCATGGCGCTTGAAGTTCGTCCTGTCGCGTCGCGGCGCGAGCTGACTACGTTCATCAAGCTGCCGTGGCGGCTCTATCGTAACGAGGCCAACTGGGTTCCACCGCTGCTGTTTGATCGCCGGCAGTTCCTCAGTCGCGGAAAGAACCCGTTCTTCAAGCACGGCGAAGCCGAGTACTTCCTGGCCTGGCGTGGCCGGCGCGCCGTCGGCCGGATCACGGCGCAGGTCGACCACAACTTCAACGCGTTCCAGAACCATCGCTGGGGGATGTTCGGGTTCTTCGAATGCGAGGACGATCCCGAGGCGGCAGCCGCTCTGCTCCAAGCGGCTGAGGACTGGCTGCGCCAGCGCGAGCGCGACCGGATCGTCGGCCCGATGGATTTCACCACCAACGACGAGTGCGGGATCTTGATTGCCGGCTACGAAGACCTACCGACCGTGCTCACGAACTGGCATCACCCTTACTACCCGGCGCTGATCGAGGCAGCCGGCCTGACTAAGGCCATGGACCTGTACATGTGGAACCTCGAGGTGTCGGACCGCACGCGCGTCCACCAGGCGATCTGGCGAGTTGCCGCCGACGTCGAGGCAAAGCACGGCATCACCGTGCGCTCGATGCGCAAGAAGGACATGGAAGCTGAGATCAACCGCTTCCTCGAGGTCTACAACGCAGCCTGGGAGCGCAACTGGGGGTTCGTGCCGCTCACCGACGACGAGGTACGCCATTACGCCAAGCAGCTACGACCGCTGCTGGACGAGAACTGGGCCTTCGTGGCCGAGAAGGACGGCGAGACGTTGGGGGCAGCGCTGACGCTGCCCGACTACAACCAGGTCTTCCTGCACATGAATGGACGTCTGCTGCCGTTTGGCTGGGCCAAGTTTCTGTGGTACCGGCGAAAGATCAGCCGCGTGCGGGTGTTCGCGCTCGGGGTCAAGCGCGAGTGGCAGCACACCGGGATCGCCGCGCGCTTCTACGAACTGCATTTCGATGCGGCGGCGAAGACTCCGCAGTCCGGTGGCGAGATGGGCTGGATCCTCGAGTCAAACAAGTCGATGAACCGGGCCATGGAGGGTATGGGCGGGCGCGTCATCCGCACCTACCGCATGTACGAGAAGTTGCTTTGAAATGACTGTGGCCGCTGTCACCATGTCGCCCGATGGCTGAGCAGCCACGATCGATGCTCGACGGCTTGGAGGCGACGCCGGAAGCGGCGACTCCGGAAGCGGCGACACGGGAACCGGTGGCTCCCGCTCAGGACGCGGGCGCTGGGCTGGTCGAGCCGACGATCTCCGCGCCAGCCGAAGAGACGGTCGAGGAGACGGTCGATGGCGTCCCCGTCCTCGCCGAGGTCCGGCCGATCGCCCGCGTGTCGCCGGCGGTACTGCCCGCCGTCCAGGCCGCGGCAGCCGCAGCCACCGGCTTTGTCGCTGGAGCGGCCACGCTGGCGCTCGTCAGGCGTCGCAGCGCGCGCAGGCTGACGCGGGCTCAGCGCCGGCCGGTGGACGGGCTGCCGATCGTCGCCAGCCGCACGTTCCTGGTCGACGTGCACGTAATCGCCAAGCCGGGGCCTTGAGCTCCGCCGCCGAGGTGGAGGTGCGGGTGGAGGTCCGCCCGCGGTGGCACTTCCGGCTGCCCCGACGCATGGGACGCGACCGGTTGATGCGCCGCCGGGATGGCGTGGTGCACCGGCTGCTGCACGATGGCGAGGAGCCCGTCCTGGTCCGCGTGGCGCAGCTCGCGTCCGGCAGGGTCGTATTCGCAGCCCGAGCACGTCATCGAGCGTCAGCGGGGCGCGGGGTGGAGCGGCTGCGCTTCGCGCTCGGCGTCGATCAGGATCTGCGTGCCTTCCACGAGCGCTTCCGTGACGATCCGTTGATCGGAGCGGCGGTGCGGGCTGATCCCGCGCTCAGGCTGATCGGACGGCCTGACCCGTTCGAGGCGCTCACGTGGGCGATCTGCGAGCAGTTGATCGAGTACGAACGCGCGGCCACGATCCAGCGTGCCCTGAGCGCTCACTTCGGGCGCCGCTGCTCGCGTACGGGTCTGCGCGACGCGCCGACACCAGCCGTTCTTGCCGCCCAGGCGCCGGCGAAGCTGGCGGCGCTCGACCTGGCCGCCGGCAGGTCGATGACGCTGATCCGCGCCGCGCGCGAGGTCGCCGCCGGTCGCATCGATCTGCGCCATCCCGATCTCGAACGCGGCTGGCGGCGGCTGCGGGCGATACCGGGCATCGGCAGCTGGACCGTGCAGACGCTCGCCGTTACCGGGCAGGGTCAGCTCGATCAGCTTCCCGCGGGCGATCTCGCCTACTCCAAGCTGGTCGGCCGCCTGCGAGGCGGCGGTGCGCGTTCGCGTGCCCTCGAGCCGGAGGTGGAGAGCTTCTTCGAGCCCTACGCACCGTGGCGGGCGCTCGCCGGCGCGTACGCCCTGCGCCGCGCCGGGGATCAGGCGCTGGCGCGGCTGGCTGCCTGACTCAGGGCGTGAGCTCGATTTCGAGCGTTTCCCAGGATGCGGCTTCGAGCGCGCGCCGCAGATCGTCGTCGCTGTCGTAGACGCTGTGCAGGCGCTGGCCCTCGCAGCGCACGCGCAGCCGCCGAGGCCGCAGCGGCCACGGGTCGAGCACGACCTTGTCGCGCTGTGGACCCGGCCGTAGCCGAAGCTCGACCGGCCCCTCGTTCGTCGGTACCGCCTGCGCGCTGCACGGCGCCCAGCCGAGGCACAGCGCCAACGAGATGAAGTCCCAGGTCCAGATCAGGTCGCTGTTTCTCGCCACGAGCTCATTGTGGGCGCTGGCGGCGGTGGCGGGATCCGCGCGCAGGCTGGTGAGGAGCTGATCCTGCAGCCTGTGCTGTCGCTGCAGGAACTCGCGGACGGCGTCGGCCTCGTTCGGCTCCAGCCGATCCAGATCCCGCTGCTGATAGAGCCGCATCCCGTGCATCGAGACGAGCAGCGCGGCGTAGCGGCTTTGGCGCACCAGCCTCTCCGCGGCGGCGTCCCAGAGCGGCAGGTGAAGGCCGATCGGCATCTGCGTGAACGAGAGGGGCAGGCCGGTTTGCGGGTTTCGCATCGGCGCGAGATCCCACTGCGCCATGCCGATGTCGTGCTGCTCGGCAGCCAGGCACACCTCTTCGCGCGGCTGGGCGGGGCCGAAGCGCTGCCCGCCCCACGCGCGCGCGAGCTGCCCCGACACCCAGGCGTGCGACGGCTGACCGATCAGGAGCGTCCCGCGATCGTCCGAACGCACCAGCATCGTCTCACCGCACGATGCGCGTCACGGCTGCGGTCCACGCAGGCCTTCGAGCAGGCGCCTCACGGTCCGGCCCATCTCCGCCCGCGCCTGCAGAGGATCGTCGGCGCGCGCGACGACCATCGCCGCCTCGTCGATCGCCCCGAGCAGCACGTGCGCCAGTGGCCTGGTCGGCTGCGGCACGATGCGACCCGCCTCGATCGC
>JAFAZV010000277.1 GCA_019239445.1 Solirubrobacterales bacterium
GTGGCGCCGGCGCGGTTCGAGACGGCGTACGCGGAACTCGAGCGCGCGGTGTACGAAGCCCGCCGCGTGAGCACCGTGATCGCGCCGCTCCTCGGGCTAGGGCTCGAATCTGAGATGAGCGAGCTCGCCCTCGCCGGCGGGCTCTCGCTCGTCCGCGGCGATGCACTTGCCGACGCTCCCGTGCAGGCCGTCTGGAGCGAAGGCGGCGATGGGAGCGAGGAGGAGCCGAACGTGCTCGCAGTCCTGACCATCGTGCAGGAGCGGGGAGCGCCATCGCCGGTGGCGCTCGCACGGTCGCGCTTTGACCGGCTGCTGAGCGCGGTGCGACTGTTCGAGCCGGGCGGCTACGTGCTCGGGCCGATCGGGTGGACGCGTAGGGATGACGGACCGTGGCGCCAATTCGCGCTCGGCAGCAGTGTGAGACCGGGGGTCGAGACGTTGATCGAAGCGTCGCACGAAGACGAGCTGCGGGGGTTCTTCAACCTCGTGACCAAGCGGGCGCCGGCCAGCGGCGAACTCGCGTGGGCGCTCGCGCGCTTCGAGATGGGCAGCGAGCGCGTGGTTCCGCTTGAAGCGCTGACGGATTACCTTCTGGCGCTGCGGGCGCTGCTCGAGCCGGAGGGACAGGCGAGCGGAAAGCTTGCCCCGCGGCTGGCGGCGCTGTGCGCGCCGCCGGACGAGCGGACGGCGCTGGCGCAGCGCGTCGGTCACGCGATCCTGCTCGAGCGGGCGGTGATCACGGGTCTCGAGGAGGACCACGCGATGCCCGAGCAGATCGACGCGCTCGTCGACGAGCTCGGGCGTCACCTGGGTGCGCTCCTGCGCGACGTGGTCTGCGGGCACTTAGAGCCGGAGCTGCGTCAGGTTGCCGACAGGCTGCGGGCCCAGGTTGGTTCGACGGATACTGCGGCCGCGGCGCACGCTTCGGCGGCGGAAACGCTAGGCTGAGACGCGGCCGCTCCCTACTCGATCCCTCCGGGGGTCGGGAGTGTTTTGCCGCCAGGCGGAGCACATAAGTCCTGGGGCTCGTATGAAGTCAGGGGGAGCGCGACCGCAGCTTCGAGCGGGCTCAAGGGCCCGCTCGTTCTGTTTCCGGGCACAGGCGGCTGGATTATGCTTCGCCGTCGTGCCGACCCCGCCGATCCCGACTCGCACGCCGAACATTCATCCGGCCGGTCTGAACGTGCCGCGGATCGGCGACGACGGCTTCGAGGAGCTATGCCACCTCGTGACCGACGAGGATCCCGATACCGCGCTGTGCGGCAAGGACGTGACCGGATATCCGTGGAATCCGCCTTGGCCGTCGTGCGAAGCCTGCTTGGCGGTATCACGCGGGGAGATGAACTGATGAGCGAGGATCCGCTGATCTGCGTTGTCGAGATTCCCAAGGGAAGCCGGAACAAGTACGAATACGACTCGGAGCTGGGTGGCATCAAGCTCGATCGCTTCGTCTCCGCGTCCGTCGTCTATCCGACCGACTACGGGTATGTCCCGAAAACGCTGGCTCCCGACGGTGATCCGCTCGACGTGCTGGTGTGCGTGTCGGAGCCGACCTTTCCGGGGTGCATCGTTCCGTGCAAGGCGATCGGGCTGTTCAAGATGTCGGATGAAAAGGGTCCCGACGATCACGTCATCTGCGTCCCCTGTAACGACCCGGGGTGGAACACACTCGAGGACGTGGACGATCTGCCGCAGCAGCTGCGGGCTGAGATCGGTCACTTCTTCGGCGTCTACAAGGACCTGGATCCAGACCGCCACTCCGAGGTGAACGGGTGGGACGATCGTGCCGCGGCGCTCGAGACGGTCAAGCGCTCGCAAGAGGTGTTCGCGCAGCGGGGCGGTGCCGGCGAAGGCTGACGTCGCGTCCACGGCGTGTACCACGTCCAGCTGCGCCAGTTCCCGCACGTCACGCGCGAGTTCAACCTCGACGCCGACGCTCTGCGCAGCCGGATCCTGGCGCCGTGGCTGGCCGGTGAGACGATTCAGTCCGGCGATCGACGCTGGGCGCCGGAGCGAGCGCGCCTGACGATCTACGAAGGCCGTGCGCTCCGTCCAGAGGAGATCGGGATGGGCAGAGGCTGGGCCAATGTCACGCGCACGGCCGAAGACGTCACGGCGCGCCTGCTCAGCGAAGCCGAGGCCGCGGCCGAAGTCGCCGGCGATCCGGCGGCCGCGCGCGCCACAACCTCGTCCGAGCTCCAGCGCACCAAGGAGCTGATCCTCGCCCGGAGCGCCTCCGAAGGCGGGCTGACGCTCCGCGGTTGCGTCGGGCTGGCCGGGGGCTCGCGCCTCGGCGCGCGCGCCAGCGAGCGTATGGCGCTGGCCGAGCAGGCGGTATGGGAGCTGCTGCACGCAGGTGCTGTTCAGCTCGTCTGCGAAGAAAGCGCGGTCGCGCCAGAGGACTGGCAGCGGGTGCTGCTGGATTGGGAGGCATGGAGCGGCCAAGCGTCTCACCGCGTCCGCCTCGCCTGCGGCTAATCGGTTAAGGTCCAGACCGCAGATGGGCGAAATCAGCGGGGCGCTGAGCAAAGCGACAAATCAGCTGCGCTACCGACGGGCTTTGCGCTCGTTGGTCCGGCCGTCCGCGGCCGATCCGCGCTATCACAGCGCCTTCGGCGGCCTGTGGACTGACCGCCGGGACGCCGGCGAAGAGGTCGATCGCCGGCTCGATGCTGGCGCGATCTCGAGTGAGGAGGCGGAGACCCTGCGCCACTGGATCACGCATGGCTACGTCATCCTCGAGCGCGCCGTCGACCCGGCCGTGTGCGATCGACTGCGCGAGGATCTCGAGCGAGCGTTTCGCGAGGGCGATCAGAAGCTCGTGATGTACCTGGGCGGCGACCGGACGCCGCGGAGGCTCGATGCCGACACCGACATCCACCACACGCGCGTACTCGATGTCTACGTCTACTACGACTCGGCGCGGCAAGCGCTTTTCAGCCAACCCATCGTTCGTTTTCTGCGGTCGATCTTCGACGAGCGCCCGCTCCTGTTTCAGAGCCTCACGTTCGCGAGCGGGTCGGAGCAGCCGATGCACCAAGACTCCGGCTTTGTGGTCGTTTCCTCCCCGCTGAAGTTCGCCGCCTCGTGGATCGCGCTCGAGGACATCCAGAGCGGATCGGGGGAGCTTGCCTACATCGATGGCAGCCACCGCTTGCCCGAGTACCTATTCAGCGGGAAGTACAAGCACTGGAATGCCAAACGTGACGGTGATGCTCAACACCACGAATGGCACACCCGGATGCACGAGAATGCCGACCGCATGGGACTGGCGCGCAGGACATTCCTGGGTAAGCAGGGAGACGTCTTGATCTGGTCAGCCGATCTCGCCCACGGCGGCTCGGCGGTCACCGATCCATCTCTCACGCGTAACAGCCTCGTCGGGCACTACTGCCCGACCAACGTCGAGCCGTTCTACTTCAAGCTCGAGCCTGATCGGCGGGCGACGCGGCTCCATGGCGACGGCTCGTTCGCGAGCCAGATCTACGGCGTCTAGCTCCGCTCGCCGTTCCTCGGCGGCTGCAGGTCGCGGGTTGGTTCGTCCGGCGCCTAAGCCACGACCTCGGCGATCAGGCGCTCGCGCTCTTCGGCTGGCGCGAACAGGAAGGCGTGCAGGCGAAGCAGTCCGTCGATGTCGTGGACGTCGCTGTCGAAATGCGGGATCAGCACCGGGGACGGCCCGCCGACTGCTCGCTCGAGGCGCTCGAGGTTGAGCGTGTCGCGCCGGGCCAGCACGTGGTAGTCGTGAAGGTTCTCCGCCACGCGCGCCGTGAGGTCGTGGCCCAGAGCAGCGGCCAGTTCGGTGGCCAGATCCTCGGGCTCGCTGTCGCCGAGGAGGTCGTGGTGGAACCGGTTGACGATGACGCCGCAGAACGGCAGGCCGCTGTCGACGAGCGTGCGCTGAAACCAGATCGCCTCGTCGATCGCCTCGCTCTGCGCCGAGCTCACGAGCACGAACCCGGTCGTATCGGCCCGGAGCATCTTCTCCACCTGAGCCGCACGCAGGCTGAAGTCGTTGGTCATGTCTCCGAGGAGGGCGAAGAACGTCGAGAGGTCCGAGAGCAGGTCGATTCCAGTCACGCGACGCAACGCGGCCAGCAGCGGGGAGGCGCCTCGACCGAGCACGCGCATGCCGACGCCGGTGGGCCGGGTGAACGCCTTGAGCGCGCGGCCCTCGAGGAACGAGGTCAAGCGACCCGGGGCGTCAAGAAAGTCGAGCGCGTTGCGCGAAGGAGGCGTGTCCAGGACGAGCAGATCGAAGCGATGCGCCTGGTCCAGGTCGTAGAGCTTGGCGATCGCGGTGAACTCCTGCGACCCCGATACTGCGGTCGAGAGCTCGCGATAGACGCGGTTGGCCTTGATCTCCTCCGCGCGCTCGGGATCCGGCGCGATCCGCTCGATCAGCTCATCGAATGTCCGCTTGGGATCGAGCATCATCGCCCATAGCTCGCCGTCGATGCTCAGCCCGGCTCCCGCGAGCCGCTCGGGCGCGACCAGATGCGGCTCGTTGTCGAGCTCCTCCAACCCGAGCGCATTCGCCAGGCGGCGCGCCGGGTCGATCGTCACGACCGCGACCTTCGCCCCTCGCGCCGCCATTCCGAGCGCGATCGCGGCCGAGGTCGTCGTCTTGCCGACGCCGCCGGAGCCGCCGCACACGCAGACGCGCTTGCCTTCGAGAAGCTCGGCGATGCTCACGTGAGCTGAGTCTAGGTCGCCGGTACGCGCTCGGGCTCGGCGTCCGAAGGCGCCGGCGCGCCGTCAGCGTCGCGGTCGCCCGAGGTTCCGGCCATCGCAGTGCCGAGCTCAGCAAACGTTCGCCCCCGCACTGAGCGAGGCGAAGCAGCGAGCAATTGCGCTCGGGCAGGCTTCCCGCGGCGTCAAGCTGTTCATCCACGCGCGCGGCCAGCCCGCGATGCACAACGCGATCCGCGCTGGCCACCCCTTCGGTTACCTGGACACCGACGAGATCTTCGACGACGGGACGCAGCTGCTGATCGGCTTCGGCCCGGACGCCGAGGGCGTCGACGCCAGCGATCGCATCGCCACCCAGCGACAGCTCGAGACGATCCTGCCCGGTTACGAAGTGCTGGAACGGCGGCGCACGATTGGCTCGCGGACGAGTCCTCGCGCGGGACGTGGGCGATCCACCGACCCGGCTGGTACGAGCACCACCACGCGGCCATGCAGGCCCCGGAGGGGTGGGTTGTGCTGGCCGGTTTCGATCTCGCCAACGGCTGGGCGGGGTTCATCGACGGTGCGATCGAGTCGGGGTTCCGCGCCGCCCGGCGGGCGCTGGCGCAGCGCTGCGCGAGGC
>JAFAZV010000296.1 GCA_019239445.1 Solirubrobacterales bacterium
GGTGCAGGTGGCGCCACAGCCGCAGCGTGAAGGCAGAGCGGTCGACCGTGATGATCGTCGGGTAGCGGGCGGCGAGCTGATGGCTGGTGAGCTTGGGCTGCGTGGTGGCGACCGGGATCCGGATCACCCGGCTCGCCGTCGGGTCGAGGAGCGCGGCGTCGATCGCGTGGGTGAGGCGGGAGGCGCTGACCTCGATCCCGGTGTGGTCGTCGACGCTGTGAATCGAGTTGCCGGTGTACGAGATGCTCGCGTCGCGTGCGGGTGTGTTGAGGCTGCGCGAGACGTGCGTCACGAGCGCGCCGACCGCAGCGGGCGAGTAGCGCGTCGCCGGGTCGATCTCGTCGTTGATGGCGCCCCCCGTGAGCGAGCGGAACGTCCGCACGAAGATGTTGTCCGAGCGGCTTCGCGTCAACGCCTGCTGGACGCTCGGGCCGACGTCGACGCTGGCGTGCGCAGCGCGCGGCTGTAGCACGAAGCGGTGGCGGTGGAACGCGAGCACGAGCGGGTCGGCGAGCCGAGTCCGGTAGGCGGCGGCGAGCTTGGCGGAGGCGGCGTCGGCGCTCATCCCGCCGACGTCGACGCCGCCGACCTTGATCCCGTCGGCGATCGTGTGGCGCTGCGAAGAGTCGTAGGCGAGGACAGCGCCGGCCCCCGCCAGCAGCACGATCACGACTCCTACGACGACCAGAAAGGATCGGCTGCGCACGGGCCTAATCTACCCGTGCGGAGGCGGTGCCTATGCGACGTGAACCAGGGTCCCGATTGGTGTGTACGGCCACACCTTGCCGGCCGGATCCAGTTGCATCTCGACGCAGCCGAGGCTTTGCGGGAAGCCGTACTGGGCTCGGGTGAACGCGTGAAGGGCGTCGCCGCCGTTGAAGTAGCTGACCCACTGGATGCCAGGATCGTTGTAGGTGCTGCCGTCTGGGTTGGTGCCGCTCATCGTCGTGACGCTGAGGTGTTCGTAAACCGGGAAGGTGCCGGGATCGGTTGGGCGCGAGGGAATGCCCGTGTTAACGGGCGTCGTCACCATCGTGCGCCCGTTGTGCCACAGGTTGAGGTTCTGGCCCGACAGGCTGACCGTGACGTAGCTGTAGCCGAAGTGCGAGCGTTTGCCCGCGATGGCGGCGTTGATGAGCGAGCGCCACAGCGCGGCCCCGGCCACACCGTCGGGAGTGAAGTTGTGGTCGTTCTGGAACGCCATCACCGCGCCTCGGGTGATCGTCCCGGAAGCGCCCGGCGTCCACGCGCCGCGGAGAGCGCCCGGGACGTTGGAGTAGCGCCAGTCAAACGAGCCGCTCGGGGGCTTGATCGCTGCGTCTTCCTGAGCCTGCATGGTGGCGCTCGTGTGGTGGCCGCTCCAGCTCACCGGTAGGTAGCCGAGCTGCGCCAGCAGCTGCTGCAGGCGCAACGTGGAGCCCCCGGGCACCTTCCACGTGCCGGTGCTCGAGCTGGCGCCCTGCTGCCCACCCGCGAGCTTGACGCCGTTCGGCAGCGCGACCTGGACGGTCGAGCCGAGGCCATAGCCGTAGCCCTGCGGCTTGAACACCATCACCTGGCTGTTCAGCACCTGCCAGGTTCCGGGCGTGTTCGGTGAGACCGGCGGCCTGGAGTTGCCGAGCGCCTTGTCGATCGGCTGCGAGAAGGTCAACGTAATCGGCGTGTGCGGCCCAAGCTGAGTTCCGGGGGCGGGATTCGCGACCGCGCCGGCGGATGAGCCGGCGGGGAACCAGCTGACGATCGCGGCCGGCGAGGTCTCCCAGGCGCGGGGCGCCGCAGCGACGGCGATCGTCCCGGCCTCGGCGGGACGCGGCAGGCGGATGTGATCCAGAGGCTTCGCGAGCACCTGGCGGGTCAGGTGGGTCGGGTCCGGACCGTAGGCGAATGCCCGTACCGGCTCCTTGAAGCGAAGCAGGATCGTCTTCGTCGGGCCGAGGGTCAGGTTGTGCTCCACGAGCGATGTGCTCGGGGTCATCACGTTCAAGCGCAGCTTCTGTGTCTGACCCGTCAGCCAGCCAATCCAGCCCGGCCGCTTGACGACGACATCCACCCGCAGCAGCTGGTGGGCGGGGACGGTGTGCGTGGGCCAGATCTGATCGCCCCGGCGCTCGACGGGTACCTGGCGGCTGTGCGGGCCGGTGACGACAGTGACGCTCTGGACCGAGCCGCCGGCGAGCGGCATGTTGATCCGCGCCAGCGCCGTGTCGTCGTTGCTCAGGCTTGCCTTCGTCGAGACGAACGCGAGCGCAACGAGGCCGCCGATGGCGAGCAGGAGCAGCGCGGCGACGCCCACGGCGCCGAGATGGCGACGGCGCGGTGCCCGTGGCGAGGGAGCGGTCAGGCGCCGGTGAGTGCGCCGGGCTGAGCGCGACGTGCGGAACGTCGAGCGCCCTCGAAAAGTCGAGCGCCCTCCTGTCTCTGCCGGCTTGAGGTATGAAACACGAGCCACCAACGCCTCCTTCAGCGGCGACATCCTAGCGATGTCGTGAATACGGTAGTCCACGTTCACCATTTGCAACGCCTTTTTCAATTTCGTCGCCCCTGATCCTGCGCCTGGGCGGACTCTGGCGAATCGGTTCGGACAGTCCGAACCGATTCGCCAAAGAGTTAGCGCGTGACCGCGCCTTGGGAGGCGCTCGACACTAGGCGGGCGTACTTCGCCAGGGCGACCCCGACCCGGCGGCCGTCGGGCGGAGCGTAGGTCGCGAGGCGCCGCGCGATCTCCTCCTCGGGCAGGGCCACGTCCAGGCGCCGCGCCTCGACGTCGAGGGTGATTTCGTCGCCGTCGCGGATGGCGGCGATCGGGCCGCCGCGCGCCGCCTCGGGCGCGACATGACCCGCCATCAGGCCCCGGGTGGCGCCGGAGAAGCGGCCGTCGGTGAGCAATGCCACCTGCTCGCCGAGACCTTGCCCGACGAGCGCCGCCGTGACGGCCAGCATCTCGCGCATCCCAGGGCCGCCGGCAGGTCCCTCGTTGCGGATCACGATGACGTCGCCGGCCTTGATCTCGCCGGCCGTGACCGCGTGCATCGCCGCCTCTTCGGACTCGAACACCCGCGCCGGTCCGCTCTGCCGCCGGCGCTCATAGCCGGCCAGCTTGACCACGCACCCTTCGGGCGCGAGGTTGCCCTTGAGGATCGCGAGGCCCCCGGTGGCCTTGATCGGGTCATCGAGC
>JAFAZV010000231.1 GCA_019239445.1 Solirubrobacterales bacterium
GTACGGTGAACGCGCTCCAGGCGTTGAGCGCCACCGTGGGGAGCGCGCGCGCGTCGAGCGGCGAGCAGCGGCCGAGGCCGCCCGCCGTGCGGCCACGGCATGCCGGTGCGCTCGGTGCGGGATGGATCGTCGCGGCCGCCGTGCTCCTGCTCGCACTGGTGGCGCTCGCGGGGCGCTGGCTGATCGGCTGGGTGCGCCTGCGCCGAAGCCTTGCCGGCGACTGCGAGCTCGCGTGCGCGGAGCTTGCGCGTGCCCTGCGCCGGTTCGGATACGCGACTGCGCCTACCGCCACGCTGGCCCAGCTCGAACGGCTGGTCTGGGTCCATGCCGGCGCACAAGCCGCGTCGTACGTGCGTCTGCTGCGCGAACGACGCTACGGCGAGGGCGCGGCGCGTGTGGCAAGGCTCCGCGATCGCCGGCGTCTTCGGCGCGGTCTCAGCGCTCGCCTCGGGCTCGACCACCGGCTGCGCGGGCTGTGGGCGCTGCCGCCGGGCACGCTGGCGTGGCGGGTCGGGGGCCTCGCGGGGGCGGCCGGCCGGCGCGCTCAGGTCGGCGGTCCGTAAGCGCGTTCCCAAGCCAGCGCGACCGCGAACACGGTGGCCAGGCTGTAGGCGCCGAACTGGACGCCGCCGATCGCGATCGCCGGCCAGCCGAGGAAGCTGAACGCGCGCGTGTAGGCCGAGAAGGTGACGCGGATCTCGAGCTCGTCGACGTCGCTATGCGGGATCTCGTGCACGCCGAGGGTGGGGCAAACGACGACGTCGACCTCGGTGTCGGTCTCGGCGCGCTCGCGCCAGCGGGCCAGCGCGCGACGTCCGGCGTCGAGTGCTTCGGCGTCGACGTCTTGAGCGGCATCGAGCTTGGCTCGCAGCGTGTCGCCGTAGTCCTCGCGCCGGCTGGGAAACGTCTCGCGGTGGGTGGCCGCCGCCTCGGCGTAGAACACGGGCCACAGGTCGGCCTCGGGCACCGGGAGCGCGATCTCCTGCGCATGCATCCCCAGCTCCTCGAGCTGCGTCGCGAACGCGAGCGCGCGTTCATCGCGCGCGGGCGCCGGCGCGTCGGGTCCGAGCGCCGGCATCGCCGTCAGCACCCCGACGCGCAGGCCGGCGACCTCCTGGTCGCCGACCTGGGCCCCGCTGAGCACCGAGTAGCCGAGGGCGCAGTCCTCGACCGTGCGCGCCATCGGCCCGACGCTGTCGAAGCTCGGGCAGAGCGGGAAAACGCCATCGGTGGAGACCGCGCCGAGTCGCGGCTTCATCCCGACCACGGCGCAGCAGCCGGCGGGCATCCGCACCGAGCCGCCGGTGTCCGTTCCCACGGCCAGCGGCGCGATCCCCGCCGCCAGGGCGGCGGCGTTGCCGCTGCTCGAGCCGCCGGTGATGCAGCCTGGAAGCGTCGGGTTGCGCACGTCACCGTAGAACTGGTTCTGGCCGGTCACGCCCCACTGGAACTCATCGCAGTTCGTCTTGCCGATGACCACGGCGCCCGCCGCCTCGAGCGCGAGCACCGTAGGGGCCGAGGTCGTCGGGACGCGGTCGGCGTAGACCTTCGAGCCGACGGTGGTGCGGATGCCGGCGGTGTCGAAGGAGTCCTTGACCAGCAACGGCACGCCGGCCAGAGGTCCCTCGAGCTCGCCACGCGCGCGCTCCAGCGCGTGCTCGGCACACACGGTGATGAACGCGCGCAGCTCGCGGTGCTCCTCGATCCGCCGGAGCGCCTCCTCCACCGGCTCGATCGGGGCGCTCGTGCCCGCTAAGACCCGCTGGGCGATCTGCGTCGCGGTTCCGGTCATGACGCGCGCGCGGCGGCCTGGGCTTGGGCTCGCGTCTGCGCGATCGAGGCCGCCGGCGTGAGCGCCTCGGGATCGGTGATGAGCTCGATCAGCGCGGGGCGCCCGGCGTCTCGCGCTCGCTGCAGGGCGGGTGCGAATTCGTGGTCGCGTTCGACGCGCTCGGCGTGGGCGCCGTAGGACCTCGCGAGGGCAGCGAAGTCGGGGTTGACCAGGTCGGTGGCGAACACCCGGTCGGGGAACCGTCGCTCCTGGTGCATGCGGATCGTGCCCAGCATGCGGTTGTTGGCGACGATCACGACGATCGGCAACTGCTCCTGCGCCATCGTCGCGAGCTCTTGCCCCGCCATCTGAAAGCAGCCGTCGCCGGCGAGCGCGACCACGGTGCGCTCGGGGTGGACAAGTTGCGCGGCGAGCGCGGCCGGGATCCCGTAGCCCATCGCGCCGCTCTGCGGGGCAAGCTGGGTGCCCCAGCGGTGATAGCGGAAGAAGCGATGAAGCCAGACGGTGTAGTTGCCGGCGCCATTGCAGACGATCGCGTCGTCGGGCAGCTCGTCGCGCAGGACGCCGATCGCGTGGCCGAGGTCGACCCCTTGGGCGTCGCTGGGCGCCTGTGGCGGCCGTGACCACTGCTCGTAGTCCGCGCGCGCCTCGCGCGTCCAACCCGCCCAGCGCTCGCCGCGCACCCGGAGAGCTTCGCCCGCCGCGGTCGCGAACGGGCCCACGCCGGCGAGGATGCCGAGGTGCGGCTGGTACACGCGCCCGAGCTCGTCGGGATCGGGGTGCACGTGGACCAGGGTCTGGTGCGGTCGCGGCGCGACCGGGCGGGTGTAGCCATGCGTTTCGATCTCGGTCAAGCGCGGTCCGAGGGCGAGCAGCAAATCGGCCTCGTCGATCCGCCGCGCCAAGCGCGGGTTGATCCCGAGCCCTACGTCGCCGGCGTAGCAGGCGAGGCGGTTGTCGACGGTGTCCTGGCGGCGAAACGACGCGCCGACCGGGAGCTCGCAGGCCAGCGCCCAGTCCGCGAGCGAAGCGGCCGACCGCTCCTCCCACGGGCCGCCGCCGACGAGCACGAACGGGCGCTGGGCTGCTTGCAGGAGCTGCGCCAACTCGCCGAGCTGGTCGGCGTCTGCGACCGGCTCACGAGCGACGTAGGGCGGCGCGTCGGAGGCGTCGGTTTCCGCGGCCAGGACGTCCTCGGGTAGCGAGACGACCACCGGTCCCTGGCGGCCGCTGGCGGCGAGCGTGAACGCGCTGGCGATCAGCTCGGGAATCCGGTCGGGGTCGTCGAGCTCGAACACGCCTTTGGCGAGGGAGCCGAACACCCGGTCGCAGTCGATCTCCTGGAAGGCCTCGCGGCCCCGGTGCCCTCGCGCCACTTGGCCCACGAGCAGCACCATCGGCGTCGAGTCCTGCCGCGCGGTGTGGACTCCGACTGCGGCTTGGGTGGCGCCGGGACCGCGGGTGACCATGCACACGCCGGGACGGCCGGTGAGCTTTCCGCTCGCCTCGGCGGCGTTCGCGGCCGCGGCCTCGTGGCGGCAGGTGATCACGCGAATGCGCTCACGGTGCTCGAACAGGCCGTCGAGGAGCGGCAGATAGCTCTC
Organism: Solirubrobacterales bacterium; assembly: GCA_019239445.1. GTDB lineage: Bacteria > Actinomycetota > Thermoleophilia > Solirubrobacterales > Solirubrobacteraceae > Palsa-465. The sequence goes on from JAFAZV010000231.1 coordinate 3,397, forward strand.
GCCCGGCACGCAAAACGCAAGCTCGCAGCCATGCAGCGCGAGCTGATCCGCCAGCACGCGGCCGCCGGTACGCGCGCCGCTCACGAGGCGCGCGCGGTGTCGCTCAGCGGCTCGTCGACGAACACGGTGTAGCGCTGGGGCTTGGGCTTGGCCGCGTCCTCTTCGCGCACGTAGCGGATCGAGCTCTGGCCGAGCAGCCGTCGCGGGAGGATCATGCAGCGGACGAACGCGGTGGAATCGGTTTCGGAGGCGGCGGCGAAGACGGGGTCAGGTCCGGTTTCGAACCAGGCCTCCAGAGGGCGGTAGTGGTGCGACGCGCCCTCCGATTCAATCCGGATCTCGCCGTGCAGGAGCACGCGGATCCCCGGTCCTTGATGGGTGTGGAGATAGGCGACGCCGCCGGGCGGGAAGTCGACGCGGTCGAGGCGCATCAGGCGCTCCTCGTTCTTTTCGTCGTCGTCGCCGAGATTGAGCGGTGCACTCAGCAGCGCGTGAGGGGCGGGCGTGTCGACGACCTCGAACGACAGGACGTTTGCGCTCCCGTCAAGCGTGGTGACTTGGTTCTCGAAGCGGGCGGCGTTGTCGTCGATCGCGTAGATGATCCGGGGCGCGGGATCGAGTGTCGTGGTCTCGCCTGCGCTCGAGCGGTGGTGGACTACCTGTAGGAAGTGTCTCACTGATTAAAGTAGGCGCCGCCGTCGACGACCAGCGACTGACCCGTGATGAACGACGATCCTTCGCTGGCGAAGAACACGACGGCGCCGACGACGTCCTCGGGATATTGATCGCGGACCAGCACGCGCGCCTTGGCCGAGACCTCCTGGAGCTTCTCGAGCTGGACCGGGTTGGCGAGAACGCCGTCGGACATCGTGAAGCCGGGCGCGACCGCGTTGACGAGCACGTTGTCGGCGCCAAGCTCTTTGGCCAACGCGCGCGTCATGGCGAGCACCGCGCCCTTGCTCGAGACGTAGTGCAGCAAGTATGGCACGCCTTTGTACGGAGTTCCCGACGCCAGGTTGATGATCCGCCCGCGTCCGGCTCGGCGCATGTGCGGCGCCACCGCGCGGGTGGCCAGGTACATGCCGAGTACGTTGACGTCGAAGACCCGCTTCCACTCTTCGACTGAGAGTTCCTCGAACGGCGTCGGGACGAGCGAGGTGTAGATGCCGGCGTTGTTGACCAGGATGTCGATTCGGCCGTAGGCGTCGAGCGCCACGGTGGCCATCTGCTCGCACGCGCTCAGGTCAGAGACGTCGGCTGCCACGGCAAGCCCGCCGAGCTCCTCGGCTACGTCGTCAGCCGCCTGCACGTCGGCCACGACCACGCGGGCGCCCTCGGCGGCTAGGCCCTCGGCGATCTTGCGGCCGATGCCCTGGCGCCCGCCGGTGACGATCGCGACCTGCTCGTCGAGGCGGCTCACGCGTGCAGCTCCGGCTCGAAGAAGCTCGCCGGGTACATGATCCGGTTGCGCTGCTCGACGAGCATGGGGCGAATCTTCCGCACGTAGGACTGCCAGCCTGGATCCGCAGCCAAGCGCGCGCGCCGCTGCTGGCGATCCTCGAAGCTGTCGTACGCCCACAGGTGCACGACCTCGTTGACCGCGCTGCCCACTTCGGTCCGGTAGTAGCCGACCATGTGCCCGAGGATCTCGCGCTGGATTGCCAGCCCCTCGTGCTCGTAGAGCTTCAGGTACTCCGGCACCGTGCCCGAGTGCAGCGTGTACTCGCGCATCTCGACGATCATCGGCCGATGCCGCCCAGGGCGAGGTAACGCGTCTCGATCCAGTCGTCAACCCCGTACTTCGAGCCCTCGCGGCCGATGCCCGATTCCTTGACCCCGCCGAATGGCGCCACTTCGACCGAGATGAACCCGGTGTTGATGCCGAGGATCCCGTACTCGAGCTGCTCGGAGACGCGTACCACGCGGCCGATGTCGCGGCTGTAGAAGTAGGCTGCGAGGCCGTAGGGGGTGTCGTTGGCGCTGCGGATCGCCTCGTCCTCGTCGCTGAAGCGCTGTAGCCCCGCCACCGGGCCGAACGTCTCTTCGCGCGACATCGCCGCCTCCGGACTCACTTCATTAAGTACGGTCGGGGCGAAGTAGGTGCCGCCACGCTCATGGGCCTCGCCGCCGAGCAGCAGGTGCGCGCCGTGATCGCGCGCGTCGGCGACGTGGCGCTGCACCTTCTCAAGCGCCTGGGCGTCGATCAGCGGGCCGACGCTGCTCTCCGGAGAGGTGCCGGGACCGACGATGAGCTGACCGGCGGCGTGCGTGAAGCGCTCGACGAACTCGTCGTAGATCTTGTCGTGGATCAGGATCCGGTTAGCGGTGATACAGGTCTGGCCGGAGTTGCGGAACTTGCACAGCGCAAGTCCCGCCAGCGCCTCGTCGAGGTCGGCGTCCTCGAAGACGATGAAGGGGGCGTTGCCGCCGAGCTCGAGGGAGACGTTCTTGACCTGATCGGCGCACTGGCGCATGAGGATCTTGCCGACCTCGTTTGAGCCGGTGAAGCCGAGCTTGCGGACGATCGGGTTGTCGGTCAGCTCGCGCCCGATCGCGGGAGCGTCATCGGCGTCGCCGGTGACGATCGAGAGCACGCCCGGCGGCAGCCCGGCTCTCTCGGCGAGGGCGGCGATGGCAAGTGCTGAGAGCGGCGTCTGCTCGGCGGGCTTGAGCACCATCGTGCAGCCGACCGCAAGCGCCGGCGCCGCCTTGCGGGTGACCATCGCGGACGGGAAGTTCCACGGGGTGATCCCGCCGCAGACGCCGATCGGGTGCTTGGTGACGAGGATCCGCCGTCCGGGCTGGGGCGAGGGAATCGTGTCGCCGTAGATGCGCTTGGCCTCCTCGCCGAACCACTCGAGGAACGCCGCCGCGTAAGCGATCTCGGCCTGCGACTCGGCGAGGGGCTTACCCTGCTCGAGCGTGAGCAGCAGCGCGAGGTCGTCGCGGTGCTCGATCATCAGGTCCCGGATGCGCCTGAGCAGCGCGGCTCGCTCGGCCGCGGGGCGGTCGCGCCAGGCGATGAAGGCGGCGTCAGCGGCCTCGATCGCTCGGCGCGTTTCGGCTGAGCTCATGCGCGGGACATGGGCTATCGGCTCACCAGTCGCCGGGTTGGTGACCGCGAACGTGCGGCCGTCGTCGGCGTCCGACCAGGTGCCGGCAATGAACGCTTGGTCGCGGAGCAGCGAGGCGTCGGCGAGCGCAACGGTGGGGGTATCGAGCGCCATCCCTCGGGCGCTGATCCTACCCCAGGCGGACGTGGACGACGCGCGTTATGCGGGGTTGATCAGGGGTAGGGAGAATGGTTGACGCTTGTCCCACAGGTCCCAACCAGAAGGAGGAGAGATGGGTCTTGAAGTCAAGGTGCTTGACCTCGGCGACATCGAGCTCGAGTCGAGCTTCCTGGTTCTCGGTCACCACTGCGGCATCCCAGTCCAGGTGCCCGTGTTCGGGTTCCTGATCCTCGGCGGCGAGACGCCGATCGTCGTCGACACCGGGTTCAGCCATCCGGACATCATGGGGAATGTCGGGATGAAGGGGTTCTACAAGGGCGATCAGGGGCTCGACAAGCAGCTGGAGAAGCACGGAGTCAAGAAGTCCGACGTGGGCTACATCCTGCACACGCACCTGCACATCGATCACGCCGGTAAGGACGACGAGTTCCCGAACGAGACGGTGGTCGTGATCAACCGGCGCGAGCTCGAGTACTCAGTGTCGGGGCTGATGGGCGAGCAGTACCCGCCGGAGTACATCAAGCACCTGGTCGACCGCCTCCACATCCAGGGTGCGCTGCGGCTGCTCGACCTCGAGATCGCCGGGCCGGAGGAGATCATTCCGGGGGTGCGCTGCGAAGTGGCCGGCGGTCACACCGAGGGCTCGATGAACGTGCTTGTCGAGACCGACGAGGGCACGGCGTGCATCTGCGGCGATGTCATCTACGACGTCGTCAACCAGATCAACGATCCGTTCCATCAGGTCATGTACATGGAGCCGCAGGTGACCGGCAACCACGGCAACACCAAGCGCGAGGAGAAGGCGGCGATCCGGCGCGCGCTGAACTCGGGGCGCTTCGTGCTTCCGGTGCACGACCGGCCGGCGGTGGTTGAACGGGGTCAGGTAACCGGCCGCCTGTTCGACAGCGTTCCGGGCAAGGTCCTCCCGAACGACGCCTACCCGGGACCGTTGACGGAAGCGTTCGAAGCCGCCCAGCTGGCGGGCGTGTAACCCCCGTCATTTCGAGGGGTGGTCGAGAAACTTGCGCTATACGGGAACTTCTCGACCACCCTCTCCGGGGTGTCCGTTACTTACGTAGTGACGCCCACGGCTCCTCGGCGGAAACGTCGACGAGGCCGTAACCGGTGCCTTCCCCAAGCGAGGGCGCGATGATGACCTGCAGCAGCGCCGGCTGATCGCCCTCGTTGAACGACGCGTGCACGAGGTCGGCGTCGATGAACACGGAGTCGTCGACGCCGAGGGTGGTCGAGTCGCGCTCCAGGTACTGAGTGATCTGCCCGCGCTTGACGATGATCATCTCCTCCTGACCGGGGTGGCGATGGAAGTCGTGGCCGCCGCCCGGCTCCAGCGTGACGTCCATCACCACGATCTGCTTGGCGCCGGTCGCCGGCACCAGGCGCCAGCCGACGTCGCCCCAGTCGAACTGCTCGTGCTCGATGTTCGACTCCTTGACGAACTTGCCCATTCCTTGCTCTCCTCTTGTCGTAATCGATCAGGTGCTGATCGCCTTGAACCGGCGCATGTTCTCCGTCATCGCCACCTCCGTCGGTAGGCGCTCCATGCTCGAAGCGCCGAAGAAGCCGACGACGCCGCTCGTGCGCTCGAGCACGTAGTTAGCGTCCTCGGGTTCGGCGATCGGCCCGCCATGACAGAGCACCATCACGTCGGGGTTGATCGCCGCGGCGGCATCGTGCATGGCCTGGATCCGCTCGACGCACTCGTCGAGCGTCAGCGCCGTGTGCGCACCGATCGTGCCCTTGGTGGTCAGGCCCATGTGCGGGACGAGCACGTCGGCTCCGGCCCCCGTCATCGCCTCGGCCTCGGCGACGTCGAACACGTAGGGCGCGGTCAGCAGTCCGCGCTCGCCGGCCAGGCGGATCATCTCGACCTCGAGCTCGTAGCTCATCCCGGTCTCCTCGAGATTGGCGCGAAACACGCCGTCGATCAGGCCGACCGTGGGGAAGTTCTGGACCCCCGCGAATCCCGCCTGCTCGACCTCGGCC
>JAFAZV010000385.1 GCA_019239445.1 Solirubrobacterales bacterium
GGGACGTCAGCGCGCGTGTGCGCGTGCTGGGTGTGCAGCGCGCCGACGTGCGGGCCGTTGCCGTGCGTGAGCACGATCTCGTGCCCGTCGGCTCTCAGCGTCGCGAGCTCGGCGGCGACAGCTGCGGCATTCGCCTGCTGCTCCGCCCACGTGCCACGCTCGTGCTCGGCGATGATCGCGTTACCACCGATGGCGATGACGATCCGCATGCGCCAGTCGTGATCACGATCCCCGGATCGATAGCCACACCGCGCGAGCGCGCTCTCGGCCCGGATTCGCCCACGAGTGCGGGCGGACCGTGCGGAAGTGAATCGAATCTCCGGCCCGGAGCGCGTACGTCTCGCCGTCAATTGTGAACGTCATCCTCCCGTCGAGCAAGAGGACCAGTTCCTCCCCGGGGTGGCTCATCGGCTCAGGACCGCTGTCTGCGCCCGGCTGAACGAAGGCTTCCGCGCCGGCGACCCAGAACGGCCCATAGCGTCCGGAGATGTTCTGGAGCTCGAGGCCTTGTTTGGAGGTGTACAGGCGGGAGCGTTCGTCGCCACGGATCAGCGTCACCGGTCGAGTCGCCTCGACCTCCTCGACGAAGTAGCCGACGCTCTTCCCGAGCGCCGCCGCAACCTTCATCAGGCTCGCGATGGTCGGCGTCATGCCGCTCTTCTCGATCTTGTGCACGGCCGCCGTCGACAGCCCAGCCCGCTGCGCCAGCGTCGCCAACGACCATCCTCGTTCAGCGCGTGCCTTGGCAACTTTGGCGCCGATCTCCGAGACCGTGCGCTCGATCTCCGGCATCGGTGTAGTCGCTGCCGGCAGGGACTTTTCTGCGGTGACGGCTGCGCGGCTCATTGGCTTCTCCCCGGCGTGGGCATACACCATAGTACACGACCTCCGGCTGCCGGCCAGTGCCGGATTCCCCGGCCCGAGCCAGCGATTTGTGGACCGCTTGACCCGAGCGTGTGGTCGCGCTATGAATAGTCCGTCTACGATCCGATACGCGGTTGTCGGACTCGGCTGAGCCTCAGCGCACTCCGGCCGTCGCGTCACGTCTTCCCTAAGGAGGAAGAAGGTGGCTGTCAAAGGCAATCTTGCCGACGCGAAGTCGGTCGGCACCGAGCTCTTCGACACCTCGGAAAAGGTGTTTGAGGACATCAAGGCGAAGCCAGGGGAGAAGGCTTTCACGTTCATGCACACGGTTCCTTACGAGGGCTCGGTCGGCCTCGTCAACCTGTTGACGACGACGAGGGTGCTCCGCAAGGGTTTCGACACGACGCTCGTGCTGTACGGCCCAGGCGTGCTGATGGCGTCCGGAACCCGCGGCTTTCCCAAGGTGGGCGACGAGGCTTTCCCGGGGCACATGGCACTGAACAAGCAGATCGGCACGTTCATCGACGAAGGCGGGACGGTCTACGCATGCCGGTTTGCCTCCGGCGCGCTGTACGGCTTCCCGGAGGATCTCCTGATGGAGGGCGTCAAGCCATTTCATCCCCTCGACGTGCTCGATGCCGCTCTCACTGCTTGGCGCTCCGGCGCGTTCCAGCTCAACACCTGGACCGTTTGATCGCCGGCGCAGTGGCTGATCGCGATGCGGCCGTCGACGCATGGCGGCACGCCGAGTCGGTCGTTTACCCGTCGGTGATGCTCAACGCCGACCTGTACCAGCAGTACATACAGGTCATCCGGGCGATCTCAGACGAATTGCGCGACGTTCATACCGAGGATGACCTCGTGCGGACGTGGCACGAGCAGCAGGGTCTAGGGGCAGAAGCAGTCGACCGTATGGCGCCGTCCATGGCGATCCTGATGAACCGCGATGCAGTCCGCGACGCCGCGTTCTGCAAGCGCCACCGCGAGGTGATGCGCGAACATGGCAAGGAGATCGCACAGCAGCGGCTGCTCGAAGCCAGGCGCACCGGCGCGGAATGGGTCGTCCTGTTCGAAGACGTGACGCCATTCGGTTCTCAGCGCCTCGAGATGCACGTGCGCTCCGGGCGTGCGATCCACGCCTCGGCGGAGATCCAGCCGGCTGGCCCGGCCTCGTACGAGCTCGAGGTCGTGCAGCTCGATCCCCGCGACGGCGCTTGGCTGCTCGACAAGCCGCCGCTGATGCCGGTGAGGAGGTTCGATCGACGCGACGAGTGGGAGGCACGCGTTGCGCAAGCGCGCGAGCAATTTCGAAAGGACTGACTTTGACGACTCACCCGAAGAAGATCATTGACGCCCACTGTCACATCGGTGAGATCCCGCCCTGGAAGTTCTACGACCTCGAGCATCCCGTCAAACCGACGGTGTACGACTATCGCGACACGAACGAGTTCGTCAAGAACCACATGGATGAGTTCAAGATCGAGCGCGCGTTGACCATGTCGAACTACGGCGTACCCGTGCACGAGATCTCGTTCGACCTCAACGATGTGGTGATGCAGGCGGCGACGACGAACGACCGGGTGCTCGCCGCGGTCTGGGTTTCGTTCCTGCCCAGGAACGCCGAGCTGACCCGCAAGGCGCTCAAGCTGGCAAGCGAGACGCGAGTGGTCGCGCTGAAGACGACGTTCTTGCTGGGCGGGAACCCTGATCCGGGCACATGGGACGATGAAACCCGTGCCCTGGCCGACGAATGCTTCGAAGCTTGCGAGAAGCACGATCTGATTTTCCATTTCCACACGAGCCCCGGTGGCAGCTCGGACATCAACAACTTCATCCCGCTCGTCGAGCGCTACGGGAGGCGATGCAAGATCTACCTCGTGCATTTCGGCGGCGGCGTCTCCGGGCACATCAAGCTCGTCCCGAAGTTCCTGCAGTGGGTGCAGGACGGGTACAAGGTGTACACCGACACGTCTTGGGCGATCGGCTTCGGCGCCCGCTGGCTACTGACCGAGATCGAGCGCACTGGCGTTGGCGGCGACCGCGTGTTCTTCGGCTCTGATGAGCCGTGGTCGGACTTTGACAGCGAGTACTGGAAGATCAACGGCATCCGCGGTATCTCCCAGGAACTGAAGGACCGCGTGTTCTGGCAGAACTACGAGGAGCTGTTCGGTGGTCGTGGCTGAGGCGGTCCAGGTTCCTGGCCTCGACGAACGGCGGCTGCTGGTCGAGCTACAGTCGCTCGGCGTCCACGTGCAGGACGACCGCGATGCGGGAGGCGGCGGCGTCTGGTCGGGCCGCAGAGGCGGCGCTGGGCCTTCCGACGCGCTGTTCCTCTGGGTGCGCGGCCTGCCGTTGACCGTCCCCTGGAAGGCTTCATTCGTCAACCGCTCGCCGTACACGGTCCACGTCACGGACGCGGGCGCAATGCTGTACCGCGGAGAAGACCGGGTTGCTCCGGTCAAGCTCCCGCGCAAGCCGCGCATATATGACATGCAGACCGAGGACGGGACCCCGTACTGGAAGATCGCGCTCCTGCACCTCGATTCGATCGCCTCGACCGTCGTCCAGAAGTGCATCTACTGGGGGACGCCCGAGCAGTGCGGGTTCTGTGGCATAGAGCTCACTCGTGGCGAGCAGACGATTCCCGTCAAGACGCCGGCCCAGCTCGCGGAGGTGTGTACTGCTGCCCGTGACTACGACGGTGCGGTCGATGTAACTCTGACCACGGGGTCGATCAATCGCCGTGACCGTGGCGCGCTCTACATCAGCCGGTGCGCTTCCGCGATCAAAGATGCTTCGGGGCTGCCGATCCAGGTCCAGTTTGAGCCGCCGGACGAGCTGTCGGTGCTCGAGCAAGTTCGCGACGCTGGTGTCGACGCCGTCGGGATCCACATCGAGACGTTCGACCCGGATGTGCTCGAGCGGGTCGCCGCGGGCAAGGCAAAGTGCGGCATCGACGGGTACTTCCGGTGCTGGGAGCGAGCCGTAGAAATCTTCGGCCGCGGGCGGGTGACGACGTACGTCATCCTCGGCATGGGCGAGCGTCGAGAACTGATCGAGGCGGGGTGCCGCCGAGCGATCGGCCTCGGCGTGTACCCGTTCGTGGTGCCGCTGCGCCCCGTGACAGGAACGCTGATGGCCGATGTGCCCGCCCCACCGGCCGACTACGTCGCGTCGGTGTACAGATCCGTCTCGGCGATGCTCGCCGAGAGCGGCCTCGACCACGATGTCGCCACCGCGGGTTGTGCGCGCTGTCAGGCGTGCTCCGGGTTATCGGCGTGGGAGCGCGTGTTCAAGCGAGAGGAGGCGCGTGAGCGGGGTGAGCTCCCGATCTACGGCCGCACCGCGTAGCGCCGGCTCGGTCCTGTGTCGGCTCGCCGTGTCCGATGCGGAGCTCGAGGCCCACTACCGGCTGCGACTAACCGTGTTCGTCGAAGAGCAGAGCCTGTTCGCCGAAAGCGACGTTGACGGCCATGACGCACAACCTCGCACGCTGCACGCGCTCGGGTTCATCGGTGGAGAGCCGTGCGGCGCGGTTCGCGTGTATCCGCTCGAACCAGGAGCAATCGAGTGGAAGGGCGATCGCCTGGCAGTCCTCGCCGACTACAGAGCTCACCACCTCGGCGCCGAGCTTGTCCGCTTCGCCGTGACCACCGCGCGGCTGCTCGGCGGCCAACGGATGATCGCCCACGTGCAACTGCCGAACGTTGCGTTCTTCGAGCGCCTGGGCTGGCAGGTGCAGGCGCCACCGGCGCCCTTTCACGGCGTCGTCCACCAGCTCATGTCGATCGCTCTGACGGCGTCGGCAAGCCCGTGAATGCCTCGGCCGCCAAGTCCCAGACTTGCGCCGTCGCGCCTGACGCCGCGAGCCGGAGTGCGCGCGAGCCATCGAGGCGTCCACAACTACCGCAGGCCAGGCCACGCCTACGAAATGGCTCAAGCGCCTCGAAAGTGCGGTCGGGCGCAGCGGCGATCAAGAAGCCGAAGCTTGGAAATGTGAGCAGCCATTGCTCGATGCTCACGCCGCGCGGGCGCGGCATGCGTTCGATTTCGAGCGTCGCCCCGCACCCGGCGGTCTCGAGCAGCTGCAGGAGTGAACCGGCTGCACCGGGCATCGAGATGTCGCGCGCAGCATGCGCGGCACCCGACTGCGCCAGCTCCACGAGCGCTTCGCCATCTTCGCGCAGCAGCCGTGGGTCACGATCGCGCAGGGAGCTGAAGAAGAACCGGCCGCTCTGCACGTATCGGCCCTCGAGGCTGAACGCCGCCAGCAACTCATCCCCGGGTCG
>JAFAZV010000250.1 GCA_019239445.1 Solirubrobacterales bacterium
GCCTCGGGCGAGCGCAGCCGGCGACGTGTTGCCGAGTCACGCACCGATCTCAGCCCCCAAGAGCTGCAGATCGCCCGCATGGCCGCTTCGGGCCTGAGCAACCGCGAGATCAGCCACCGGCTCTACCTCTCCCCGCGAACGATCGCCACTCACCTGTACCGGCTGTTTCCCAAGCTCGGCGTGACCTCGCGCTGGCAGCTGAGAACCGCCTTGGAAGCCGTGGGTGCGGGCGAGGGCGGTTTGGGTGAGTCACCTACATCGTCTTGATCAAGCCGCCATCGATCACCCAGTCGGCGCCGGTGACGTTGGGCAGCCGCGGGGAGGCCAGTACGGCCACGATCATGGCCACCTCCGCCGGAGTTGTGAAGCGCCCGGTCGCCATGGCGTTTGCGGCCTGTTCTCTGACCGCCTCGGCGCCCGTGCCGCTGGCCCGGCCGATCGTGTCCGCCATCCCCCCAGCGCCGAGCCACAGGTCAGTTGCCACCGGCCCGGGTGACACGCTGGTGATTCTGATCCCGTTTGGCCCCAACTCCTGCGATAGCGCCTTGGCCAGGTTCAGCAGCGCCGCCTTGGCTACACCGTAGTCGATCACCGTTCCGTCGGGTTCGAAGAAAGCGTTCACCGACGCGACGTTGACGATCGTGCCCTCGCCCCGCGTGCGCATGTCGGCGACCGCCGCTCGCGTAGCCCGGAGGGCGGCGAAGAAGTTCAGCTGCAGCGAGGCCTCGAAGTCAGCGTCGGTGACCTCGATGAATCCGTCCAGGCGGGGATGTGCGGCGCCGACATTGTTGACCAGCAGGTCGATCCGTCCATGGCTCTTCACCGCTTGCTGCACCAGGGCGCCCGGTCCGTCTGGCTGGGCCAGATCGACCGCGACTGCCTGCACCCGGTCGCGCCCTTCGAGACTGTCGACGGTGAGGGCACCGGCGACGACCTGCGCTCCCTCGGCGACCAGCTGCTCCACCACGGCGAAGCCGATGCCCTTGCTGGCGCCGGTGACGACCGCGACTTTGTCGGTGAGCCCGAGGTCCATCCAGCCCGACCATAGCTGAGACGGCGAAGGCCAAATGCTGATGGAGGCGTCACTGATGTCATATAACGCTCGGCATCAAAGTGCGCAGCGCCAGACTTGACCGCATCGGCTGGCGTCTGGACCCTCGACTGTGATGCCGTGGCACAGGCGATGAACGAGGCGATGCAAGCCGATGCGTCCCGGCCTGGTCCAACCGCGGGCTCGGTGGCGCGACGCCAGCGACTGACCCTGCTGGCCTGCATCCTCGGTTCGTCAGCGGCGTTTCTCGACGGCACTCTGGTCAACGTGGCGCTGCCGGCGATCCGCGCCGACCTCCACGGTGGACTAGGCACGCAGGAGTGGGTCGTTGACGCTTACCTGCTCACCCTCGGCTCGCTGCTGCTGGTCGGCGGCTCGCTCGGCGACCTGCTCGGGCGCCGACGGATCTTCGCCGTCGGCGTGGCCGGGTTCGGCGCCGGCTCGCTGCTCTGCGCGGTGGCGCCCAGCGCTTCGTTGCTGATTGCCTTTCGGGCGCTGCAGGGCGTCGCCGGCGCCTTGCTTGTCCCGAGCACGCTGGCGCTGATCATGGACACCTTCCCCGAACACCAGCGGGCAGCGGCGATCGGTAGCTGGACGGCCTGGACGGGCATCGCCACGGTGATCGGCCCGTTCGCCGGTGGCCTTCTGATCCAGGCGGGATCGTGGCGCTGGATCTTCGTCGTCAATCTGCCCCTCGTGCTGTTGACGCTGTGGCTGGTTCAACATGCCCCGCGCGGCCAGCCCCTGGTGAACGCGCGGGTGGACTGGCTGGGCGGCGTCTTGTGCGCGCTGGGCCTGGCTGGGCCGATCTTCGCCTTGATCGAGCAGCCGAGCTACGGGTGGTCCGACGTGCGCGTGTTGCCACCGCTCGTCGTCGGCTGCTTTCTGCTGTTGGTTTTCGTGGCGTGGGAGTCGCGGGCCCGCGCGCCGATGCTGCCGCTGGAGCTGTTTTCCTCGCGCAACTTCCGCGTCGGCAACACCGCGACCCTGCTGTTCTACGGAGCCTTGAGCGCGGTCACGTTTGTCCTCGTCGTGTTCCTTCAGCAGGTGGCGGGCTACTCGCCGCTGGCCGCGGGGCTGGCCTTGATGCCGATGTCGATCCTCACCTTCCTGCTCGCCAAGCGCTTCGGTGCGCTGGCCGACCGGCTGGGGCCGCGGCTGTTCATGGGCGCCGGTCCGCTGATCGCCGGCGCGGGGTTGCTCCTGCTCGCCGGCCTCAGCGCGCACGCTTCCTACGCGAGCGGCGTGCTCCCGGGCGTCACCCTGTTCGCCCTCGGGCTCTCGATGACTGTCGCGCCGCTGACCGCCACCGTTTTGGGAGCGGTTCCAAACGGGCACTCGGGCGCGGCGTCGGGGGTCAACAACGCGGTCGCCCGAGTGGCTGGCTTGGTCGCCGTCGCGGCGATCGGCGCCGTGGTCGCCGGCGTGTTCGCTGCGGGGGTTGACCAGCGCTTGCCGACGTCCGGCCACGCCTCACCGTACGCCGCCGCCGTGCGGGATGCCAAGAGCCACCCGCTAGTGGTCGACGTCAGCCGATTTCCGCCGACCGACCGGCCCGCCGCCCACCAGGCGCTCGTCAGCGCGTCCACCGACAGCTACCGCGTCGGGACGCTTGCCGCCGCCGGCTTGGCGATCCTCAGTGGCCTGATCAGCCTCGCCGGGATCGTCAATCCCCGCCGCATCATCGCCGCCCGGGGGTGCCCCGGCGGGGCGATCTGTGGCGCCAGCACCGACGTGGCCGGCTCCAGCGCAGCCTGAGCAACCGCGATCTCCAAAAGCGCTGACGTTCGGATGCCCGATCGCGACGGCCGAGAGAATCCTCGCGGAGGTTTCGCTCAGCATGACGGGAGGTGGCGACGGTCGTAGGCTAAGCGCCGTGGTAATCCAGCGGCTGCTCATCGTCATGGCCAGCGGCCTGATGGCGCTGAGCGCGGCCTGCTCGGCGAGCGCTCCCGCTCCAAACGCCGTGCACACGGCGGCCGACCGGGGCAGCCCGATCGTCAAGCACCGCCACGCAGGAGCGCATTCCGGTGACATCACGTTGGCGTTCGCGGGGGACGTGCACTTCGCTGGGCGCGTTGCGCGGCTGCTGAAGGATCCGGCCACGACGTTCGGCCCCATCGCTTTGGCGCTGAAGTCGGCCGATTTCGCGGCCGTGAACTTGGAGACGCCGGTCACCAGCCGAGGCCAGCAGCAGCCGAAGACCTACCACTTCGCGGCCAGCCCCCTCGCTTTCGTCGCGCTTCGCGATGCCGGCGTGGACCTGGTCACGGTAGCCAACAACCACATCCTGGACTACGGGCAGACCGGGCTGGCGGACACGCTGGCGGCGGCCAAGGCGGCACATGTGCCCTACGTGGGAGCGGGAGTCAACGCGGCGGCGGCCTGGGCGCCCTACGTGGTCACCATCAACGGCACGAAAATCGCGATCGTCGGCATATCCCAGGTGGCCGAGCTGGCTTCGTCCTGGGTGGCCACAGCACGCCGGCCGGGCGAGGCCAACGCGATCAACCTGAACCGGACGCTCGCGGCCGTCCGCGCCGCGAAGCGGCTCGCCCGCATCGTCGTCGTGTTCATGCACTGGGGGACGGAAGGCATGGCTTGCCCAGACCAGAACCAGCTTTCGCTAGCGCCGAAGCTCGCCGCCGCCGGGGCGAGCATCATCGTCGGTTCGCACGCGCACATGCTCCAGGGGTCGGGCTGGCTGGGACACACGTTCGTTGCCTACGGGATGGGGAACTTCCTGTGGTGGGAGAACTCCTTCAGCACCGCCACCGGGCTGCTGAAGCTCACCTTGCACCCACATGCGCCGCTCAGCGCGCGGTTCATCCCGGCCGTCGTCTCCGGCACCGGCCAGCCGCTCGTGGAGCACGGCGCCGCGGCCCGCCGCGCCCTGGCGCACTACGCCAGCTTGCGCACCTGCGCCGGGCTGTCCGCGAGCCCGTCCGCCGGGGCGGCCACGACCAGCTCGACCGGTTGACTTCGGTTGCTGCGAGCGCTCTGAGCAGCCCAGCGGAGCTTCTACGCTGTGCGTCCGCCCGAGGAAGGAGAGCCATGCCGGCACGAGAGCAACTGTTCATAGACATCGATTCGATGGAGCCAGAGCGATTCGCCGCTCACCTGGCCGAAGATGTGACGATGCGCTTCGGCAACGCGGACCCGATCCGTGGCCGCGATGCGGTGCGTCAGGCGTGGGGCGCGTTCTGCCAGGACCTGAACGGCGTCGAGCATGACCTGGTCGAGCAGTGGACCGTAAACGGCACGACCATCGTCGAGGCCAAGGTCACGTATACGAAGACCGACGAGAGCCGGGTAACCGTCCCGGTGGTGACGATCTATCGCGAGCGCGGCGGCGCGATCAACGACTACCGCATCTACATCGACCTCGCGCCGCTGTTCGCCGGGCAGACGCCCGCGTGAGCACGACGGACCCCGGCGCGCACGCCAGACCGCACGCGATCGTCCTCAGCTTCGATAACCTCGGCGAGGCCAGCGAGCTCGAACGAGGCACTTGGGATCACCAAGTCGCGCTTGGCCATCACGCGTCGGTGACGATGGCGCTGCCGCGGCTCCTGGACGAGCTGGACGCGCTCGGCCTCAGCGCGACCTTCTTCGTCGAGGCGCTCAACTGCGAGCTCTATCCGCAGGCGCTGCTCGAAATCGCCGGCCGCGGTCACGAGCTCGGGGTTCACGGCTGGCGCCACGAAGCATGGGGGCAGCTCTCCCCGGAGCGGGAGGGTGACCTCCTGGCTCGCGCCGCTCGGGCGTTTCGCGCGCTCGGGCTGCCGACGCGGGCGTTCCGGCCGCCGGGAGGTGAGTCCACCGTGAGGACGCAGCCGCTGCTGCGCGAGCTCGGTTTTCAATGGTGGTCGCCCGCTCGCGGCTCGGGTGGGGGAGGAGACAGACCCGCGACGATCCCGTTCGACTGGGAGCTGGTCGACGCGTACCACCTGATGAATCGCTTCGACTACGTCCGTGTGCGGCTGGGCGACAGCCGAGCCCCGCTCCAGCCCGCCGTAGCCGCGGAGCGGCTGTGCGCCGTTCTCGCGACGGGGTCCGGGACGCAGGTCTTGATCCTTCACCCCTTTCTGATGCTCGACTCGCGATGGTGGGAGGGGGTACGGGGGGTGCTCGCGCTGGTCGCGCAGCTGACGGCAGAACGCCGGGCGTGGGTGGGGCCTGGAGGCGAGCTGGCGCAGGCGACGCGGTGAACGCGCACCTAGCTCGAGCTCCTGTCGCGGCCGGGCATCCCGCGGCGGGAGCGAGGATGGCGGGCGTGCTCGTTCACGGCCGTGACCAGGATGAGGGCGTGATGCTCGATGTGGTGCAGCGGTTGAAGCTGGATGACGTCGCCTACCTGCTTCCGGTGGCGGCGGAGCGCAGCTGGTACCCGAGGCGGTACTTCGATCCGGTGAGCGAGAACGAGCCTCATCTGACGTGGGCGATCGAGGCGTGCGAAGCGGCACTCGCCGCCATTCAGGCTGAGGGCATTCCCGACCAGCGGATCGTGCTCGGCGGCTTCTCGCAGGGGGCGTGCGTGGTGGCGGAGCTGCTGGCTCGTCAACCACGGCCGATTGCCGGGGCGGCCGTGCTCACGGGCTCGCTGCTTGGACGCCCGGCCGAGCGGACGCCGGCGCCGCTCGACGGGTTGCGGATGTTCTTTGCCTCGAGTCGCTATGACGAATGGATCGCGCCGGCGGACGCACGCGC
>JAFAZV010000255.1 GCA_019239445.1 Solirubrobacterales bacterium
GCGCCGGCGAGCGCCAGCACCTCGCCCCCTTCCCGCCACGCTCCCTCAGTGCAGCGGCGCTCGAATTCGAGCTCGCGGTCGAGGACGCGAAAGGTGGTCTCGGCGGCGTCGAGGCCGAAGATGACGCCGGGCTCCTTCTGGCTGATCAGCGCGTGAGCGCGCGCCCGCGCCGGAACGGTCGCACCCGTTGTCAGGTCACCCTCGCCAACGTCCTCGGCGAGGGCCCGCGCGACCATCTCCTCAACCGCGGTGCCGGCCATGCTGGGCGCGAGCATAGCCCGGACTTTGCTAACTTCCGCCGTCGCCCGCGGAAGGGGCGCAAAAGGGGCCGGCAGTGATCCATCCGCGGGAGCATTTACCCAAACAGGAGGCACGATGCTTTCGCGCACAGCGAAAACCCTGGGCGTGGCCCTTGCCGCGTCCGCAGGTCTCGCCGCCACGGCCACCGCGGCGACACCGCCACCACTGCCCACGTCGACCAACGGGCACCCGGTCCAGCTCGTCGCCAGCGGGCTGTCCACGCCAACCTCGTTCGCATTCGGGGCGGGACAGGTGTTCGCCGGCGACGGTGGTGCCGAGAACGGACCCCCCAGTGGCGGCGTCTTCGTTCTCAAGGGCGGCACGGCGACCAAGCTCGCCGGCTCCCCCGCTTTCGTCGCCGGACTCGCCTGGCGTAATGGGACGCTCTACGTGAGCGGCGGCTCACCCGCGAGCGGCAAATTCCAGCTCCTGGCCTGGAGCGGCTGGAACGGCAGCGCGTTCACCAAGCGCATGGCGATCTACACGGCCCCGAAGAAGTTCCAGGGCTTCAACGGCCTCGCGTTCGGGGCGGACGGCCGGCTCTACGTCGGCGTCGATGTCGGGCTGACCAACAACAACGACCACGGTCCGGCGAAGACGCCGTACGTGTACGACATGCTGTCGTTCAAGCCCAATGGCAAGGATCTGAAGGTGTTCGCCACCGGAATCCGTCAGCCGTGGCAGATGGCGTTCCCGACCGGGTCGAACTCGCCGTTCGTCTCCAATCTCGGTCAGGACACCGGAGCGACGAACCCGCCGGACTTCCTGCTCCGGGTCAGGCGCGGCCAGAACTACGGCTTCCCGCAGTGCAACTGGACAAAGCCGAAGCTCTGCAAGGGCTTCGCCAAGCCGTTCAAGTTCTTCGCACCCCACGCTGATGTGATGGGCGTGGGGATCATCGGCAATCGGGTCTACCTGTCGGAGTTTCTGTCCAAACTGGTCGTCTCAACGCCGATCTCCGGCGGCCCGACGAAGACGCTGCTGAGCGGCTTCCAGGCCCCGATCGTCGGCTTGGGCGTCCACGGCGGCTACGTGTACGTCGGCGAGACCGGCCTCGGCCTGGTCTACCGCGTCAAGGCCTAGCCACAACCCGCTGTAGCGCTCTCCGGCTCCGATGGAGTGAGCCGGGGAGCGCGGCCCGCGCAACGGAGCGCGCCCGGTCGTGTCAGGGGCACGCCTTGGTGAAGATTTAGTGGCAACCAGCACGCGGGATGTGTAGGGTTGGCGTGTAGGGTCAACCGAATGTTGGGGGTGTCATGCAGCGAAGACTCGGAGTCTTCGCGGTTTTCTGCGCGTCTTTGGCCGTCTCGGCGACCGCGCAGGCCGCAACCAAGACCGTCTATGCCGGCGGTCCGGTCAACTTCCAGAACCAGCTCCAAAAGAAGACCGGCGGCGGCGTCGACAACTTCCTGATCAACCGCGTCACGATCAACGCCGGCGACACGGTTGTGTGGAACGGAAAGGCGAGTGCCAACGGCTTCCACACGGTCGACTTCCCGAAGAAGGGCGGGGCTGACCTCCCGCTGATCCTCCCAACCGGCCAGTTAGTCAATGGCGTCAACGACGCGGCGGGGAATCCCTTCTGGTTCAACGGGAAGGTCCCGGCGCTCGGCCTCAACCCGGCGCTACTCACCGCGAGCCGGGGCGGGACCTACGACGGCTCGAAGCGCCTCGACTCGGGACTGCCGATCGGCAAGCCGACCGACTTCAAGCTCAAGTTCACCAAACCTGGCGTGTACAAGTATTACTGCGACGTGCACCCCGGCATGGTCGGCTACGTGGTCGTGAAGTCGAAAGGCACGAGGGTCCCGAGCGCGAGGAGTGACGCGAAGACGCTAGCCAAGGAAGAAGCGGGCTATTTTGCCGGCGCGAAGAAGCTCGACAGGACCAACCCAAGAGGACCGAACGTCAGCCTCGGCGCTTCAGGCGCGAACGGCCTCGAGGTGTACGCGATGTTCCCGGGCAAGCTCACCGTCAAGAACGGCACGACAGTGACGTTCGCAATGGCAAAGGGCACCCGCGAGGTCCACACGGCGACGTTCGGACCAGCCGCGTACCTACAAGCACTCGCGACGGCATTCGGGACCCAGCCGGTATTCCCCGGGGACACGGTCTACTCGAGCGATCCGCCGGGATCGATCACGCTGAACCCGAGCAGCCATGGCAACGGCTTCGCCAACACCGGGGTACTCGACCGGGAGAGCTCCACGCCGTTCCCGCCTTCGGGGAAGATCACCTTTACGGCACCGGGCACCTATCACTTCATCTGCCTGGTCCACCCGTTCATGAAGGGAACGGTGGTCGTCAAGCCGTAAGCCTGCGGTTGGTGCCGGGGGCGGCCGGCCCCGGCACCTTCAGCGCTCGTCGACCAGCACCCGCACGGTGGCGAACGTCGGATCCGCCGCCCCGTGCAGCCGCGCCCCCGCGGCCGTGAGCTCGCGCAGATAAGCGACCACCTCGGCGGTCACTCGCTCGCCCGGGAGCAGCGCCGGCACCCCCGGCGGATAGCCGGCGATCGACTCGCACGAGACGCGCCCGACGGCGTCCTCGACCGCTACCGCCTCGCCGGCGCCCAGGAAAGCGTCGCGCGGGGGGACGACGGTCTCGTGCTCGAACGCGCCCGCCGGCCGCGCCAGCAGCGGCGCCTCGCCAGGGCGCCACATTCGCTTGACGGTTTCGGCGAAGTCGTGCGCGAGCCGCTCGAGCGGCTCCACCGGCTGTCCGAGACCGAGGACCAGAACCAGCGTCGCGTGCGTGGCCAGCTCGACGTAGATGTCATACGAGGCGCGCAGCGCCGCCGCCACCTCGTACCCGGTGCAGCCGGTGGCGCGTACGTCGATCACGATCCGCAGCGGATCCCAGCCCGCGATGCCCGGCTCGCCCACGAGTCCGTCACCGATGACCGTGCAGCCCGGCACGGCATCGATCGCCTCGCGCGCATGGGCGGCGGCCGCGATGGTTCGCTCGAGCAGCGCCTCGCCGTGAACCGCCAGCTGCCGCCGGGCCGCATCGAGCGAGGCCATCAGCAGCGCGCTCGGGCTGGTCGAGCGCAACAGCCGCACGGCGCGGGCGATCGCTCCGGCATCCAGCCGATCGCTCTCGGCAACCATCAGCATCGCCGACTGGGTGAGGCTGCCGACGATCTTGTGCGTCGAGGCGATGATCGCGTCGGCGCCGAGCTGCAGCGGTGAGCGCGGGAGCGAGGGGTGAAAGCCGAAGTGGGCGCCCCAGGCGTTGTCGACGATCAGCGCCGCGCCGGCCGCGTGCGCGACCTCGGCGCAGGCCTCGACGTCGGCGGCCATGCCGTAGTAGGTCGGCGAAACGATGAACGCCGCGGTCGCATGCGGGGTCTCGGCCAGCGCCGTCGCGAGTGTCTCGGGCGTCACGCCGTGCGCGATGCCGCGCTCGGCGTCGTACTCGGGCGCGACGAAGTTCGCTTGCCCGCCGCTGAGGACGAGCCCGTCGATCAGGCTGGCGTGCGAATTACGCTGCAGCACTACGCACGACCCTGGGCCCGCGAGCGCCAGACACAGCGCGTGATTGCCTTGTGTGGCGCCGTTGGTGAGAAACCAGGCGTGGGCGGCGCGGTAGGCGTCCGCCGCGAGCTGCTCGGCCCGCTCGTACGGCGTCGGCGAGGGTCCCACGTCGATCCCCTCGATGTCCTGCGGGACATCGAGCTCGAGCGCCCGCTCGCCGAGCGCATTGCGCAAGCCGGAATCGGCGCCGGCGCCGCCTTTGTGCCCGGGAACGTGGAAGCGGGTGGAGCCGCGAAATCCGTAGGCGGTGATTGCGTCGAGATAGGGCGCGGTGGGCTGAGCGGCCGGCGGGCCCTCAGCTGTCTCGCCACGAGAAGGAACGTCGGTCAGCGCCGAGTCGGTCATCGCGCCGCTTTCAGCAGGTAGGCGCGGGTGAACCCATCGAGGTCGCCGCCGAGGACACGGTTGGCGTCGCCCATCTCGAAGTCGGTCCGGTGGTCTTTGACCATCGTGTACGGGTGCAGGACGTAGGAGCGGATCTGCGAGCCGAAGTTGACGTCCTGCGCCTCCCCCTTCTCGCGCGCGATCTCCTCGCGACGCCGGCGCTCTTCGAGCTCGAGCAGCTTCGAGCGCAGCATCGTCATCGCCTCCGCCTTGTTCGAGGATTGCGAACGTTCGTTCTGGCACTGGACGACGATCCCGGTCGGCTTGTGGGTGATCCGCACGGCGGAGTCCGTCTTGTTGACGTGCTGTCCGCCCGCCCCGCTGGCGCGATAGGTGTCGATCTGGAGATCGTCGTCGTCGATTGCGATGTCTTCGATGTCGTCGACCACCGGCGAGACCTCGACGCCGGCGAAGCTCGTCTGCCGCCGGTGCGCGGCATCGAACGGCGAGAGCCGGACCAGTCGGTGCACGCCCTTCTCGCCGCTGTACAAGCCGTAGGCGTTCTCGCCCTTGACCAGGAAGGTTGCCGACTTGATCCCCGCCTCCTCCCCCGGTGAGACCTCGAGCAGCTCGACCTCGAAGCCGCGCTTCTCGGCCCAGCGCATCTCCATGCGCAGGACCATTTCTGCCCAGTCCTGGGCGTCGGTCCCGCCGGCCCCGGCGTTCACGGTGACGAACGCGTTGCCGCTGTCATAGCGCCCGGCGAACAGCCGCTCCTCCTCCAGCGCCTCGAGTCGTGCCTGCACCGTGCGCACCTGCTCCTCGAGCTCGGCGGCGATGTCCGGATCCTCCTCGGCCAGCTCGGCCAGCGGCTCGAGGTCATCCACGTCGTGGGCCAGTGCTCGGTAGGTCGATAACTTGCGCGTGGCGCGAGCGTGCTCGCCGGTCGTGCGCGCGGCGCGCTCCTGGTCGTCCCAGAAGCCGGGCGCTCCCATCTCCTGCTCGAGCGCGTCCACGCGCTCACTCAATCCAGCGGGGTCAAAGATAATCCGCGAGCAGCTTGAGCTGGCCGCGGATGGCCGCGAGGCGCTGGGAGAGAGGTTCGGAGGAGGAAGCGGTAGCCATCGCTCTGAGCACCCTAGCAGCGGCGAAGGTAGAGTCCCGTCCATGTCCACACTGAACGACGAGGGGCCGCGCGAGCTCCTCGAGAAGCCGAACTACGCAGTCATCTCCACGCACAACAAGGACGGCTCGATCCACAACACCATCGTCTGGGTGGCGGCCGAGGACGGCGTGCTCACCGCCAACAGCGCGATCGGCCGTGTGTGGCCGACCAACCTCGAGCGCGATCCGCACGTCACGGTCCTCGTCTACGAGGCCGGCAACCCTTACAACTACCTCGAGGTGCGCGGCACCGCCACCGCCACGCGCGACGGTGCCGACGAACACATCAACAGCCTGAGCAAGAAGTACATCGGCCAGGACGAGTACCCATTCCGCCAACCCGGCGAAGAGCGGATCAAGTTCGTCATCAAGCCGGATCACGTCCGGCACCAGAAGCAAGGCTGAACCGCGGCCCTCAGCGCGAGCGCCGGGCGCGGTCTCCACGCTCGCGCTGCGCGAGCTCTTCCTCGACTCGGTCGAGCTCGGGCGCGGGGCCGTACAACCGCCAGCCGTTGCGCACGAGCGGGATCACCGCCACGAGCGCGACCCAGATCGGCCAGAACTGACCGTTGGCACCCGACGTGAGCCAGATCGCTGTGCAGATCACGAACGCGCCGAGGCTGGCGCCCGCCTGCTGCAACAGCCGGCGCTGCAGCTCGCCGCGCCGGCGCGCAATCTCGGCGCGTTGCTCCTGGCGCGTCGCCGGCAGGCGCGGCAGGTCGGCGCTCAGCGCCGCCAGGTCGGCTTGAGTCCGCGCCGCATAGGCGCGCTGTAAGCGCTCGTCGAGCTCCTCGTCGGTCAGCCGGCCGGCGGCGAAGTGCTGGCGCAGCTGGCTCGCGCACGCTTCGCGCTGCTCGTCGGAGACACGGTGTGCGCTTGGATCGACCATCGCGCCAGCAATGTAGCGCTCACCATCGCGGGCATCTGTAAAGCTTGCTTGACATGAACGCCGTCTGTCAAGCTACCTTTACATCGATGCGGAACCAAGTACGGGAGATGCGCACCCTGCGCGGCCTCTCGCAGGGCCAGCTCGCGACGGCGATGAACGTCTCGCGACAGACGATCAACTCGATCGAGCAGCACCGCTACACCCCGTCGCTGCCGCTGGCCATGGCGCTGGCGCGGTTCTTCGAGATGCCGGTCGAGGAGATGTTCCATGCAGATCACTAAGTCGAAATGGTTTCTGCCCCTGTTCGCGGTAGCGCTCGGTCTGGTCGTGCTCGCCGCCCAGTCGATCGGCGGTCACGCCAGCCGAGGTCTCGAGTCCTTCGGGATCCTGGTCGCCTTCGGTGCTCTGGTCCTGCTTGGCGGTCGCAGCGAGACGATTCGCGGGCTGCGCGGCGACGGCCGCGACGAGCGCTTTCGCCAGATCGACATCCACGCCACCGCGATCGCCGGCACGGACGTGCTCGCCCGATCATCGTCGCGTTGGTGGTCGAGATGGCACGCGGGCACAGCGGCGCGCCGTACACCTGGCTGGGCGCGATCGGCGGCCTCAGCTATGTGGCCGCGGTGGCGCTGATGCGAATCAGGGGGTAGGGGTCGGCGCATGCGCCGACCCCTCGGCCCGCGCATGCGCGGGCCGGCGCGGGCGCGCATGCGCGCCCGCGGTCAAAGACTCTGGCGAATCGGTTCGGACCCTCCGAACCAATTCTCCAATCCCGCGCCCCCTAGGCGCCGTGGCACTTCTTGAACTTCTTGCCCGACCCGCACCAGCACGGATCGTTGCGGCCGATCTGCTCGGAGGCATCGACCCGGCGCTGCTCGACCGGACCCGGGAGCGGCGCGTCCTCCTCCGCGTAGCCTTCGGCCGGCCCGGCGCTGGCCGCTGCCATCGCGAGCGCGCTCGGCTGCGCCATCCCGCCACCGGAGTAGGAGACCCGGCCTCCGCCGGTGGCCGAGCTCGAGCGCCGGCTCGGCGTCCGCTGCGGGACAGGCGGCGGCGGGGCCTCGCCGTCGGCCGCCTCGAGCGTCACTTCGACATGAAAGATCATCCGCGCGAAGTCGCCCCAGATGCTGTTCATCAGGTCGCGGAAGAGCTCGAAAGCCTCGTTCTTGTACGCCACCAGCGGCTCGATCTGCGCGAACCCGCGGAGGTGGATCCCCTCGCGTAGGTAGTCCATGTCGTAGAGGTGCTCGCGCCAGCGCTGGTCGATGATCTGCAGGAGCAGGAACCGTTCGAGGGCGCGCATCAGCTCCTCCCCGAGCTCCTGCTCGCGGCGCTCATACAGCGCCAGCGCCTCCTCCTGGAGCTGCGTCGTGAGCTCCTCTCGGTCGACATGATCGGCATCGACCTCGAGCACGCCGGCACTCGGGGTAAAGATCTCGCCGATCCGGGCGAGCAGGCCCGGCACGTCCCAGTCCTCCACGAAGTCGCCCGCGGTGTATTCCTGGACGAGGCGCTCGATCAGCTTGGCGACCTCTTCCCGCGCGGCGTCGCTCATGTCGCGGCCTTCGAGGATCTCGTCGCGATAGCTGTAGATCACGTCGCGCTGCTGGTTGAGGACGTCGTCGTATTCGAGCGTGTGCTTGCGCATCAGG
>JAFAZV010000269.1 GCA_019239445.1 Solirubrobacterales bacterium
TCGCGTTCGTGATCGCCAACCCGTATGCGGTGCTCGACTTCTCCGCGTTTCAGGCGGGGGTCTCGCAGCAGGCTTCGCTGTCGGCCGGGCAGGATCCGGTCAAGCTCGGAACGCTGCCGGGAGGCGGGTTCGGCTACTACCTGTGGACGTTCACGTGGGGGCTCGGCTGGGGCCCGGCGCTCGCCGCGATCGCCGGCGGCGCGCTGCTCGTGCTGCGGCGACGGATGGCGATGGCCCTCGTGCTGCTGCCGGCGCCAATCGCGTTCGTGATCTTCATGGGCCATCAGCAACGCTACTTCGGGCGCTGGCTGATGCCGATCTTCCCGCTCGTGGCGATCATCGCGGCATACGCGGCGGTCGAGCTCGGAGGCTGGCTCGTGCGCCGGCGGCGGGTTCCGGCCGCGGTGGCGGGCGGCGTCGTCGCGCTGCTGATGCTCGCGCAGAGCGTCGTCGCGGTCGTGCACAACGACGCGGTGCTCTCGCGCCCGGACACACGCAACATCGCCCGGACGTGGATGGTCGCGCACGTGCCCCCGGGCGCGAAAGTGGTGATCGAGCCGGTCGTGCCGGATGACTGGGCCGGGGACGTCGGCGTGTCGCTGCCGTGGACGTCGACCGGGGAGCGGTGGTATCGATGGCCAACGTGGCTGGCCGACGTCGACGACCAGGGAGTGCCGCTGCCCTTCGGCCAGCGTCGCTACGTCGTGGTCGACAAGTACGAGCGTACGCTGCGCCCGGGGCTCCTCGACTCCTACGTTGCCGGAGGCTACTGCTGGGTGATGATCGGCTCGCTCCAGGCCGGTCGTGCCTTCGCCCAACCCGGCGTGGCTCCGGCCTCCATCGCCTATTACGCCTCGCTGGCGGCGCGGGCGCGGCGGATCTACCACATCAGCCCGTTCTCGCGCGGCGCGCACTCGGTGCCGTTCAGCTTCGACTGGTCGACCGACTACTACCCGCGCCAGTATCGCCGGCCGGGGCCGGAACTGAGTGTGTACCGGCTGTACGGTGGGAAGTGCGGGGTGGCTTGAGGGCGCGAACCGGACGTTTGTTCGGATAATCCGCAGAAAGTGCAGATTGCGCCTCCGCAACGAGACGGTCGTCGACCCTTGGTCGCGGGAGAACCTGGAGCCCGTTCAGCTTCGGGCGGGGTCATATGCTCTAAGCGAGACGCATGGCGCTCAAGACCGAAACCGACCACCGCCTGCTCGCGCGCGCGATCGAGCTGGCTGACGGTGGCCGCGGCCGAGTCAGCCCGAACCCGTTGGTGGGCGCGGTCGTGGCGGTGCAGGACGAGCCGGTGGGGGAGGGCTTTCACCAGGACCTCGGAGGGCCACACGCCGAGGTCAACGCGATCCAGGCGGCCGGCGAACGCGATTTGAGCGGCGCGACGATGTACATCTCACTCGAGCCCTGCGCCCATCACGGGCGAACGCCGCCCTGCACCGACGCGATCCGCAGCGCCGGGATCGGGCGGGTGGTCGTGGGCTCGGACGACCCTTCAGAGCACGCCTCGGGCCGGGGTCTCGGGATCCTGCGCGACGAGGGGATCGAGGTGGTGCTCGCCGACGGCGAGCTTGCGACGCGCGCGCGCCTGGTGAACCAGCCGTTCCGCAAGCTGGCGCGCTCCGGGCGGCCGTGGGTGCTGTTCAAGTCGGCGATGTCGCTGGACGGGAAAGTCGCCACTCAGCGCGGGGACTCGAAATGGATCTCATGCGAGGACAGCCGGCGGCTGGCGCATCGGTGGCGCGCCGAGTGCGACGCGGTCGCGGTCGGGATCGGAACGGCGCTGGCGGACGATCCTCAGCTCATCGCCCGCGTCGACGGCGTTCATCGCCAGCCCCGGCGGATCGTCTTCGACTCTCTGGCGCGGCTGCCGCTGAGCTCGCAACTCGTGCGCGACGCGCGACAGATCCCGCTCATCGTGGTCGTGTCCCGCGCGGCGCCCCGCGCAGCGACCGACGCACTCGAGACGCACGGAGTCGCGGTGGTCGTGGCCACGGGCGAGAACGAGCCCGGGCGAGTGCGCTCCGCGCTCGATCAGCTGGGAGCGCAGGATGTGGCGTCGATTCTGCTCGAGGGGGGCCCGCACTTGGCCGGGGCGTTCCTGGACGCGGGTGAGATCGACGAGATGCGCCTGTTCCTGGCGCCGATGGTGCTCGGCGGCAAGACCGCGCGCGACCCGCTCGAGGGGCAGGGCGCTGAGGCGATCGCCGAAGCGATGCCAGCGCTGACGCTCGACAGCAGGCGGGTCGGGCAGGACCTGCTGATCTCGGCGCGGATGAGGGAGTGGTAGCGCGTGTTCACCGGCTTGGTGGCGCAGGTGGGCCAGCTGGTCGCGGTCGAGCGCTCCGGTGATGGCGTCCGCCTGACGGTTCGATCCCTGCTCGCGGGCGAGCTCGAGCTGGGCGACTCGGTGGCAGTCAACGGCGTGTGCCTGACCGCCGTCGCGCGCGAGGACCAGCAGTTTGCCGCCGATGTCATGAACGAGACGCTCAAGCGAAGCTCGCTTGCCGACGCTGAGGTTGGGAGCCAGGTCAACCTGGAGCTGCCGCTGCGCGCCAGCGATCGGCTCGGAGGCCACGTCGTCCAAGGGCACGTGGATGGGCTGGGCGTGGTCGCGGACGTGGCCGAGGACGGCTTCGCGCGCCAGGTGCGGATCGAAGCGCCTTCGACGGTGCTGCGCTACGTGGTCGAGAAAGGATCGGTGGCTGTCGACGGCGTGTCGCTGACCGTCGTCGAGGCGGATCGCGATTCGTTTACCGTCTCGTTGATACCTGAGACGCTGCAACGGACAAACCTCGGAGGGGCGCGGCCTGGGACGAGGGTGAACCTGGAGGTCGACGTGTTGGCCAAGTACGTGGAGAAGCTGATCGGAGCCAGGACATGAGCTCGGTCAAGGCTCCGTTCTCGACCATCGAGGAGGCTATCGACGATCTTCGCCAGGGCAAGATGGTGGTCGTCGTAGACGACGAGAACCGGGAGAACGAGGGCGATTTGACGATGGCGGCGCAGTTCGTCACGCCCGAGGCGGTGAACTTCATGGCCAAGGAGGGACGAGGTCTGATCTGCCTGGCGCTGACCCCCGAGCGCTGCGACGAGCTCGGACTCGACCTGATGGCGGCCAAGAACGAGTCGGCCTTCGAGACCGCGTTCACGGTCTCGATCGAAGCGCGCTCCGGGGTCAGCACGGGCATCTCGGCCGCCGATCGCGCGCGGACGATCCAAGTCGCGATCGACCCGCAGACGAGCCCCCGCGAGCTCGTCCAGCCCGGTCACGTGTTCCCGCTCAAGGCCCGCTCAGGTGGGGTGCTCGAGCGGGTTGGACAGACCGAGGCAGCGGTTGATCTGGCGCGCCTAGCCGGGCTGATCCCGGCCGGGGTGATCTGCGAGATCATGAACGACGACGGTTCGATGGCGCGCGTCAAGGACCTGGCGCCGTTCTGCGAGCGTCACGGGCTGAAGATGGTCACGGTCGCCGATCTGGTCGCCTACCGGCGCCGGCACGAGAAGCTGGTGGAGCGGGTCGTGGCAACGAAGCTGCCGACCGCGTTCGGCGAGTTCATCGCCGTCGGCTACCGCTCGCTGGTCGACGGCAAGCATCACGTCGCGTTGGTCAAGGGAGACGTGGCGGAGGCGGACGACGTCCTCGTGCGGGTGCATTCCGAATGTCTCACCGGCGACGTGTTCCACTCTTTGCGCTGCGACTGCGGCGAGCAGCTCGACTCGGCTCTGTCGATGATCGAGCGCGAGGGCTGCGGCGTACTGCTCTACCTGAGCCAGGAGGGGCGCGGGATCGGCCTGCTCAACAAGCTCCGCGCCTACAAGCTCCAGGAGGAGGGCCTGGATACCGTCGACGCCAACCTGCGGCTCGGCCTGCCCGCTGATTTACGCGACTACGGGATCGGGGCCCAGATCCTCGTCGACCTCGGCCTCAGCTCGATCCGCATCCTGACCAACAACCCGAAGAAGATCTCCGGTCTCGCCGGCTACGGGCTGTCCGTGACCGACCAGATCCCGATCCAGCACGTGGCCAACCCGCACAACGAGGCTTACCTGCGAGCCAAGCGAGACAAGCTCGGCCACACGCTCCACCATCAGGGGCTCGCGCTCGACGAAGAGATGATCCACGACGAGCTCGAGCACGACCGACGCCGGGATGGCGCCGGCTGAGGGCCGCGTCGCGCTCTGCGTGGCGCGGTTCTACGAGGAGCTGGCCGAGCGGCTGGTCGCAGGCGCTCGCGCGGCCCTGTCGCAGGCTGGGCTGAACGAGATCGATTCCTTCGACGTTCCCGGTGCGTTCGAGCTGCCGATCGCGGCCAAGTACGCCGCCGAGTCCGGGCGCTACGCGATCGTAGTCTGCCTCGGGGCCGTTATCCGGGGCGAGACCGATCACTACCACTGGGTATGTGCCGAGACGGCGCGCGGGATCCAGAACGTGCAGCTGTCCACCGGTGTGCCGTGCGGGTTCGGGGTCCTGACCGTGGACACGATGGAGCAGGCGCTGGCGCGGGTGCAGGGCGGCGCGAAGCGCGACACGGGGCGACACGCGGTCGAGGCGGCGCTCGCCTCGCTTACGGTCAAGCAAGAGCTCGTGGGGCGGCGCGGTCCGGCTGGATTCGCGCGCTAGCGGCGCGGTCGATCCCGACCGAATCCCACCGCGCAGTCGCTTTGAAAACGTCGTTTCGCAACCACACCGGGGGCGAGAACGACGTTTTCGACCCCGGGTACAGGGTCAGCCACGACTTCGCGGGAGCGCGGCGTCAGCCGCCGCGCGCCGCCTTCTTCGCCTGGCCGGCGGGCACGCCGGTCTGGGTCAGCGCGAGCTGGAGCTCCTGGCGAACGACGTCGGGCTGGTCGGGAATCTGCAGCCGCTGCTGCAGGATCGGGATCGCCGCCTGCGGGTTGCCTGAGAGCCGGAGCGAGCGCCCCAGGTCGTACAGGGCGTAGGCGTAGGTCAGGCTTCCGTGCGGCGCGGCGGCCACGGCTTGGCGGAGCACGCCGACCGCGTCGTTGTAGTTGCCGCTCAGCATCAGCGCGTGCCCTCGGGCCTCCAGCGCGTCCGGGGAGGAGGAAGGGCCCGTGCCGGACGAGGACCCGGTGGGCGAAGTGGCGGCGCTCTGAGCGCCGCCGGTCCCTAACGAAGATCCACTCGTGGTTCCTGAAGACGCTGGTGGCGCGGCGGCGGTCGACGTCGCGCCGGGGGTTTCGGCGCTGGCTGCGCCACCGGCGGACGTCGTGCCGGCGGGCCTGCTGGCGGCCGTACTCGTCGCGGTGTGATGCGCGCTGCTGCGAAGCGCGGGCGCAGCCGCGGCGGACGTGGTACGGCCGGAATGGTGCGCGGCAGCCCCCGTGTGCTTGGCGCTCTGGGTGGCGAGGATGGCGGCCGCGACGCCGACGACGACGGCCGCGAGGGCAGCCAGCGCAAGCCAGCGCCGGCGCCGCGGAGGCGGCTCGAGGAGTGAGAACGGCGGGCGGGCGTCGGGCCGGGGCGGAACTGTGCTGCGTCGTGGAAGCGCCGGTGGCGACGAGACGGGCGCCGCGACGACTCGGGTGCTCCGTGTCGGCGTCCGCCGCGAGGGTGCGATCACGGTCGGGGCCTCCGCGGGCGGATCCACGCGCAGCGCGCCGGCGAGCGCGTCGGCGAACTCGCGGGTGCTGGGCCAGCGATCCTGCGGACGCTTGGCCATGCCGCGCGCCAGGACGCCGTCCACAGCCACGGGCAGCGTCGGCTTGCGGGCGCTCGCGCGCGGAGGTTCGGCCTCGATGTGCTGGCGTGCCTGCGCCGCCGGATGGCTGGCGTTGAAGGGACGCTCGCCGGTGAGCAGCTCAAACGCCACGACCGCCAGCGCGTAGCGGTCGCTGGCTTCGGTGGCCGGCTCGCCCTTCGCCTGCTCCGGCGATAGGTAGGCCGCAGTTCCGAAGGCCTGGCCGGTGCGGGTGATCGGGTCGTCGGTGATGACCCGAGCGATGCCGAAGTCGGCCACGTGGAGGCTCCGGCTGCGGTCGAGCAGAAGGTTGGCAGGCTTGATATCGCGGTGCACCACACCTTGCTGGTGGGCGAAGTCGAGCGCCTCGGCCGCTTCGCGCAGCCAGCGCAGCGGGTCATCGGGCCGGACCTCGCGCACGCGCAGGGCGTCGGCGACCGATCCCGCGGGGAGGAGCTCCATGACGATGAACGGGCGGCCGGGCGCG
>JAFAZV010000001.1 GCA_019239445.1 Solirubrobacterales bacterium
GTGGCGCCCGCGGGCAGAGCCGCCTTCAGTGCCGCGCCGTCACACGCCAGGTGGGCTGATGCCGCGCGTGCTCCCGTCTCATGCGCTGACGCGTAGGCGCCGGAGGACGTGCCCACGAGAACCGCGGCGACATACGCGGCCAGGATCGCCAGCAGCGGCGTAAAGCGCAACCAACGGCGTGGCGCGGGTCGGCTGGCACGGTGACGATGAACTCCAGGTGTCATGAACGCGCTGCTCCTGTACGGGGTGATCGGGCTTCACTTGGCGCGGGTTACGCAAGCCGCCACGCCTGTGACAGGTGAACACGGCGCCAAGCCACATCAGGTACGCCAACTTCTTGCCGACGGGGTCGACTCTGCCTGCCTCACTCTCCTCGCGCCGATCGTGTGAGTGGCTGCAATCATAAAACGCGTTGGCGACGGTCGTCAAGCGATTGTCGCCCGGGATCGAGGTCCGATCTGCGCGTCAGGGCGAACGGCTACTGTCCGCTCGTCGTGAACGAACAACTGCGAAGACGGTCGGTCGGCGCGCCTGCGGCGCGGTCGCTACTCCTGACCGTGCTCGGTGAATATCTGCTGCCTCGTTCTGGTGGGGTCTGGCAGGAGACGCTCGTGGCGTCCCTCGTGTCACTTGGCTACAGTAACCAGGCCGCGCGTCAGGCGCTGTCGCGCAGCACGCGCGATGGTTGGCTCCATACGGAGCGTCGTGGCCGCCGGACACGGATGCGACTGACCGAACGTACCGTGGCTCTGCTTCGCACCGGTGCAGAGCGCATCTATTCCTTCGGCGAGCCGTCGCGGTGGGACCGGCGATGGCTGCTCGTGGTCCTGCGCGTCCCAGAGAATCGTCGAGACGTGCGCCACCAGTTGCGCACACGTCTGGCCTGGACCGGACTGGGCTCGTTGGGCGGAGGGCTGTGGATCACGCCGCATGTCGAGCGCCAGAACGAGGTTGCGGCCGCGATCGCGGACGAGCCAGTCGCCGAGGCCACCTCGTTCGTGGCCGAGTTCGGCGCGATCGGAGACGCCCGCCAGCTGGTGGCAGCAGCATGGGACCTGGACGCGGTCCGCGAGCAGTACCGCACCTTCCTCGACGACTTCTCGCGCGTGCGTCCGTCGAGCGCGGAGGCGTGCTTCCGGATGCAGGCGTTGCTGGTTCACGCGTGGCGTCGGTTCCCGTTCCTCGATCCGGACCTGCCGGCAGAGGTGCTCCCGGCAAGCTGGCCGCGCAGCCGCGCTCACAACCTGTTTCTCAGCCGCCACGAGCGGTGGCAGCCCGCGGCTCGAGCCCATTTCGAGGCGCTCGAGACCGGCCTCGACCTGGCCGCGGACGCGGCGCCCCCCCGCCGCCGGCGCGTGAAGAGCTTCGGGTAAGTCTCCGCCGGAGAGCGCAGCGAGACTGCGCGAGCGTTGGCGAAACCAACCGCCGGCGCTACGGGCGCGGGTACGCCCGTCCTTGCGTTCTTCTTACATCGATCTCCCAAATCTCTCACGCCAGCCCCCCACGATGGCGCCTCCTGACCCCGACCTGCCAAGGAGAGCCACTTGAGGAACATGAGATCGGTCCTCGTCACGAGCGCCGCTGTCGGTGCGGCGGCGGTCGGAGGCGCTGCCATCGCCGACGCCGCGACGTCAGGCACTACGACCTCCGGCGCGACGACCCTCGCCTCCCATCCGAGTCCGGCGGCGACGTCCGCTGCGTCGAACTCTCAGTCGCGCTCCGCCTTCGACGGTCCAGCGCACGGGAGCGCGGCCCATGAGGACGCTGAGAAGCCGGTCACCGGCAACGCGGCGGCGAAGGCGAAGGCCGCCGCTGTCAAGGCCGCCGCCGGTGGAACCGCAACTGACGTCACGACGGACTTCACCGGCCACGGCTATGAAGTAACGGTCAGGAAGGCAAGCGGCGGCACCGCCGAGATCCACCTCGACGACTCCTTCAATGCTGCCGCCGGCCCTGGATGCCGGCACGGCGGCGGTGCTCCGAACGGCAACAACGCCTGAATCTGGCAAAACGACCGAGGGCGCACATCAGATCCCTTCCGCGACGAGCCAACGGTTGTGCCCGGTTGGACGGTGCTGAGGCAGGATCCTGCGCGGAGTGATGACTCGGGGCGCGTATCCGGACTCGACGAGCACGCACGCGCAGGCGTCTTCAAGCTCGGCGGAATGAGTCTCGAGGATCACGTGCGGATGGGCGCCGGCGAGCAGCCGACGGGCGCCCTCGAGGACAGCGAGTTCAGCGCGATCCACGTCGACCTTGAGCAGACCGACTCTCCCGACATCGACCAGGTCAGCATCGAGCGTGACCGAACCAGGTCCGTCTACGCCAGCAACAGCGATGGCGCGGACCTCCACCCACGGGGCGATCGACGAGTTGAGGTCCAGGTTGCGAGCGAACCGCGCGCAGGCCGCCGCGTCGGGCTCGTACGCGATCACGGGGGCACGACAGCGCTCGGCAAAGGTCAGCGCGTAGTAACCGGAATGGGCGCCGACGTCAACGCTGATCGTGCTCGGCCGGCAGAACCGGCGGACGTAGGGGGCGATCTCGGACTCGAACAGCCCGACCCACAGATCGGCCGAGGCCGTCGCCGCAGGCTCGGCCGCGAACGTGACGCCCCGCGCCGGGCCGGCTGGGATTCGGCGCGTCGAGCCCGCGGGCGGTTCGACGAGCCGGCGGATCAGCGCTCGGGCGCCCACAGGCGCATTATGCGCAGCGATCCGTTCCTGTCGCGGTCGGCGGGGCGCAGGCTTCTCAGTCTCAGGCGGCGAGCGAGTCTCAGGCGGCGAGAGCGACGAGCTCCGTTGCCAGATCCTCCAGGGTGATGGCCTCGACGTCGGGAGGCGGGAACACTGCTGGCCAGGCACGAGCGTCGTGCTTCACCCAGGCCGTTTGTAGACCGCAACGTGCCGCGCCGGCTAGATCCCACGGATGCGTCGCGACCAGCGCCACCTCCGAACGGTCGCGGCGGAGTTTCGAGACGGCGTAGGCGTAGACATCGGGATGCGGTTTGAAGCACCCCACGGCATCGACTCCGAGCACCAGATCCAGCGTCGGAGCGAGGCCGCAAGCCTCTAGCGTGCGGCGTCCAGCTTCGGCTCCGGAATTGGTAAGTGCGGCGAGCCGAAGTCCGGCGTCGCGGAGGATGCCCAACGCCTGACGCGCACCCGGCCGAGCCGGAAGCGCGGTCGCGACCGCGCCCGCACGCTCGATCAGGCCCTCATCGAGCTTCGCGTCCGCAACGACAACTTCGAGCGCGGCCTGTAGATGATCCCCGAAGGCACGCGTCGGACGATCGAGCAGAGTTTCGACGATCGCTGTCGACACAGCCTGCTGGAGGATGCGATCGCCCAAATCCGGCCGACCCCAAACCCCGCCCAGCGCCGATGTGTCGGTCAGCGTGCCATTGACGTCGAAGAGCAGCGCCTCGAGCACAGGTGGATGATGGCGTCTCCTGACAGACGCTGTCCCGTCCCCCATCGTCCGTCCAGGACCACCACTAACGCGACCACAGCGGGTGCGCGCCGCCAGTCGTCGCAAAACCTGCTCTCAGAGGACCACAAACGCGACCACTCCGCCACCGTGCTCGCGGTGTGGTCATTCCTCGTCGTCTGTCGGGAGGTGCGCGCGCGTCGATACGCCCAGACCGTCGCTGGCGTCAGCCCAGCCCGACGCCACCCGCCGGCCGCGACGTCGCTGCCCGCAGACGGAGGAGCACGGCACCGTGCGCCGGCACGGCCAAGCGGAGTCTCCTCGTACGCCGCGCGATCACGCGCCCCGTCCAGACGTTGACGGCCTGAAGTTCCTGGACGCCCCGAAGGCCGGCCCGCGCCGGCGTCAACAGCACCCGCTGGCGTCTGGCGCCCGGATTCAGCAGCGCGACTGCGTTCTCGGCACCGACCAGGTGCTTACGCCAGATCTGAACCATGCCGGTGCGCCCGATTTGTTTTCCCTGCAGGCCAAGCGGGTCCTGGCTGATGGCAATCACCCGGCGATTGGTGACCATCTTCTGCGTTTGGGGCGAATAGCTCATGATCGGGCCGCTCAGCATCATCGGCGCCGCGATCATCGCCCACATCGTGAACTGCGTCTGCGCCTCGAGCGCGCTCATTCCCGCCTCAGGCACGAGGTAGTCGGGATCGTTCCAGTGTCCGCCACCCGCCGCGCGCGGATGCGCGGCGTCCAGGACCAAGTTGCGGAGCACGCTGGCGAAGACGACGCTGCCGGGAACGCCGATGTCAGGCCCGGTGCGCCAACTGGTCGCGATCTGCGGGGCGAACGAGAACGACGCAAAGGCTGACTTGTCATACGACGGGTAGTGGCCGGGATATTCCCCAGGCACGGCCCCGTTGCACAAGGCGAACAGCATGGGTCGATGCGGATCGGCCTTGGCCAAAGCCTGCGCGAACTGACTGAAGGCGACTCGCGGATCGATGCGCAGCGCGTTGCCGCCGCAGTAATCCACCTTGACCGCGTCGAAGCCCCAAGACGTGAACGTGTTCACGTCTTGCTGATAGTGCCCTAGGCTGCCGCCACTGTTACATCCTCCGGCACCGGCGTCGGTGTAGATGCCGGCTAGAAGCCCCCTTGAGTGGATGTACTGCACCATCCACGCCATCCCGTTCGGCCACTGAGTAGGATCCACGCGTATGGCGCCGTCCGGAGCGCGATCGCCCTGCCACCAACCGGCGTCGAGCCAGACATACCGGTAGCCGGCTGAGGCGAGACCTCGCGCGAGCACGGCGTCGGTCAAGGAGACGACCGTAGCCTGGTTGATGGCGGACCCGAAGCCGTACCAGGTGTCGACGCCCATGTACGGCGGGCCCGGCAACGTCGGGCCTGGCGATGCCGCAGGCGCCGCCGGACAGCCGCAGGCGAAAACGAGCATGGCGAGAAGCCAGGGCAGGAGGCGGGTAGAGCGAATCAAGTTGAGCCGTACTGCTCTGCTGAGGGTCCCGCGAGCAAGCTACCAACCTGCCCCTCGGCAGTCGCGCCAGCGCCGCATTAGTCTTCCGTCATGGACCAAGAACAAGCACGCGAGTTGCTCTCCCGCGAGCGTTCGCGGATCGAACAGGCGCTCGCGAGGCTGAACCGCGATGGGCCCCTCGAGTCCTCCGGGCGTCGCGAACCTGGTGACGAGGATTCCGAGGACCTCTATCAGGACGAGTACGACGAGGGTCGTCGAGAGGAGCTCGAGAAGGAGATGGCCGCTCTGGAGC
>JAFAZV010000073.1 GCA_019239445.1 Solirubrobacterales bacterium
GGTGTGGGCGTACGGCCTGCGCAATCCGTGGCGGTTCTCGTTCGACAGCGTGACGGGTGCCATGGTGATTGGAGACGTCGGACAGGACAGCTACGAGGAGATCGACTATGCCCTGCGGGGTCAGAACGCCGGAGCCAACTATGGTTGGCCGTGCTACGAGGGCTTCCACGCGCTGTGCAAGTCGCCGCCCGCTCAAGCCGTTTTCCCTGTCCTGGCGTATCCGCATCCGGAGAACTGCGGCGTGGCGTCCTTCTGCGGTAATGGGGTCATCGGCGGTTACGTGGTGCACGACCCGCGACTGCCTTCGCTGGATGGTTGCTACGTCTACGGCGATCTCGGCAACACCCACCTGCGAGTGGCCGGGCTTGCACAGCCTCACGTGCTCAGCGACGCTGATCTCGGACCCACAATCCAGAACCTCTCCAGCTTCGGTGTCGACGCGCACGGTTGGCTTTACGCCGCTGACGTGAGCGGCGGCGGCGTCTACCGTCTGGACCCTGACGGGAACCCGGCCACGAATCCCGGCTGCATCCGCCCGCCGGCGCCGCCAAGCCAGCCGCGGCCGGGAGGCTCGAGCAACCGAACTCATGTCGTCAGGCCCGCGGCACCTCGGCTGACATCGCTGCGACTCACTCCACGGCGCTTCAAAGCGGCGCGACACGGCGCGAGCATCGTCACCCGCGGCAAGACTGGCGCGCTGCTGACCTTCCGCCTCACCGAACGCGCCGTCGTCGGTTTCAGCGTCGATCGACTACGAACCGGGCGCAAGCAGCACGGCCGCTGTCGCCCCGCGTCCCGCTCGAACCGGCGGGGGAGCGGTTGCACGCTCTGGATCGCCGAGAGAGGCAGCTTCCGCATCAGCGGCAAGGCCGGCCTGAACCGCCTGCGTTTCACCGGCCGGCTTGGACGGAAGGCGCTGGCTCCTGGTAGCTACCGGCTCGACGTGCGCGCCCGCGACAACACGGGCCGCCGTGGCGGGCTACTGCGGGTCGCGTTCGTTATCCGCCATTAGTGGTTCCTCCCGCAGTACGGTCGCACCGAGAGGCGTCAGTGACGGATGCCGGGCGAGGACGCAGGCGGCGACGTGCAGCAGCGCTGCACGAGCCGCCGAGGACGCAGCCAGGCGCCGTCAGGGGCGCCTCGAATGCGGGCGTATTTGCGGGAGGGACCACTAGCGCTGGGACGCGTGACCGGTGATACTCACCGGGGCTCCTGTCGCCGACGAGCGCCCAATGGCTTCGACGACCTCCATGTCCGCGATGCCTTGGGAGATCGAGCACGACGGCTCACCACCGCCCCGCAATGACGCTGCCCAATCGTCGAGGACCCCGGCCAGCGAGTCGTAATAGTGGGTCCCCCCGCCGTGCCATTCGTCTGGTGCTCCGGGCCGCTGCAGGAGGGCACCGCCGCCGGCGCGGTCGTAGCTGATGTAGACCGAGATCGAGCCACCGGAGCCATAGAGCACGAGCTCAGGAGTGTCGTCGGGAGCGGCCGGAGAAGGGCAAGCCCAGGTGAGCAGCTGGCTGACCAGGTGCCCGGAACGCAGCCGAGCTGCCACGACCACGCTGTCGGTGCTCGAGAAGCGCTCGCGATGCGCACCCGCATACGCGCACACTTCGTGGATCTCGCCGAGCACCGTCCGGACCAAGCGCGCGACGTGGGGCCCTTGATCGATCAGCACTCCCTGCGGGCCGCTTTGGCTCACGCGCCACCCGTCGCGCTGCCATTCCGGCCCGAGCTCGAATACCCGCGCACTCTGCGCCACGAGCAGCTCACCGATGGCGCCGTCTTGGAGGAGGTACCGCGCCGCGCGGACCGGCTCCAGATAGCCGTAGTTCTCCGAGACACCACACACGCCCCTCACTCGCACGGCGAGCGCGGCGATCTCCCTCGCCTCGCCGAGCGTGCTGGCCATCGGCTTCTCGATCAGAAACGGCAGATCGTGAGCGGCGGCGAGTTGGGCCCCCACTAGGTGCAGGTGGTGCGGAAGCCGCACGTCAACCGCTTCGAGCTCGACTGCCTCCGCGGCATCGTCAAGCGTCGCGAAGGCCCGTGCACCAAGCTGTTCGGCGATCGCGTTTGCCCGGTCGAGGGAGATGTCGACCGCGGCGACCACCTCGAGACGGTCTTGCACGCGGGGGTAGACGCGCTTCACCAGGATCTCGGCCAGCGCGCCGCAGCCCAGCAGCGCCACCTTGACGGTGCTCGACATCCGCTACTTCCTCGTTGGCGAGGCAGGCATCGGACCGGAGTATGTCGTGGTTCCCAATGACGAGCTCGAAGCGTCGCCGCGTACGCAAGCTGACATTCCGTCCCGCGAAAGGCGGAACTCCGGACCTTCCGAAGGGTTGTCGGGGTTTACAGCCCAAAGCTCAACCACAGCAGGAGGTGGGAATGAGACGAGCATCCTTGCTCGGAACGCTCGTGGCGCTCGCTGCGAGCAGCTTAATCTTCGTGTCGGTCGCGGCGGCTGCTTCCCCGGCGGTCTCGACCGGGAACGCCAGCGCGATCACGAACACCGGTGCCACAGTCAGCGGCACCGTCAACCCCAACGGCTTGAGTACTCAGTACGCGTTCCAGTACGGCCCTTCAAACCGCTTCGGGTTCCAGACGACGCTGACGTCGGCCGGCTCGGGAACGAGCACTGATTCCGTTTCGTCGACGATCGGGAGTCTGCAGTCGGGGACGACCTACTACTACCGCATCATCGCGATCAACAGCGACGGCACGACGACCGGCGGAACTCATACCTTCAAGACGACCGGCCCAACGCCGCCGCCGCCTGTGGCCAAGCCGGTGGTGAGCACCGGCGCCGCTCTGTCGAGCGTGAACACCGCAGTCCTCAGCGGGACCGTGAACCCGAACGGGTTCTCGACCCGCTACCGGTTCGAGTTCGGACCAACCGCGGCCTACGGCTATCAGACCGCGCCGGTGAGCATCGGATCGGGCAAGTCGGTAATCAACGTCACGAGGACGCTCACGGCGCTTCAATCGGGACAGACCTACCACTTCCGCATCGTCGCGTACAGCTCGCAAGGGACGACAGTCGGGGCGGACGCCACGTTCATGACGCAGCCGACAGGATCCAGGCTGGCACCGTTCGGCCACACGAGCTTCGTCGCCCCGAACTTCGTCGGCGGCATCTTCATTGGCTGCATCGGTCAGACGAACTGCACGGCCGGCATGAAGGTCTACCGCAGCGACAAGCTGATCGCCCAGCGGCGAGCCTTCTACGTCAACGCCAACGACGGCGGAATCGTGCACTACACGATCAACTCGACCGGGCGCGGCTATCTCCGCAGCTCGCACCACCTGAACGTTACGGTGGTCGTCACGCCAGTCGGCGGTACTTCGGTGACCACCAACGTCACACTGGTGCCGTTCACCTGAGCACAACTCACAGGCAGGGGGTACGTGCAACGGCCGCACCGCGATGGTGCGGCCGTTCGCGTTCTCCACTCCGTCGAGCGGGCATCCGAGCCGCTGGTGCTCTAGCGTCTGGGACCAGCGCATGACCGTTTCGCTTCATCACGTGATCGCCGGCCCGGAGCATGCACCGGTGCTCG
This sequence comes from Solirubrobacterales bacterium, assembly GCA_019239445.1. Classification (GTDB taxonomy): domain Bacteria; phylum Actinomycetota; class Thermoleophilia; order Solirubrobacterales; family Solirubrobacteraceae; genus Palsa-465. The sequence continues at coordinate 3,567 of JAFAZV010000073.1, forward strand.
TACTCGGCAACTCGCTCGGGACCGACACGAAGATGTGGGATCGCCTGCTCGCAGAGCTGGATGAGCGGTTTCGCGTGCTGCGCTTCGACCACCGCGGGCAGGGTTCCTCGCCAGTTCCGCCCGGCCCATACACGATCGATGACCTGGGCCAGGATCTTCTCGCGCTTCTCGATGAGCGGGAAGTCGAGCGCGCTTCGTACTGTGGCGTGTCGGTCGGTGGAATGGTTGGGCTCTGGCTCGCGGCTCATGCGCCGGAACGCGTCGAGCGGCTCATCGTCTGCTGCACCTCCGCCTACCTGGGCAATCCCGAGGTCTGGCAGGAGCGCGCCGCAGCCGTCTCGGCGGCCGGCAGCACCACGTCGATCGCCGACGCGGTCGTCGCTCGGTGGCTGACGCCCGGCTACGCCTCCGAGCACCCGGACATCGTCTCGGAGCTTCGAGCGATGCTCGTCGCGAGTCCACCGGAAGGTTATGTCGCGTGCTGCGCGGTGCTCGAACACGTAGACCTGCGTGCCCATCTGGAGCGCGTGCGAGCGCCGACACTCGTGATCAGCGGCGCCGGCGATGCGGCAATCCCGCCTGACCATGGCCAGCGGATCGCCGAGCGTCTCCAGGACGCGCGCTTTGAGCTGCTCGACCCAGCAGCACACATCCCAATGGTCGAGCGTCCGGATGCAGTTGCCCGCCTGCTCCTGGGCTGGCTCGACGACGCGCGCTGAGACACGCGGAGCGCGAGGCCGGGTTCGCGTCGAGATCGGTGAGGCCGCGTGTCCGGACGCGGACGTCTCGGACAGAACCAGCGGATGTCCCGTGCCGGCCCTCGTGGGGGTATTTCTCGGCAAACGACAGGAGGTCATCCGATGCTGTTGGTTCTGCCCGTTGTCCTGCTCATAATCGCGATCGCCGGCGGCGTGATCATCCATCCGCTGCTGTTCCTGATCGCGATCCTCGCGCTCGTGGCGTTCTTCAGCGGCCGGCGCGGCGTGGCGTGAGCTAAGCGCTGCCGCTGGACCGGCTATCGGTCCGGCGGCAGGCCCGCGCCGCCGCCGATGCTGATTCGGTTCCAGCTCACCATCAGCTCAGCACGGCTGCCAGCCGGTGATGGCGCAGCTTTTCGGGTGGCGACCCGTGGAGCAGCCAGACGCCGTCCTCGCGCCGACTGAGGCGCCCAGCGCGGACGAGTTCCCCCATCGCCGTCGTGACCGATGGACGGTGGGCGCCGACGAGATCCGCTAGCCGCTGGTGAGACAGCGGCAGCGGAACCACGATCCCCTCGGGGCTGACGCGGCCCCAGCGGTCGGCAAGGTGCCACAGCGTGAGCAGCAGCCGCTCCTCGACGCGCTGGTGGTGCGCGATCGCGAGCGCGACGGCGAGCGAGTGCGCGCGACGGGTGCCGCGCGCGAACAGCTCAAGCCCGAGCTGCGGCCACGGGTTCATCCGCATAACGAGCCCATGATCGAGCACTGCCAGGCGGGTAGGTTCGAGCACCAGCCAGCCGACCTCGGCGTGGACGTGCGAGCCGTCGGGATCCCAGCGCCAAGGCCGCACCACGTCGCCGGCGGCGAGGAGCTCAACCGCACGTCGTCCCAGCACCTCAACCTCGCGCGACATGAGACCATCGATGATGAGGAACCCACGATGGTGGACGTCGCCCTCGACGGCTTCCGCGACATTCCACTCCCCCACCGACAGCCGCCGCTCTCGGGTCAGCGCCTCACGCCGGGCGCGTTCGCGTTCTCCTTCGTCGAGTAGGTCGGCGAGCTCGGCGTCGGCCTCGACGATGCTGATGAGATCTCTCCCGGACAAGTCTGGTGCCGCGTTGTCGGTCCGGCGATCCCGCCGGACGCATCAGGATCTCACGTTTCTCGTGATCGGTGAGGGCGAGGCGTCGCCAGGTCCAGGGATCGACCTCGAGTCGAAAGGGCGCACCGCGGGCTCCGGGAGCACCTCCCTGGCGCGCACGACCGTCTCGCCGGCACGCCGGCCTACCGTCACATCTGCTGAGGAACTATCACGTTTAGTCACGCTACCGTGACCTATGAGCTGAAGTTGGCGACGACTTCTGCCGACCGGTCAACAGTGGCTTTCTGCCTTGGTAGGGTGGCACCGCGATGCGGAGTCTCCGCGCTACCCGTTCGGCGAACGGGAGGGTGCGTTGGCGCTCTTCCGGTGGCGTTGCTTGGAGGATCCCCTGAACGCGGAGGCGTCACGTGCCTGAGGGCCTGTCGCCCTCGGAGGTCTCGAAGGAGATCTCCGAGCACACGGAGCGAGCCCACTCGACCTCCGAGCAGGAGAGTCGGCACGACCGTTTCCTTTCGATCACCGAGGCGCTGATCTTGTCGCTGGTCGCCGTGCTCGCGGCGTATTCAGGCTACGCAGCGGCGAAGTGGAGCACAGATTCAGCGGTCGCGATCGCGCGAGCCTCGGGCATGCAGACGCAGGCCAACCGTCTCGACGCCGAGGCGATCGTGACCCGCACGCTCGACTTCGTTTCGTTCGACACCTGGTTCACGGCCTTTGTGGCCGGCCATCGCCGGGCGGAGGCTCTTGCCGCGAAGCGCTTTCGTCCCGGGTACAAGCCCGCGTTCGATAGCTGGCTTGCCACCGATCCTCTCCACAACTCGAATGCTCCGCCGGGGCCTTCATACATGCCCAACTACAGGATTGCCCAGGCAAGCGAAGCTCAGGTAGATGACACCAAAGCCCAAGACTTCTTCGCCGAGGGCACGCACGCCGGCTCCACAGCCGACGATTACATACGCGTCACCGTGTTTCTAGCCACCGTCCTCTTCCTCGTGGGGATCGGTGGTCATTTCCGAATCCGTCAGGCACGGTGGGCGCTGATCGCAGTTGGGACGCTGCTCCTGGTCTTCTCGGCAATCCAGCTCATTGGACTGCCCGAACCGCCCAGCTGATGGCTGAGGCGGCGCCTCGGACGCCCGAGATCTCAGCTACGCGGCGCGTCCGTCGCGCGGGCCAGATGCTCAGCTCGAGGCGGTGCTACGACGCGGCTTGAGGATCAGCGTCCGGATTCGCCCTTCGGTGTCGTCCCTGCGCATGCCGGCGATCTGAATCCGCGCTCCCAGCTGTGAGCTCACGTTGTGAACGGTCACCCGGCGGTCATGCGCCGGAAGAATGACGAGCAGCTTGCGTCCGTCGGTCAGGATGACGTCGAGGTTGTAGTCGACCGGTTGCGCAGCACGAATCGCTGCGTGGCTGGTGGCGAAGCTGATCGCGATTGCGTTGTGGATCCGGCGGACCACGAGCTTGGGCACCATCGATGGTTCAGGCTCGGCGGGCGCCCGGTACGTCGCCACGAGCTGCTTGTCGGTGACCTCGCCGTTCATCGTGGTGATCGCGTAGATGTGCCTTACCCCCGCTGGCCCGGGAGCCGGCGTGAAACGAATCTGCCCGCAGGCCGGCGGATCCGGGTGCACCGACGGCACTCCCTTGCACCCGCCGCCACGTGCGGTCCCGAGCTCCTGCTCGTACTTGGTGCCTTCTTCTACGAACCTCGTCGAGTGGAACGGCTGCCGTTGATCGGCGTAGCTGAGGATCCGACGCTCACCGCTTCCGCCGACGCCGGCGTCGATCGTCGGCCGCGGGTCCACCTCAGCCTCGCGGACCGCCATGATCCTGGAGCCTCGAGCGGCACGGATCGTCCAGGTCCCCGCAACCGGGTTGCCGATCAGGACGTCCGTCGCATCGTGCACCGGATCCTTGACGAACATGTCGCGCCCGGGAACGATCTGCGCGGCGGCTCGAGGAGTGCGGTAGTGAATGCCTGTGGGCGAGACGACGTCCAGCCCCGGCGCCGCCGACTTGCCTTGCACCTGCAGCGCGAGCGCTTGGCTGCCACGCGTGACCTGAAGGGTCGACACGCCGACAGCGGTCGCCCGAGCCGATCGCGCGGCCCGGTAGGGGCCGACGTCGCACTCATCGCCCATCACGTGCACTCCCCCGCCTGCCCAACGAATTCCGGCGCCGGCCCGTGCACGCCAGTGATGCGTCACCCAATGCACCCTCCAGAAGGCCCACCACTCCCAGTCGGCATCCTTCTCGAGCGTCCAGTAATCGCCCTCCAGCACGGTCACGCACCCCGCGAGCCCGTCCGAGGAGGCTGTTACCTCACCACTAAGACACGCCACCTTGAGGACGCACACCTTGCCGTAGCCGTCGACGTTGAAGCGGAACGGAGTTCGGGCCTCGATCCACCCGTCCACCCCGGCCTCGATCTGCGCCAGCGTGAAGTCGAGGTTGATATGGAAGCCGAAGTCGATCGTGTTGTCCGACTGGTAGCGGAGGAATCCGTCAGCCACTTGGTAGCCGAACACCTCGACACTTCCACGTGCCTCGATCACCCATGGCGTGGAGTCGACGTACTCGAGGCTGCCGTGGATCGTCACCGCACCCGACCCATTGATCTCAGGACCCAAGCGTATGCCCATTGCGCCCTTGAACTTGATCGGAGGCGGACTGATGCACACCGCCAACCCGACGCTGTCGAGATAGACGCCTGACGCGATCGGGAGCGAGTTCCCGAGGTGGAGCGCCTGCCCGCCGGCATAGCTGAACATCCCGTTTTGAACGCCGGCCCACACTCCTACCTCGGGCCGGTCCGCGGTCGGTAAGACGACCTCGGCGCTGCCATCCCATCGGTCGACGTCTCCGGGGTTCGTACATGTCAGAAGCTGCTGAGCTCCGTGCAGCGGGGGAGAGCATGGCTCCGTCGAGCTCCCGGCGCCTACAAATGACAAGCACAGGCTCTTGACCTGAAGCGTTCCGATGTAGGCGTTCGACACCTGCGCCTTAACTGCATCGGCGTGGACGCCGGCGCTGTCCACGCGCAAACCGACCGTGGCCGTCAGTCCTCCGGCTCCTTGCTCGGGACCGTTCTTGAAGACGCTGGGAAGCGCGAGATTGGCGATGAACTTGAAGTAGTGGAGTCCGTTGCGGGCATCCCAGCCGACGCGTATGTCGGCCGATCCTGAGATGTCGAAGCCGAAGAGCTTCTCGCCATTGACTTCGCCCGTCGATAGCACGCTCCGCTCGTCGCCCTCGCGCCCCTCAGGCAGCTTCCAGGTGAGCAGGCCGCTCTCGAACTTCACTCCGGCAACGTCGAGGCTGGCCCGAACGGACAAGCTTCCTCCGGGCGACTCCTTGGTCGGGCCGTCGAGCCTGAGCTGCGTACCCGGAGCGGGGGTGAGCGGAACACCATTGACATCTACCGTGTCTGTCGTCTCCCAAGCGCTCGGAGACACCTCGTTTAGACAACCGGTCGTCTTGGCCTCGATCAGGCCAAACGTCACGTCAGTGCGGCATGCCGCCGCTTTTGCTTGTCCACCTGAAGCTGCGGACGCCGGCGCCGGAGTGATCAACGCCCACGCGGTCAGGATGCTCGCCACGAAGGCGAGGAAAGACGGCATCAACCGTCGGATCAGCACTGGCCTAGCCAAACTCCCCCGAGCACCCCTGGGTCGAGCACCTCTCGAGCGCACTCTATGCAGCGGCGGCTGCGGGTGTCAAGCGCCCGCACCGAGAGGGAGCACCCCGAGCCAAGGTTTGGACAGGTTTAACCAAAGAAGAAGGTCAGGCGTGTCCGATGTCACCGAGGATTTGCCCCGGGAAGTGGCGCAGACCCTGCGGCGGGCGCAGCGTCAGCGCTCGTAGAACTCCCCGGGCACCGGCTTTATGTCCACAATCGGCGTGTCATTCACTGCCTCGAGCTCGCTTACCCGGAAACAACCAGCCGTGATCGTGAGGACTCGTATGCGGTGCAGTCCGGGCGGGTTGGGCGGTCGGGCGAGCGCGTGTTGAAGACGCCATGCTCAGGCAGAGCGACGGTTCCTTCAGCTGCCGACTGTCTGAGGTGGCAGGGCAGCCTGTCAGCTGACCTGTCGTCCTCTGCGAGTCG
>JAFAZV010000274.1 GCA_019239445.1 Solirubrobacterales bacterium
TGCCCATCATGCTCGCACCCATCGCCAGCAATGCGGGTGGCCATTGCTCGAGCCGACACACGTGCCGCTGGTAGAAGCTGAACAGCGCCTGGCCGTACTCAGGGGTGTTGAAATCGCCCGTGCGTTCGCCTTCATCCAGCGCCCGCCGAACCTCCGCCGGCAGTTCCGAGCGCAAGCGCGCAAAACCTCGCGTTGCCATCGGCATGCTGGCTGTCGTGTCCGCAAGCACGAGACTTGCGATCCCGGCGGGGCGGCGCTGCATGTACTCGATCGCCAGCATCCCGCCGAACGACTGGCCCAGCAGGTGGATGCGATCGAGCCCGAGAGCATCGCGCACCTCCTGTACCGCTGACGTTGTAGAAGATCCGCTCGCGGCGCGTCTCGAGTAACCCGGACTGAGCCGGCTCTCGTGCCGCATCGAGGCACGAGGGTAATTCCCGACGGTGACTCACAGCGCTTGCGGCCGGTGGCGCGCAACAACGCGCCGTCGTCGTCGAGCGCGTAGATTGGCGCCGTCCCGTCCCCACCGAGAGAGGTCGTCATGCCTGATCGCGCCGCCATTGTTACCGGAGCATCCCGTGGGATCGGGCTCGCGCTCGCTGAACAACTCGGCTCGCAGGGCCACGGCCTGACCGTCACGGCGCGCAAGCCCGAAGGGCTGGCCGAGACCGCCGAGCGGCTGCGCGGAATGGGGTACGAAGTCGAGGATGTGCCAGGCAATATGGCCGATGAGGCAGCGGTGCGCGAGGTCGTCGCACGTCACCGCGCCCGCTTCGGCCGGCTCGACGTGCTGGTGAACAACGCCGGCGTCGGTATCGGAGCGGCCGCCGATGAGCATCAGACCAAGTTCATCGACATGCAACTTGGCGTCAACGTACGGGCGATCGTGATCTTCTACCGCGAGTGTGCCGACATGCTGCGTGCGGCCGGCGCCGAGCACCGCGGGGCGCTGGTCGTCAACCTCGCCTCGATCGCCGGCAAGTCGCCGCAGCCGTGGCTGTCGGTGTACTCCGCCACCAAAGCCGCGGTCGTCGCTTATACCCAGGCGATGAACAAGGAGCTGAACGCGCAGGGGATCAAGTCGGTCGCGTTCTGCCCTGGCTTCGTTGACACCGACATGACCGAGTTCGTCAAAGGCTCCGTCCCGGCCGAGGAGATGATCCGGCCAACCGACGTGGCGCGCGCGCTCGAGATGCTGCTGGCGCTCTCGCCGTCTTGCGTGATCCCTGAGATCATCTTCCAGCGTCCCGGCGAGACGGTGTAGGGCTGGTCGCGTTCGCGGCGGCGCTAGCCGCGGTGCCGATCCGGGTGCAATCGTTCGGCTATGGCCGACGGGCACTTGATCCTGGCCGCCGGAGCGCTTCTGGTCGCCGGGCTCGTTGCATCGCTCGTCGCTGACCGCGTACGTGTGCCGAGCCTCGTGCTGTTCCTCGGCGTCGGAATGCTCGTCGGCTCCGACGGACTCGGGTGGATCACCTTCGGCAACTACCGGCTGGAACGCACGATCGGCGTCATCTCGCTCGCCTTGATCCTGTTCGAAGGCGGCCTCACATCAGGGCTTCTGCACCTGCGCTCGGTGCTCAGAGCCGCCGCCGTTCTCGCGACGGTTGGAACGGCGATCACAGCTGCAATCGTGGGACTCGCCGCGGCCGCGTTGTTCAGCTTTTCTACCACCCAGGGCTTGCTCCTGGGCGCGATCCTCTCTTCCACCGACGGCGCTGCGATCTTCGCGTTGCTGCGCGGCTCGACGCTGTCGCGCAAGCTCGCCCGCACGCTCGAGGGCGAATCCGGGTTGAACGATCCGGTGGCCGTGCTGCTCGTGCTCGGCTTCATCGATGTGCTGATCAAGCCCCGATATCAAGCGTCGGACATGGCCGTCCTGTTCGTGCGCGAGATCGGGATCGGCCTGCTTATCGGCCTCCTCACGGGAGCGGTGGCGGTGTACGCCCTGCGTCTGGCTCGGTTCGCCACTGCCGGCCTCTATCCGGTGGCCTCGCTCGGCGTGGTTGCGGTCGCATATGGGGGTGCCGACACGCTGCACGGGTCCGGCTTTCTGGCCGTGTATCTCGCTGGGCTGATGATCGGGTCGGCAACCGTCCCGGCCGAGCGGACGATCGTCACTTTTCACCAGGGCCTCGGCTGGGTCGCTCAGGTCGCAATGTTCCTGAGCTTGGGCCTGCTGGTGTTTCCCAGACAGCTGCCTTCGGTGGCAGTAAAGGGCACAGTGCTCGCGCTGGTGCTGGTTTTCATCGCTCGACCGGTCGCTGTCGTGATCTCCACGCTGCCCTTTGCCTACAGCTGGCGCGAGCGGTTGATCCTCGGCTGGGCCGGATTGCGCGGAGCCGTCCCGGTCGTGCTTGCGACTTTCCCGGTCATCGACCACGTCCCTCGCAGTGTCGAGTTCTTCAACATCGTGTTCTTCGCCGTCCTCGTTTCCACGATCGCGCAGGGCTCGACTTTCGAGTCGCTGGCGCGACGCCTGCGGCTGACCACGAATGTGCCGGCGCTCCCCCGCCCACTCACAGAGTCGGGGACGATCCGGAGTCTTGGAGCCGAGGTGCTCGAGTACCCGATTGCCCCTGGCGACGCGATCGCGGGCGCACACGTGCGCGATCTCGGTCTCCCTCGCGACGCGGTGGTGAACGTGATCGTCCGCGACGAGCGGGCGATCCCCCCTCGCGGATCGACCCAGCTGCGCCCCGGCGACGAGCTCCACGTGCTGATCAGCGAAGAGTCGGCGCACGTGGTCCAGAGCCTCATCAGCCGCTGGCGCGACGGACCGGTTGGGACGGCGGCGCGTCCGCGGGCAGCGCTCACGGGACGGCGCCCGATCTTCTCGGTCTGGTCCTGGGACCCGGAGCGCGACGGCGAGAGCGCTCAGCCAGCGACGATCGCCGGCCAATCCGTGATCGACCAGCTGCGGATCCGGCGCGACTGTCCCGGTGGCCTGTGGGTCCTGGCGGACGGCCGCTACGCAGTCACCGGACCGCTCGCGGCGGTCGGATCGCGTCGCGATCTGGGCGCCTGGGCGCGTCGGAGGATGCGCCACGCCTCTGATGACGAGCGCGCGTGGCTGAAGAATGTCGTCGGCGCTCTCGCCGCCGAGCGGCTCGATCCCGTGCCCGCACGGAGCGAGCGCCGCTCATAACAGAAGCAGGCCCCCGTTGCGGGGCATCGGCTCCTTGACCGCGATCAGATTTGCGGCCACGTAGGGAATCTGTTGTCGCTCGTGCCATTCCGTAGGGAAATAGGTCACGAGCCGCGAGACCTGAAACCGGGCCGTGATGTGTGGCACGAAGCTGCGATAGCGGCTGTCGGTGTAGTACCAGAACGAGTTCTCGTTGTAGATGGCGACGTGGGTCGGATCCTGGAAGGCGCCGCGACCGTCGCTGCTCGGGGTCAGCGACAGCAGCAGACCGCACGGTGCGAGTACGCGGTGCAACTCGTTGATGAGCGCGATCTTGTCGGCGACGTGCTCGAGGAAGTCGACGGCGCGAATCACGCCGACGCTGCTGTCGTCCAGAGGCAGACGATCAGGGAGTTTCGCCACGATGTCTACCCCCTCCGCCGGGAACTGGTCGACGCCGAGATACCCGGACGGATGGTTGTGCGCCGCACCGAGATCGAGCGCCAGCAGGTTCCGCCTAGCCGCCCAGGCGAGAGCGTTGCTCTCGATGTAGCGGTCGTACAACGCCACCGTCTCGCGTTGGATGAACGCGTTGGTGTCAGCGTCGCTCTGCGTGTTACGCGCGTGCATTCGCTGTAGGTAAAGGCACCTGTCGATCAGGTGGAAATCGCCGAGGCGGTAAAGCTTGCACATCAAATCCTGATCGTCGAGTACGTGGCGTCCGGAGTCATAGCCACCGACGCGGTCGTACGCGCTGCGTGCGTAGGCGCGGACGTGGTTCGGCGCGAACCAGATATATGACACGTTGTGCGGCGTAGGGGCTAACGACACCGGATGCTGGATGCTGCGCCCGTCCACGATCGCCTCCTTGTAGACCCAGCCGTTGGCGGTGTCGAACCGCGAGTTGTCGCGCGAGCCGTCGGCCAGGATCTGCGCCGCGTGGCTGTACACGAGAGACGCCTCTGGATGCTCGTCAAACGCAAGCGCGACTTCTGCCAAAGCATCTGACGCCAGCAGATCGTCGTGGTCGAGTTCGACCAGCACGCTGCCGCGCGCTTCCGCGCACGCCCTGCGTTTCGCGGCGCCGACGCCTCGCACCGTGTCGTCGGTCAGGATGCGAATACGTTCGTCGCGCTGATGGGGTCGCCAGCGAGCGCCACCATTGAGCAGCACGATCCATTCCCAGTCCGTATAGGTCTGCGCGAGAACGCTCCGGCGGCAGTCGTCGAGAAACTGCGGATGATGAGTGACCGTGAAGACGCTGAGCCGCGGGGAATGCGTCACTTCGACGCAGCTGGCGCCGGCGGGCTCACCGCAGCGAGGCTGTGGTCCAGCGCAACTGCCCTGGCACGTGCCTGGCTCGCGTTGGTCTTGTCGCCGAGGCGGGCATAGACGAAGCTCTCCCGCAGGTAGGCCGTCGCGGCCTTTGGGTTGATGCTCGTGATCCGCTGATACAGCGCCAGCGCTGAATGGAGATCGCCGTCCTCCAGCAGGATCGCCTTGTTGTACATCGCCGGCGTGTACCTGGGATCGGTCGTCAAGGCGTTGGAGTAGTAAGTAAGCGCAGCGGACGGATGGTTCTGCACCTCGGCGAGCAGCCCGAGGTTGTACCACGCGAACTTATTCCCCGGGCTCAGGACCAACACGTTTCGAAACGTCGTCTCGGCTTGCTGGTAGCGCTTGGCGTTCGCCTGCGCGATCCCGGTCTCGATCAGGGTATTTGCCGAGCGCGAGTCAAGCGGGGTAGACGAAGTTGAGGAGGAGGTGTGTTTAGGCGCACCCGAACCGCAGGCGGCCACGATCAGGCCGACCACGATCAGCAGGGTCACGATCCCTGGATGGCGGCCGTGTCGGACAGTCTGAGATGGCGCGATCCGCATCGCCAGGCGGCTCACGGGCCGGCGCAGATAGCGTACGCCGTCACTGTGTTGGCGGCGGCGCCGAGAGAGCCGCCGTAGAAGGTGACCGTCCAGCCGTTATTGCCGGAGGGCTGGGATGTTGAGATGGCTACGCCGGCGCCAGCTGTAGAGGAGCCCCCACCACCCGTGACTGTGCCGCTCGTGCATGTTGCGGTGACGGTGACGACCTGACCAGCCGCCGTGGGTCCGGTCATCCCGGCGCTCTTCACTTGCGTGAACGTCCTCGGCGCGCCGGTGGCGCCTTGCGCACCCGTCACGCCCTGCGAACCTGCAGAACCCGTGGCTCCCTGCGGCCCGGTCCCGCCGGTCGGACCTCCGGCGCCCTGGAAGCCCTGAACGCCCTGCGGCCCCCGGTCGCCTTGGAAGCCTTGCGGACCCTGCACACCCAGCGCCCCCTGGGCTCCGGCGCCGCCCTGGGCTCCGACGGCTCCGGTGGCGCCCTGCGGGCCGGCCGTTCCGGTCGGGCCCTGGAAGCCCTGCGGCCCGACTCCGCCCTGCACGCCTTGTGCTCCCTGCGGGCCGGTTGCCCCGGTGGCGCCGGCCGTGCCCTGAGCGCCGGTGGCGCCTTGCACGCCGGCGGTGCCCTGCGCGCCGGTCGCGCCTTGCACGCCGGCAGACCCCTGCGCGCCGGTGG
>JAFAZV010000416.1 GCA_019239445.1 Solirubrobacterales bacterium
GACCTTGACGACGTCGAGCCAATCCAGATAGCGCGGATCGCGGCCGTGCAGCGCGTCGTCGAACACGCGCTGGAGCTCGCGCGTGACCGGACCCGGCTCACCGGCGCCGATCGGGTGATCGTCGATCTCGCGCACGGGCACGAGCTCGGCCGCCGTGCCGGTCATGAACACCTCTTCGGCGAGGTAGAGCTCCGATCGGGCGAGGTCGCGTTCCACAACCTCGAAGCCGAGGTCGCGCGCGATCTGCACGACCGACTTGCGGTTGATGCCGTCGAGGATCCCGGCGGTATGTGGCGGGGTGACGATCTGTCCATCGCGCACGGCGTAGATGTTCTCGCCCGAGCCCTCGCACACGAAGCCGTGATGGTCGAGCAGGATCGCCTCCTGGTAGCCCGCCTTCGAAGCCTCGATCTTGGCCAGCACGCTGTTGAGGTACTGCCCCGACGCCTTCGCGTGCGGAATCAGGCTGTCGTGCGAGATCCGTCGCCAGCTGGCGATCTTGGCGCGCACGCCGGCCTGCTTGCTGTCCTCGCCGAGGTAGGCGCCCCACGGCCAGGCGGCGATCGACACCTCGACCGGCGCGTCCAACGGGTATAAACCCATCTGGCCGTAGCCGCGGAACACGATCGGGCGGATGTAGCACTCGCGCAGCTCGTTGGCAGCGATCAGCTCGTGCGTCGCTGCGCGCAGCTCCTCGAGGCTGTACGGGATCGGGATGTAGTAGAGCTCAGCCGATTTGAACAGGCGCTCGAGATGATCGCGATGGCGGAAAACAGCGGTCCCGTGAGGTGTCTCGTAGGCACGCTCACCCTCGAACACACCGGTGCCGTAGTGCAGGCCGTGCGTGAGTACGTGTACCTTCGCGTCCTCCCAGGCGACGAGCTCTCCGTTGTGCCAGATGAGGTCCGCTTGTTGCACGGCTGCTCCTTACAAATGATTGAGGACGACTTGGGTCGCTTCCGCGGTCGTCGCATCGCCACCCAAATCCTTCGTGCGCAGGCCGCCGGCCAGCGCGCGATCGACGGCCGATTCTACCGCCGCGGCCTGCTCGCCCAGCGACAAGCCATGACGCAACATCAGCGCCCCCGATAGGAACATCGCAAGAGGGTTCGCCTCGCCATTCCCTGCGATATCGGGAGCTGATCCGTGTACAGGTTCAAATAGCCCCGGTCCATCACCCCCGAGCGAAGCGCTCGGCAGCATCCCGATCGACCCGGTCAGCATCGCCGCTTCGTCGCTCAGGATGTCGCCGAACATGTTCTCGGTGAGGATCACGTCAAAGTGCCGCGGCGCCGCCACCAGGCGCATGGCTGCGTTGTCCACGAGCACGTGCTCGAGCTCGATGTTCGGGAACTCGGCGCCGTGCACCTGGCGAACCACCTCGCGCCACAGGCGGCTCGTTTCGAGCACGTTGGCCTTGTCGACGCTGCTCACGCGCGAGCGCGCAGCGCCGAACGCCACCCGCGCGATCCGCTCGATCTCGGCCCGCGTGTACACGCACGCGTCGGAGGCGGAGTCCTCGTCGCGCGTCTTCTCGCCGAAGTAGATCCCGCCTGTCAGCTCCCGCACGACGAGCAGATCAGTGCGGTCGATGACCTCGTGCTTGAGCGGGCTCGCGTCGTACAACGCCGGCACCGGGCGCACCGGCCGCAGGTTGGCGAACAGCCCGAGGCCCTTGCGCAGGCCGAGCAGCCCCTGCTCCGGGCGCGGGCGTGACGGATCGGTCGAGTCCCACTTCGGCCCACCGACCGCGGCTAAGAGCACGGCGTCGGCCCCACGGCAGGCGGCGAGTGTCTGGTCCGTCAGCGCCACTCCGTGCGCGTCGATCGACGCCCCGCCGAACACGTGCTCTTCGAACTCGAGCTCGCCCGGAGCGACGGCGTTCAGCACCTCGATCGCCGGGGCGGCGACCTCCGGCCCGATCCCGTCGCCGGGCAGCACGACGATCCGCCGAGCCATCAGCCCGGGCGCTTGGCGGACATGTTGAGGCGGACGTAGTCGAGGACGAACGGTTCGCCCGCCGCCTCGAGCACGCGGGCGACGAACGCCTCCCGCAACCCGTTCGGCAACCGGTCGAGGTGGCGGACCAGACACACGGTCTGGACGAACGCGTACGGGTCCGCCGGACTGACCTCCTTGGGCTCGAGCCAGCAGGCCACCTCGTCGAAGCCCACGCGTTCGAGCCGCGTGGTGGTCTCCGCGTCGCCCGCGTAGTTCCACGGCCCGCGCCAGTCGACGAAGAACGGCGCGAACGGCTGCTCTTGTGCCACCGCCCCGGCCAGCCGGCGGAAGCGATCGATGTTGCCCTTCCCGCCACACTGCGCCACCAGACGTCCACCCGGCTTCAACGCACGATGGAGCGCGTCGAACAGCGTGTCGTGAGCGGGGATCCAGTGAAACGTCGCGTTCGAGAAGATCGCGTCGACGGGCTCGGGCAACGAGAGCTCGGCGAGGTCCTGGCAGAACACGGTGGCGCGCTCACCCAGCGTCTCGCGCGCGTGTGCGGCCATCGACGGCGCCACGTCGACGGCGTATACGCGTCCTCGCGGCACGCGCTCCGCGAGCACCGCGGTGACGCGGCCAGAGCCGCAGCCCGCATCGAGCAGAACCTCATCGCCGCACAGCGGCAGGCGCTCGAGCTGCTCGAGCGCCCACTCGAACTGGGGATCGGAGACGCGGTCATAGGACGCCGCGTCCCAATCACGGGCGGCAGCGGCGCGGCTCACAGCGCCGTCGTCACTGGGCCGGAGCGCTCGCGATCGTGCTCGAACGACTCGATCGCGTCCGCCTGCGCCAGCGTCAAGGCGATGTCGTCGAGCCCGTTCAGCAGCCGGTGCTTGGTCTCAGGATCGATTTCGAATCGGGCCGAGCCGCCGGGCCAGCGGACTTCCTGCTCGCGAAGGTCGACCTGAGCCTCTCTCGCCTGCGCGACGGCCGCACACGCGTCGGCATCGAGCGCGATCGGCAGCAGCCCGATCTTGGTGCAGTTGTTGCGGAAGATGTCGCCGAAGCTCGGGGCGACGACCGCCTGAAAGCCGTAGTCCTCGAGCGCCCAGGGCGCGTGCTCGCGGCTCGAGCCGCAGCCGAAGTTGCGCCCGGCGACGAGGATCGGATTGCGGGGCAGCTCCCACCCAGGCTCCTTGGCCCAGTCGTAGAAGAGAAATTCCCCAAAGCCGGTTCGCTCCACCCGCTTGAGGAACTGCTTGGGGATGATCTGGTCGGTGTCGATGTCGTCGCGGTTCAGCACCGAGACGCGGCCGGTGATGGTCTCGATCGCGCGCATCAGCCCTCCCAGCCTCGGATGTCGACGAAGTGACCTTCGATCGCCGCCGCCGCCGCCATCTGCGGCGAGACGAGATGCGAGCGGGCGCCGCGGCCCTGACGACCTTCGAAGTTGCGGTTCGAGGTCGATGCCACCCGCTCCTGCGGCGCCGCGATGTCGGGATTCATGCCCAGGCACATCGAGCAACCTGCGCCGCGCCAGTCAAAGCCCGCGCGCCGGAAGACCTCATCGAGCCCCTCCCGCTCAGCCTGCACCTTCACTTGCTGCGAGCCTGGCACGACCATGGCGTAGAGATCGTTCGAGGCCTTGTGGCCCTCCACTACCGCGGCGGCGGCGCGCAGGTCGCCGATGCGCGAGTTCGTGCACGAACCGATGAACACGCGGTCGAGCTTGATCTCCTGCATCGGAGTGCCAGGCTCGAGACCCATGTAGTGAAGCGCGCGCTCGTCCTGCTCGGAGCCGGGCTCAGGCACGGCCTCGGTCACGGGCACGACCATCCCCGGGGTCGTCCCCCAGGTGACCATTGGGCTGATTGCGCTGGCGTCGACGGTGATCTCGCGGTCGAAGCTGGCGTCAGGGTCGGTGCGGAGCTCTCGCCACTCGTCGGGAACCTCGCCCGGTGCGCCGGGACGCCCGATCACCCACTCGAACGTAGTCTCGTCCGGCGCCACCATGCCGGCGCGTCCCCCACCTTCGATCGTCATGTTGCACACCGTCATCCGCCCTTCCATCGAGAGCGACTTGATCGCTGGGCCGGCGTACTCGACCACATGGCCGACCGCGCCGTCGACCCCCATCTGACCGATCGTGGCCAGGATCAGGTCCTTGGCCGTCACGCCGAAGCCGGTGTCGCCCTCGTAGCGGATGCGCATCGACTTCGGCTTGGCCTGCACGAGACATTGCGTGGCCAGCACGTGCTCGACCTCGCTCGTGCCGATCCCGATTGCGAGCGCCCCGAATGCGCCATGGGTCGCGGTGTGGGAGTCACCGCAGACGATCGTCATCCCCGGCTGGGTGACCCCGAGCTCGGGACCGATCACGTGGACGATGCCCTGGTGATCTGAGCCCAGCGAGTAGACCGGGATCGCGAACTCAGCGCAGTTGCGCTCGAGCGTCTGCACCTGCACGCGTGAGAGCTCGTCCTTGATCCGCTGCGCCACCGGCGTGCCGTCGGTGGGAACGTTGTGGTCGGCGGTGGCAAGGGTCCGGTCGGGCCGGCGGACGCGACGACCGGCGAGCCGCAGCCCGTCGAACGCTTGCGGGCTCGTGACCTCGTGGACGAGGTGCAGGTCGATGTAGACCAGGCCCGGCGCCACCTCGTGCCGGTTCCAGATCTTGTCGAACAGAGTTTCAGGCATGTCAGCTCCTGCGAAGGCCGGCGCTGACTACAGCGAGCAGCACCGCCTCATCGGGTCCGGGATTCTCGAAGTGATGCGGAAGGTCGGCGTCGAAGGTGACGCAGTCGCCGGCGTCGAGCTCGTGCGCGATGCCATCGCAGTGAAGGATGACACGGCCCGACTCGACGAGCGCGGTCTCACGGCTGCCGGGCTCGTGCATCGGCGGGTCGCCGGAGCCGCCGGTGACAGCATGGGACACGAGCGTGTGCCGGGAGAGCTCGGCGCGCTGTCCCGGCAGCGGCGGCGTTAGGATCTCGTAGCGATGGCCTCGCGTCGTCGCCGGGCCCTTGCGGCGGGCATCGCGGCGCACGACGCTGACTGCACCGTCCTCGTCAAGGCGCAGCAGCTGCGAGAGGCGCAGCTCGAGGCCGGCCGCAATCCGGGTCGCGATCTGGAGCGTCGGGCTCGTCTCGCCGCGCTCCACCTGCGAGAGCATCGGCGCGCTGACCCCCGAGCGCTCGGCAAGGTCACGCAGCGAGAGCTCCATCGCTTCGCGTAGCGCCTTGATGCGGGGACCGACTGCGTTTCGCTCGCCGGCGGATTCGACGGCTTGCAGCATACGGTCGTACGTTATCACGTACGGACGTTGGCGGTGCGCTGGTGGTTCAGTGGCAGCGCGGCTCGGCTAGCCTCAGCCGACATGTTCACGCTTCCGGATGTCCTCGTCCTCGGTGCCGGCGGCGTGCTTGGCGAAGCGTGGATGATGGGGCTTCTGGCCGGGGTCGAGGACGCCGCCGGCATCGACCTACGCCGCTGCGAGTACTTCATTGGCACCTCGGCCGGGTCGATCGTCGCCGCGCACCTGGTGGCCGGCAACTCGCCGCGTCGGCCGCCGTCGATAGGCACGGAGGCCGAGATGGCAGCGGGCCAGCCGCCGGCCAACGCGCTCGCCGTGGCCGCGCTTGCGGCCGCGCGTCGCGCCGGGAACTGGGCGCTGGCCGCGAGTGCGACATTCGCCCCGCTGGCCCTCGGCCTGGCCGCACCCGGCGGGGCGTTGATGCGCACGGTACTGCTGCGGCGCCTGCCGCGCCCGAAGGACACCCTCGATGCGCTGCGCAGCAACGTCGAGCGCGCGGGGGCGCGCTTCGATGGACGTCTGCGGGTGGTGGCGGTGGACAAGCGCTCAGGGCGGCGCGTGGTGTTCGGCGCGCCGGGTGCGCCGCACGCCACCGTCGGCCAGGCGGTGCAGGCCTCGTGCACGGTGCCGTGGCTGTTCGCGCCGGTCTACATCGGCGGGCGCGAGTACGTCGATGGCGGCGTGTGGAGCCCAACCAACCTCGACGTCGCGCCGGCCGGCCGCGACACGCAGGTCCTCTGCCTCAACCCTGCCGGCAGCGTGATCGGCAGCCACTCGCTGATCACGGTGGTGCGGAACGTCGCCCGCTCAGCGGTGTCCGTTGAGGCGCTGGCGCTGCGGCGACGCGGCGCGGCGGTGCGTGCGGTGGCGCCGAACGCCGAAAGCGCCGCGGCGATGGGCAGCGACTTCATGAACCGTGAGCCGCGCGCGCGGGTGCTGGCGGCGGCTTATCGCCAGGGGGTGGCGCTGGTCGAGGCGCACGCTCCAGCCGGGGCCGCGCGCTGACGAACCGGGGCGCGGCGCCCGTCTCTCGGACCACAGCGCCCTTGCCTCGGACTACGGCGCCCGAACCGGCTCGGCGCTTGCTGCCCGCGCCACCGCTGCCTCGGCCTCTTCCGCCACGCTGCGCCGGCGCACCGCATTCGACAGCGCGCGCACGTAAGCGCGTCCGGCGGCCTCGAGGATGTCGGTCGAGACGCCCTGGCCCGATCCGGTCACGCCGCGCACTTCGAGCACCACCGAGGTCTCGCCGAGCGCGTCCTGACCGCCAGTGACCGCGTCGACGCGGAACTCGCGCAGCCGCGCGTCGGTGCCGGTGGCAGCGTTGATGGCGCGGAAGATCGCGTCCACCGGGCCGTCGCCGGTGAACGATCCGGTCAGCTCCTCGCCCTCGGGCGCACGCACGCCGACCCGCGCGTGCGGTGGGCGACGCGAGGAAGCCTCGACGTCGAACCACTCGAGCTGGTAGGTCGGGATCTCCTCGCGCAGCTCATCGGTGAGCAGCGCTTCAAGGTCCATCGCCGTGACGTGCTTCTTCTTGTCCGCGATCTCCTTGAAGCGCTTGAAGGCGGTGTTCAGCGCCTGGCCGGAGACCTCGAGCCCCAAGTCGGCGAGCGCCTGC
>JAFAZV010000025.1 GCA_019239445.1 Solirubrobacterales bacterium
CCAGCGCCCATTCCCGCTCCCGATCGCGTACGTGCGGCCACTGCACCGCGACGGCTTCATCGCCGGAGAAGAAGTGCTCATGGATCAGCGTCAGCCCGAGCTGCTCGGGCTCGACCGCACCGCTCACCGTCTGCACAGCTGGCACCGCACTCCTCCAGTTCGCGCCGGCATCCTACCCGTTGCCCGACCGCGTGCGCTCCGGGGAGGGGGCGGCCGCGCGGCCCGGCGAGGGAGCGCCGAGCCGCAGCGGAAGAAGCTCAGCGCATGCGACGCGAGGGCGTGCGGCGGGCCGGCCCGAACAGGTACGCGGCTGCCAGCACCGTGAACCGGACCGAGACGAAGTACGGCAGGCCGAGCGTCGTGGCCAGAATCCACACCAACGCGACGATGAGAATGGTTATGAGCACGTGGGGCATGCTCCTCAATTCGCTGCTCAGCCCTTCATCCCTCCTGCCAGGCGCGGAGAAGCACGGTGAGGACTCACGCGGGCTGGGGTTCGTCAGGCGCCTCGATCGGACAGGTCCAGCACCATCCTCGGCGCTGGACCGAAGCGGGTCTGAGAGACGTCGGTCTGGCGGAACCCCTGACGGGCATAGAAGGCAACTGCGGCCGGATTGGCCACGACCTCGACCCGCGCCACCCCTGCCCGAGCCGCCCGACCGGCTACGTCTGCCACCAGCCGCGCGCCGATGCCGCGGCGCATCCGGCTAGGCTCGACGAACAGTCCGTCGAGCTCGACCGCGTCGGAGTCATGCTGGCACACGGCGGAGAACCCGATCGGCCGGTCATCCTCATCGGTGGCCACGCGGATTCGACCGGCCTGGATCTGCTCGAGCGGGATGGCAATCGCGTCAGGGTTCGCCTCGAGGTCCGCGCGGTACTCATCCCAGATCAGCGACGCCCGCCACTGCAGAGCTTCGAGCTCCGCGAGCTCGTCCTCGCGTGCGTCCCTCAGGACCGGCGCCTCGGGCGTCATCGCGGTGGTCCCGGGTAGGACTGCGGGCTCCCGCACTTGTAAACATCTTGTGAACGAAGGCGGCGTGCCGGGTAGCGCTGAAGCATCCACGATCTGCTGCTCCTCATCGTCAAGGGCCTCGCCGGCGGTGCGCTTGTGGTGGCTTTCGCGGTCATCGCCGAAGCGCTCGCACCAAAGCGGTTCGCCGGGCTGTTCGGCGCCGCGCCTGCGGTCGCACTTGCTGGGCTGACGATCGTACTGCTCGACAAGGGGGGCCACGAGGCGCATCAGAACGCCGTCGGCATGATCGCCGGAAGCGCAGGCATGATCGCCTACGCGGCGCTGGTCGTTCATCTGCTGCGTCGTCTGCGCGCTCCCCATGCAGCCGCGATCGCCCTGCTCGGCTGGCTTGTCGTGGCCGGGGTGGCGATGGTCCCGGTCCTGGTGGCATGAGCGCGACCACCGGCGAGCCGACGATCGCTGAACGTGTCGAGCAACGGCCGTCCGTCGAGCTCGAGAAGGTCCGGGGACTTTCGCTCCGAGAGCTCGGCATCCGGTTTCTCGCGGGCGCCCTGACCTCGGTCGTCGCAGGGGCGCTGACGCTGGCTCTCGGACCCCGGGTGGGCGGGATCATGCTCGCTTTCCCAGCCATCCTCGCCGCAAGCCTCACACTGATTGCCGAGGAGGAGGACCGCCGTCAGGCGCGAGAATGCGCTCGTGGGGCGGTCATCGGCGGCTTGGCGATGGCTTTGTTCGCGACCGTCGCGTCGGTGAGCCTCGGCAAGTTGAATGGGGCGGTAGCGCTGCTGCTCGCGACTGTGGCCTGGTTCGCCGGCGCGTTGATCGGCTACGCGGCGGCCTGGTTTCGCTGAGCGCGGCCGCCGCGTCGCACTACGCCGGCAGCCCAACAGCTCGAGAGCGGGTAGACGGAGGAGCCTCGGACCCGCAACAGCGTGATTCACGTTCTCTCCGCCCACCTCCAGTCTGCTCGCTGGCTGAGCCTTCAGCTGCGCGCCCTGGAGGAATTCATCCGCGCGCCCTTCCAGCTCGTCTGGTCGATCGAGGACATCCGGGAAGAGGAGATTCCGCGCCACAAAGCCTCGACGAGGATCGTCCCGCAGTGCGGCGACCAGGCCGGCAAGCTGAACGCTCTCGCCCAGCTGGTCATCGCCGACGCGCGCGCCGCCGATCTGCTCGTGTTCTTGGACGGTGACGCCCTCCCGGTGGGCCCCCTCGACGGCGTCTTCGATCTCGCCCGGCGAGGGCGTCTGGTGGCGGTGCGGCGGGATGAGAATGACGGCGATCCGCAGCCGCATCCGAGCTTCTGTGCCGTCTCGGTGCGGCAGTGGCGGGCGATCGGCGGCAACTGGGAAGTCGGCCCGCACTGGCGCGACGGGACAGGCGCCGCGGTGACCGATGTCGGCGCGCGCTTATGGGCGACTCTGCGCGAGCGGCGGATCGAATGGACGCCGCTGCTGCGGACGGTGCATCACAGCCTGCACCCCGTGTGGTTCGGCGTCTACGCCAACATCGTCTACCACCACGGCGCTGCCTTCCGGTTTCCTCGCTCGCGAGCCGACGCCGCGCAAAGCAGGCTGCGCCACCGCGGCGAGGCCGAACGCGAAGACTGGTTGCGCCACGTCGGGACTCACAGCCGGGAGCTTGGCGAGCTCGTATACGCTCGGCTTGCGCGACTCGAGCCGCACTCCATCCTGTCGCGCTGCCGGGACGGCAGCCTGTTCGCGGGGCTCTCGACCGCTCTGCGCGAACCCGAGCGCCGGCTGGCGCCCGAGGGCGGCAACCCGACGCCACCCGCGCCCGTTGTCGGGGCGGAGTTCGATGAATAGGCTGACCGGGAATGGACGCTCTGCTCCGGACGCTCGCCGGTTACGACTCTCCCACGCTGGCGAACGCCATCGAGACTTTCGACGTCCAGCCGCGCGACATTGGCTTCGCCGACAGCCGCGTGCGGTGCATGTTTCCCGAGCTCGGACGGATGGTGGCTTTCGCGGCCACGGCGACGATCGTCGCTCGCGGCGCGCCACCGCCTGACTGGACTGGCGCCGGCAACGACGCGCTCTACCGTCACGCGCGGACCGTTCAAGCGCCGCGAGTCGTGGTCGTCCAGGACCTCGACGACCCGCCCGCGCATGGCTCACTGTGGGGCGAGGTCCACGCGACTATCTTCGGCGCACTCGGCTGTGTCGGCTGCGTGACCGATGGCGCCGTCCGAGACCTCGATGAGGCGCGCCGGCTCGGCTTTCACTTCTACGCCGCGGGCCCCGCGGTGTCGCACGCGTACGTGCGTGTCGAGACCGTCGGCGAGCCGGTCGAGATCGGCGGCCTGTCCGTCGCTCCGGGAGATCTGCTCCACGCCGATCGGCACGGCGTGCTGAAGATTCCGCTCGAGATCGCCGCCGAGCTCCCCGCCGCCGCCGACCGCGTCATCGAGACGGAGCAGGCGCTCTTGGGTTGGGTGCGATCGGCGGACTTCGATCCGGAGCGCCTGGACGAGATGCGGGCGCAGCACTGAGTGCTCGACCCGCGATAAGTTTGCGCAATGAACGTCAAGAACGTTCGCCTCCTGATTGCGCTCGTCGCGCTCGTCAGCGCGTTCGCCGGCTCGGCGATGGCCGCCGGCGCCGCCTCGAACAACTATTGCGACCCCCTCGGGGGCTGCAAGACCCACTTTCTCAAGGTCTCGCCGAGCAGCGTGAAGGCCGGCCGGACGACGACCTTGTCCGGTGCTGTGGGCAACGGCTGCAAGGTCCCAGGTCGAGTGACCGTCTACTCGCGCGCATTCCAAGGCGCCACCAGGCAGCAATTCGCCGGCGTGCCCGCGATCTCGATCACCACGAATCGGCAGGGCAAGTTCTCCAAGCGCGTGACGATCCACAGGACGATCAAAGCCGGTCGCTACCACGTCGGCGGGCGGTGCGGCGGCGGGAATCTCGGGTCGGCGACGCTCCGCGTCACGAAGCGCTAGAGGGCGGCGCCGGCTCGCGGCGGGCCATCGCGGTCTGGTGGAGCGTGCTGCTCGAGCCGCGCGGGTCGTCAAACGCCGCTCGGCGTGCGTTTGCGACGGACCGGCCGATGCGCCGGTCGTCGCGACGTCCTGCGTTCATCGGCGAGCCGGCCCGAGCTCCGAAGTCGTTTTCGCGAGGGTTCGGCGTCCAGCAACGGGATGCCGCCTCTGGGAGATGTCGGCCGCTT
>JAFAZV010000052.1 GCA_019239445.1 Solirubrobacterales bacterium
CCCGGCGAATGTCTCAGGCCGGCCGCCGCGCCTGGACGCGAGCGCGTCGACTTCGGCAAACAGTTTGCCGGCCGCCGCTCCGGCCACATTGGGGCCCGCCCCCGATGCGGCGGCCGCGGCGAGCGCGGCCACGTTAGCCCCGCAGCCGGCGAGCTCGAGGCCGGTCACGTCGCTTGTGATCGTCACATCGAGGCCGGCAGCGGTGAACGTGTCCGCGAGCTGGTTCGCGAAGCCGCGGTCGAGCGAAGCCAGCACGACTGACGCCCCATGCTCGAGCACGTCGTTGGCGTGCGCGGGTCCGCCGAGTGCGGCGACTGCCCGGGCGCGGCAGCGTTCAGCCGTGAACGCCGCGGGCAGCGTGCCCAGCGGCGGCACGAGACCCTTCGAGAGGACGAGCAGGCCCGCGCGCCGCGGGATGTTTTCGCCATGCGCAGCGAGTACAGCCGGCAGAGACCTCGACGGTACGGCGAGGCACACGAGGTCGTGCCCGCCAAGTTCGAGCTCGGCCGCGCGTGCAACCCGAACTCGCTCGGGCAGCTGCACGCCCGGTAGGTACGCCGCGTTCTCGCGCGCATCCGCGAGCGCTGCCGCCTGCTCTCGGGTGCGGCAGCCGAGATCGACCTCGAGCCCCGCGCGCGCCAACGCGATGGCGAGGCTCGTTCCCGAGCTGCCGGCACCGATGATCGTGGCCCGACGTATTGGTGGCAGGCCTCCCAGCCACTCCCATTGCAGCATGACGCACGGCCAGATCCGGTCGGTCACCGCGCTTGCGAGGGCGGGCGAGGCGCCGGGCACCTGCGGGAACCGCAATGGTCGGCCCGCGCGGATCCGGACCTTGCGCGGGCGGATCCTCCAGCCTTTGCGGACGTCCTCGGTCCCGATCACCGCCACCGGCACCACGGGCGCACCGGTCTCGAGCGCCAACCGCGCTACTCCGCGCTTGGGCTGGCCCAGGGCGCCAGGGCGGGTTCGTGTTCCCTCGGGAAAGATCAGCACGATCTCGCCGCGCGCGAGGATCGCCTTGGCCGTGCTGATCATCTCGGCATCCGCGGCCCCGCGGTCAACCGGAAAGGCGCCGAGTGCGCTCAGGAGCCACGCCATCCAGCGGTACTTGAAGAGCTCCTTCTTCGCGATGTAGTACATCGGCCGGCGGACCATCGTCGCGATCACGCACGGATCCATGAAGCTACGGTGATTGGCCGCGATGATCACCGGGCCTTCGCCCGGTATGTGCTCGCGCCCGATGCGGCTGTAGCGGAAGTACATGTGGAAGATCGGCTGCAGGATCGCGCGCACGATCCAGTAGACGATGAGGTTGGCGCCCCTCTCGCGCGCTCGCTCATGCAGCACTTTGTGATCCATCGCACAGCGGGGTACCCGTTCTCGCGGGGGCCGTTACAGTTGCAGGGGGTGAGTGCCGCGATCGACCGCACGCGCACGCTGAGAGGAGCCGTCTGCGGCGCCGTCGCCGCGGCGGTCTGGGCGCTTCAGCAGCCGCTCGACAAAGTCGTTTTCGCCAGCCGCTACGACGACGTCGAGCTGCTCGGTAAGGCGCTGACCCGTGGCGAGGGCTGGTATCCCGTCGGACTCGCGCTGCACATGCAGAACGGGGCCACGTTTGGAGCCGTGTACGCGAACCTCGCGCCGGCGCTCCCCTTGCCGCGCGTCGCGCGGGGCCCAACGCTCGCGTTAGCCGAGCACGTGAGCCTGTGGCCACTCGGACTGGTCGTTGATCGATTCCATCCCGCGCGCAAGGAGCTGCCGAGGTTCGCGGGCAATCGGCGCGCCTATGCGCAAGCGGCATGGCGGCACCTGCTGTTCGGCCTCGTGCTCGGCGAGCTCGAGCGGCGCGTCAACGCGGGGCCCGAGCCGGCGCCGCCGCAGCCCGAACCCGACTTCTCGAGTAACGGTCACGGCAGCCTGGATCACGCGGTCACCGTGTCCGAGCCCGGCGACTGAACGCCGCAACTCGCGCCAATCGTCGCCTCGCCGCTAAGGGGGCGGAGAAGCGTCGGCGGCGCTCGACGACCTGGCATTCGTCACGGCGACCCGAACCACACTCGACGCCCGGCCGGCGGCTGACCGACGCGTGCGACACTGGACGCGCGCCGCCCGCCTAGCTCAATTGGCAGAGCACTTGATTTGTAATCAAGGGATTGGGGGTTCAAGTCCCCCGGCGGGCTTGAGGATTTCGCAAACCGTGTCCCCAGTAAGTCCGGGGCGTGCCGCGGACCGGCGTGGCCGCACCGGATCGCGCGTGCGCATTGAGCGCAGCAAGATTCCCCAGCGGGAGCCGGCGGCACTGGCGACCTCCAGCACTCCGATTGCAGGTAGCGCTCCCAAAGGATCCCGAAGTGATCAGTGGCCCTGAGTTCGCTGGACCGACGGTTTCGGTTTTCGATGCGACTTAGATATCGAGCTTGCCGCCCACCTCGAACATCTCGACCGCGACGCGCCGACCCGCCGACCCGGACTGGGGAGGATCCATCCCGCTCAGGGTGGCGTCGCCCTAACCACCGCACGACGATCTGCCAAGCCACGAGCGCGCGCGAGCACGGAAGCGGATCTGTACCACGGCCAACGACTGAGTTGCCGGGAGCGAGCCACTGGACCTGAGATTCTCTTTCCTTGAACGCTCCGGCGCCGTAGCATTAGTTTGGGCCCGCTGGTCTGGCTCTTGAAATGAACACAGTCGAGACGGTCACGATCCTGTTCACCGATCTGGTCGGTTCGACTGAGATGTCATCGCGGGTCGGTCCGGAGGCCGCCGAGGCGCTGCGGGTCGAGCATTTCGCATTGCTGCGCGAGTCTGTTGCGGCAGCTAGCGGGCGGGAGGTCAAGAACCTGGGGGACGGCTTGATGGTCGCGTTCGTGAGCGTCGCCGCAGCGATCGATTGTGCGGCGTCGATGCAACAGCGGATCGAGGTGCGAAACCGGCGGGCCGAGCACAAGCTTGAGGTGCGGATCGGAGTTAGCCTCGGTGAGGCGACTCGCGATGCAGGCGACTACTTTGGGCAGCCGGTGATCGAGGCGTCGCGGCTGTGTGAAGCGGCTGCCGCAGGGCAAGTCCTGACCACCCAGCTTGCACGTTTGATGCTTGGGAGCCGTGGTGAGCACTCGCTGTCCACACCGCGCGCCGTGCAGCTCAGGGGCTTCCCTGATCCGGTCGAGGTCTGCGAGCTCCTTTGGGAGCCGTTGCCGAGCCAGCGAGTGGCCCTGCCGATGCGCTTGCAGGTTCTGCCTGAGACTGGATTCGTCGGGCGGGAGGCCGTCCGCGGGCGCCTTCGGGAGCTGTGGCGGCTGGCGGGCGACGCCGAGCAGTGCAAGCTGGCACTGATCTCAGGTGAACCCGGGATTGGAAAGACGCGACTTGCGATGCACGTCGCGATCGAGACCCGTGGTGAGGGCGCGACCGTGCTCTACGGGCGGTGTGACGATGAGTTGGGCTTGCCCTATCAGCCGTGGATCGAGGCGCTGCGGCACCTCGTCGACAGCGCGCCTCCGGAGCTGATCGAGGCCCACGTCGAGCGTTACGCTGGCGAGCTTTCGCGCTTGGTCCCGGAGCTGTCCGTGCGGGTCCCTGGGCTCGCGGACCCTCGTGCGTCTGACCCCGAGGTCGAGCGCTATCTGCTGTTCGGGGCGGTCGTCGGCGTGCTCGAAGAGACGTCTCGCGCCGAGCCGGTCGTGCTCCTCCTCGACGACCTGCACTGGGCGGATAGGACAACTCTGTCCCTGCTAAAGCACGTGGTCAGGTCCGACAGACCGATGCGCCTCCTGGTGCTCGCAACGTTTCGCGACTCCGAGATTGGAGCTGGTCATCCCCTCACCGAGTTGCTGGCTGATCTGCGTCGCGAGGACGGTGTGGAGCGGGTTGAATTGGACGGACTCGAGCCTGCCGAGGTGGTCTCGTTCATCGAAGCCGCCGCTGGGCACGAGCTGGCTCGCGATGGCGTGCGCCTGGCGCAGGAAGTGAGTCGAGAGACCGACGGCAACCCGTTCTTTCTTCTCGAGATGTTGCGCCATCTCCAGGAGTCGGGCGGCGTCGTACAAGGGCCCGATGGACGCTGGACCGTGAGCCGCGGGCTTGGCGAGCTCGGCCTGCCAAGGAGCGTGCGGGAGGTGGTCGGACGAAGGATCCAGCGGCTGGGGACGACGGCCGCTCACGTGCTCAGTGCGGCTGCGGTCATCGGCCACGACTTCGACCTGGAGCTGCTTGCGCATGTCACCGACCGGGGCGAGGACGAGCTACTCGAATCACTCGACGCGGCGGTGGCCGGTTCTGTCCTGCGCGAGAGCGCACAGGTCCCCGGCCATTTCACCTTTGTTCACGACCTGATCAATCACACCCTCTATGAGGAACTCGGTCGCACTCGCCGCGCCCGGCTGCACCGGCGGGTCGCCGAGGCGCTCGAGCAGCTCTGCGAAGATCGTCCCGACGACCGGCTGTCCGAACTGGCGTATCACTGGTCAGTAGCGACTCAGGTGGTCGATCTCCCGAAGGCGACCGAATATGCCACGCGGGCAGCCGAGCATGCCTTGGCGCAACTCGCGCCGGCCGAGGCGCTTCGCTGGTTCGATCTAGCGCTCGAAATCCGGAGCGGCACTTCGGCCCCGGCCCCGCGTGACCGCTGCAAGCTGCTGATCGGTCGTGGAGAGGCGCAGAAGCAACTCGGCGAGCCCGCCTACCGCGAAACGCTGCTCGAAGCGGCGGCAATCGCACGAGCGCTCAAGGACTCCGAGCACCTTGCCCGGGCGGTGCTGGCGAACACTCGCGGGTGGACAAGTCGTATCTTCGCCGTCGATCAAGAGCGTGTCGACGACCTCGAGTCGGCGCTTGCCGCGCTTGCCCCAGACGCGTCTGAGCGCGCGCGTGTGCTTGCCACGCTCGCCTCCGAGCTCTCGTTCTCACCGGACTTTGGGCGCGTGCGGGTGCTGATCGACGAAGCTCTCTCGCTCGCACGCGGCGGTCCGGATCGCCGCGAGCTGGGCCTCGTTCTCAGCTCTGTCCTCAGTGCGCTCCTGAGAGCCCCGATGCTCGACGAGCGGTGGACGCTGAGCGCCGAGCTCGTCGCCCTCTGCGATGTGATCGAGGATCCGGCGCTGACCTTCATGGCCGCCGCATGGCGCTTTATCGCGGCGCTTGAGCGGGGCGAGCTTGGCGAGGTGGACGGGTGCCTCGAGCGGATGCGTGGGCTCGTTGACGCCATCGGGCAGCCGTGGATGCGCTGGGTAACGCTGTTCTTCGGCAGCTCACGCGCCCAGTTCGTCGGGGACATCGAACAAGTCGAAGCGCTCGCAACACAAGCGGGGGTACTCGGTACCGAGACTGGGCAGCCCGACGCGCTCGTGATCTTCGGTCTGCAGCTGCTCTACGCGCGTCAGGAGCAGGGACGGCTCAATGAGGTGGTGGACCTAGTCGCGGAGCGTGCGAACGACAACCTCGACGTCCCCGCGCTCCAACTGACGCTCGGTTTCTACTACGCCGAGCTGGGGCGGCTAGAGGAGGCGTCAGCACTGTTGCACGCCGCTGCGCCAGACAACTTCGCGGTAATCCGCATGGACGCCGCGTGGCTGATGGCGATGGTCCGTGCGGCGGATATCGCTGCACGCGTGGAGGCCACGGGGCCAGCCGAAGCGCTGTACGAAATTCTGTTGCCGTTCCGGCGACACATCGCAACGTCAGCTGCCGTTGTATATGGCTCGGTCGAGCGAAGCCTCGGGCTGCTCGCTGCTCTGCTGGACCGTCCCGACGCCGCGGACGAGCACTTCGCGGCTGCGGTCGACATCCACACGCGGATTGGCGCACAACTCCAGCTGGCTCGGACGCTGCTCAACTGGGGTCATGCCCGCGTCGCACGCGGCGGATCGCTCGACACCGAGTCGGGGCGAGCTCTGCTGGATTGCGCACTCGGCCTAGCACAGGCACATGGCGGCTCTGCTATCGAGAGCGAGGCGCAAGGACTCCTCGAGGCGGTTTGAGCGCCGGTGCTGAAGACCGAGAGCAGGCGCTCATCGGTCAGATGCGTCGAACCTGCCGAGGCTCACGCGATCCGCGTACATCTCCAGACCAGTCGTGCGCTGTCCGGCGGCGACGGCCTCGTTGACGACGCCCATCCGGGAGAACGCCTCCAGCGTCCGGGCATGCACGACCACCGCCCGTGATTCGGTCGTCGGCGCCGTGAGCTTGTCGATGATCCGCACTGGCACCTCGCGGCGCGCGAGCTCGCAGGCCAACGAGTCCCATCGGGCCAGCGCGGACAACCACGACCGCGGTCGATTCGCGCAACGCTTCCGGCCTGTACCCGACGCAGCTCCACATAGGTGTCGGGCCCGTGGTGCAGGGTGTTGGGGAGAAGTACGGGGGGACCTGCATCTCGAACTGGGCGTGGCCGTGGCTGGCGTCGCTGCGAAGAAGGTCGCTGCGACTCCCGATCTCCAGGCGCAGCCTCTCCCTCGGCCCGAATACCGGTGGGTGGGGGGTGAGGCTGAAATGCAGGGTGACCGGTTCCCCGGGGTGAGAGGCTCTAGGTTGCCCACGTCAATCGCGATTTCCGTCGCGGTACTGCGCGCCTCGTCAAGGCGTCGTCTCGCAGGGCTGATCGCGCCGAGCGAGAGCAACGTGTATCCGGCCGAGCCGTCGACGCGCCCGGTGCGGGCGATGACATAGGAATCGATCTCGTTGCAGCTGAAGCGGAGCTTCGCGGTCACCGGTCACGAGAACTCCGTGGCTCATCGATCGGGAAGTCGTACACGACCGTCTGATTCGTCACATCGGCGAATTGTGGTGTCACGGGCGAGCCGATCGGTGCGGCGGCCCAGGCGCTCACGCCATTCGCGGCTCCGAGGTTGGTCGTGAGCGTCGGACGATTGCGGAATCGACGGTGGGGTGCAGGCGGACGCCGTCGCTGCCGGGGATCGCGAAGCCGGCGGCTGCGCGGTATTCGTTGGTGCCGTCGGTCACCTAGCGGACCGCGGGCTGCTGCGCGTAGCCGTTCTCGGCACCTTGAACGTCGTGATCGAAGAACGCGAGCGCCTCGAGCTGCCAGTGCATGCACGGGAGGTCGTATTCGGCGGGGGCCGATGATCAGCCACTTGCGATCCGGCGGTGTCGCCGCATTCTCGAACAGGTCGCAGGGCCGAACTGGTGGAGGTTCAGGTGTCCGAGGTTTTGCACGGCGACGAAGGGCACCTGAATCTTGACCGGTCCTGATCGGGGCCCGGCAGGATTGGGTTGGTCTCCCGCGTCTTGCCGTCGATCGCCAGGTGCGCGAAACAGCTCCTTGTACGCCCGCGTTCGGGGCTTCTTGATGAAGGCGTTCTGGATCCGAACGAGGCGCTTCTGAATCTGCGGCCACCACAGCGGCTTCAGCCTCGAGTTGAAGACGTGAGTCTCGATCCATGACCAGGCGCGGGGGAGCAACGAGGGCGATCGTAGGTCGGATGGAATGGTCGCGATCGAGCCCACTTTCCAGGCGTAGCGCATCATCGCCAGGCCGACGATCTGGCTGGCGGCTAGCGGTCGCTAGCTTCGCCGCAATGCCAAAGCGTGTCGCGAGCCATGTCCCGAACTGAGCAATTCTGACCTGCCGCGACCTGCGCTCGCTGCTCTCAATCACCCGTACTTGCGGCAAATGCCTGTAAATGGGCGGTTTGTAATCAAGAGGTTGAGGGTTCAAGTCCCCGGCGGGCTCCTCTGTAGCTTCTAATAAGGCGTCAGCTTCGAAACGGGGGTGTGAGCATGCGGTCGGGAATGCAGCAAGCCGAATCTGCCGAACCGAGCCGGCATCCGGTGGGCAGGCTCGTGTCGGTGAACGTCGGGATGCCAAAGGATGTGCCGTGGCAGGGGAAGACCGTGTTCACCGGCGTCTTCAAGGACCCTGTCATCGGCCCTCGTCGGGTGGGCAGGCTGAACATCGATGGTGACGGGCAGGGCGATCGGGCCGGTCACGGCGGCGAGCAGCGCGCAGTGTTCGTCTACCAGCTGGACTCCTATCGATACTGGGAGCAAGAGCTGGGCCGTGACGACTTCGTCCCCGGGCAGTTCGGCGAGAACCTCACGATCGAGGGACTAAGCGATGACGAGGTGTGCATCGGCGACCGCTACCGAATCGGCTCCGCCGTCTTCGAGATCACGCAACCTCGGGTCACCTGCTACCGCGTCGGCATCCGCATGAACGACCCGCGCATTCCGGCCTTGCTCGTCTCACACCACCGGCCCGGCTTCTACTTCCGTGTCCTCGAGGAGGGCGAGGTCCAGGCAGGAGACGAGATCATCAAGCTCGCGTCTGGTCCGGAGGGAATGACCGTCGCCGAGGTCGACGCGCTTCTCTACCTGCCAGGCCATTCGCGGCAACGGGTGGCCCGAGCGCTGCGGATTCCCGCCCTCAGTCCGGGCTGGCAGACGTCGTTCCAGGCGCTGCTCGCCGGAGATGCGGACGGCGGAAACGCCGGCCTGGTCGCAGCAAGCCCTCCCCCTGCGTGGACCGGGTTCCGCCGGCTCAACGTGAGCGCGGTGGCGAGAGAGAGCGATTCCGTGATCTCGATCAGCTTCGCGGATCCCGGTGGCGCGCCGCTCCCACCGGCGCGCCCAGGGCAGTACCTCACGCTACGAATCCAAGCTGATGAGCAAGGGCGGTCGCTGCTGCGTAACTACTCCCTCTCCGGGCCGCCCGGTGCCGACCGCTACCGGATCAGCGTCAAACGTGAACTCCAGGGCGTTGCCAGCGATTACCTGCATACCCGGGTGGCGGTTGGCGACACGTTCGACGTCGCGGCACCGAGAGGCACGTTCATCCTCGACGAGACCCAGACGCCAATACTGCTGATCAGCGCCGGCATCGGGGCGACTCCGATGCTCGCCATGCTCCACGCGCTGGCGAAGGAGCAGTCCAATCGGGAGATCTGGTGGCTCCACGGCGCCCGCAGCGGCCGCGATCATCCCTTCGCCGCCGAAGCCCGCGCTCTGCTCGCTTCGCTTCCAAACGCGCGGACCCACGTGTGTTACAGCCGCCCGGACCACGACGACCTCGAGGGCCGCGACTTCGACAGCGTTGGCCGCCTGGCGACACCGTTGCTCGTCGAACTCGACCCGCCGCGAAATGCCGAGGCGTATATCTGCGGGCCAACAGCGTTCATGGATGACATCAGCGGCGGCTTGGCTGCCATGGGCATCGGCGCCGTCCACATCCACACCGAACCGTTCGGCCCGGCACCAAGCGTGACTCCCGGCATTGCAGCCAAGCCCTCGCGCGCCCCGCACCCACCTCCCGGCCGACCCGGAAACGGCCCGACGATCGAGTTCGCGCGCAGCAACCTCGCGATCCCCTGGAGCGGGGACTATGCGAGCGTGCTCGAGCTCGCGGAGGCCTGCGACGTCCCGGTCCGTTGGTCGTGTCGCACGGGTGTCTGCCACACCTGCGAGACGACGCTCGTCACGGGCACCGTCGACTACAACCCGGACCCGGTCGAACCCCCAGAGGGCGGCAGCGTGCTCATCTGCTGCTCACAACCGCAGAACGACGTAGTGATCGACCTATGAGTGCGCTTTCTAAACCAGCTGGCGGATCGTCTCGCGCCTGAGCGGGTAGTCCCTCCAGGACAGATCCAACCACCAGCACGCTCCGCTCGGTGGCCGGGCCGGGGCAACAAAGGAGTCAGCGATGAGCGAGTACGAGGATCGCGAGCAGGGCCAGCAGGGCGGCGGGTTCGACGAGCAAGGAGGCGGCGGCGGCTTCGGCGATGAGCAGTCCCGCGGCGAGCGAGGCGGCGGCGGGTTCGGCGACGAGCAATCCGGCGGCGGGCAGCGGGGCGGCGGCGGCTTCGGCGACGAGCAGTCCGGCGGCGGCGGCGGGTTCGGCGACGAGCAATCCGGCGGCGGGCAGCGGGGCGGCGGCGGATTCGGCGATGAGCAGTCGGGCGGCGGAGGCGGAGGCGGCTTCGGCGACGAGCAATCCGGCGGCGGTGGCTACGGCGGCCAGGAAGGCGGCGGTGGGGGCGGCTACGGCGGCCAGGGCGGATCGGGACAAGGCGAGTACGAGCGCGAGGGCGGATCGGGCCAGGGCGGCTTCGACCGCGAAAGCCGTGAATCCGGCCAAGGCGGAGGCGGCTACGGAGACGAGTCCGAAGGAGGCGAGGGCGGATCGCGATACTGATCCGAACGCGTCCGGCGGCCCCTACTGGTGATAGTCCTTGAGGCCTGACGTGCTACCGACGATGCTGCCGAGAGCACGCCCCACGCACAGGCAGGCGACGAGGAGCAGACCGTAGGCCGGTAGCGGCGAGAACAGGTTGGAGAGGAGCGCAAGCCCTAGACCCGCCAGCAACAGAATCACGCGGCGCCACTCCCCGAGGCGCCACCGTCGGCGCCGCCGCGGCTCCCACTCCGGCGGTGGCGCGTCGGGCACCTCGATGAGCATGAAGATCACGGTTGCAGGATACCCCCCCGCAGGAGGGCGCTCAGCGCAGCCTAAAGGAGGTGGCTGAGCACGCCGCCGTAGAGAGGCAGAGCGTGGCTCGGTTCGCTTACGGCCGATCCGGGTGGGCGAGTTACGGGGCCTGCCTGACTCCCTCGCGGCGTCAAAAACGTCGTGCTCGAGGCGCGGCCGGCAGCGAGTACGACGTTTTCGATCCATGGAGCCTGTCGCCTAAATCTTCGCCGTGGCGGGAGTGTCGTGGAGGGACGGCTAGACGGAGTGGCCGCGGTGAGTTGGCGTGGGTGCCGTGCGGACCTCAGCTCGCCGGGATCGAGTGTCGGTAGAGCTTGAGGAGGTTGTGGGTAGTCGCGATCAGGTCGATTTCGGCCTGGACGGCCTGTTTGCCGCGTCTGAGGACTCGGGTGATTCCGCGGTGGTGCTTGATGTGGGCGTAGACCGGCTCGACGATCTGTTGTCGTCGCTTGTAGGCCGTCTGGTTCTCTGGTCGGGCCAGCGCTGTGTGCATTGCGTGTACCTCGGGATGGGTCTGCCGTCCGCGCTTTTGTCGTAGCGCGGGGGGAATCAGCACTCGCTTTCCGCGTGCCTTCAGAGCCGAGATCTGCCGGGCGTTCCAGTAGCCGCTGTCGGCTAGCACTTCGGTGATCGCCTCGGTTATCCCGACCCGGCTGAGGTTCTCCTCGGCCGCCGCGATCGTGGGAGCGAGCTGGCCGCTGTCGGGCGATAGCCCGTTGACCCGGGTGGCCAAGATCACCTGCCCATCGGCGACCGCGGTCTGCACGTTGTAGCCCTGGAACAGCATCCCGCGGTGACGGACCACGCCCGAGTCAGGATCGGTCAGGTTGTATTTCTGGGTCGCGATCCGCTCGCGCTGGCGGGTCGAGAGCCCCGGCCGCGGCGGACGGCCGCTAGCTTGTTTGCCCGTCCGAACCTGGTGCTCGGCGTTTCGCTGCTGGATCTCACGGCGCGCCGCCTCGGCCTGTGCGGCCTGCGCCTGCGCCGCCTCCAAGAGCTCGCGGATCCGCGCCGCCCGCGTCTCAGGATCGGCCAAGTCCTCGGGCAGCTCATCGCCGCGGCGATCACCGTAGAGCTCATCCTCACGCGCGTCGGTCTCGCCCGCCTCCTTAAGGATCCGCCGCGCCTCTTCCTCCAGACCGGCCAACGTCCGGTTCTGATCCGCCGACGCGTTCGCCGCCAGCTTGGTCGAATCGACTGCCACCGTGCCCACCTTCACCATCCCGGCCTGCCGGCACAACGCCAACAACGCGAAAAACAACGCCGATAACGCCGCCTCATGACGGACCCGGAACCGCGCGATCGTGGCGTGGTCAGGCTGGCGATTGGCCGTGATCACCCGGCACGCGACGTCCTCAACGCACCGCCGCTCGATCGCCCGCGAGCTCCGCACCCCGACCGCGTAGCAATAGAGCAACAGCGCCACCATCATCGCCGGATCATGCGCCGGACGACCCCGCCCGTCCGCCCGGTAATAGCCATAAATCGGCTCCAGATCAAGCTGCTCAACCGTCTCGATCACAAACCGCGCCAAATGCCCCGCCGGCAACCAATCCCGCAAATCCGGCGGCAACAACATCACCTGATCGCGATCACACGCCAAAAAGTTCTGACCCATAACCGGGATCGTCATAAACCCCCCGGACAGACCAACCCCATTTACGCGACAGGCTCCATAGCGCCGAAATCATCCAAAGCAACCGGAGGGTTGCGCGTAGCAGGCGGGCTTAAGCCGTGCCCGGGGCTATGCTCGGCGCGTGGACAGACTCGCGTTCGAGCACCATCTGACCTCCCCGCAGGGCCACCGGCGCGTGCCGGAGGACGCCTTCACGGTCGACGCCGGCGGAGGCGCCTGCTGCGACCGGATCCGTTTCTCGATCGCCACCGACGGCGAGCGCGTTACCGAAGCCGGCTTCGAGGCCGACGGCTGCGGGTCGGCGACGGCGGCCGGGAGCGCGGCCGTCACCCTCGCCCGTGGTCGTGGTCTGCTCGAGGCGGCGCGGATCGGTGCCGAGGTGATCGCCGAGGAGCTCGGCGGCCTCAGCCCGGGCAAGGTCCACGCGGCCGAGCTCGCGGCGGACGCGCTCGCGCGCGCGCTGGGGGAGGCAGCGCGCTCACGCGCCGCGCTCTCCGGGCCTGCGCCTCACGCCACGAGGACGTTGGTGGCGATGAGCGGCGGTGTCGACAGCGCGGTTGCAGCGCTGTTGTGCGCCCAGGCCGGCGAGGCGGTAGCGGTGACGCTCGAGCTCTGGTCGGACGCCGAGAACGACGCCGGGAGCAGCTGTTGCTCGGCCTCGGCGGTGGCGCGGGCGCGAGCGCTCGCCCACGGTATGGGGCTCCCGCATTTCACGATCGACCTGCGACAGGAATTCCGGGCCGGCGTGGTCGAACCGTTCATCGCCGGCTACGCCGCCGGCGAGACGCCCAACCCGTGCGTCGGCTGCAACGGTCACGTCCGCCTCGACGCGATGCTGGCGCTGGCGGAGAGGCTCGGGTGCCAGCGGTTGGCCACGGGGCACTACGCCCGACTCGCCGAGGAGGATGACGAGCGCGGCCCGCTCCTGCGTCTCGCCGCGGACGCGGCCAAGGATCAGAGCTACATGCTCGCCGCGCTCGAGCCGGCGTCGCTGGCGCGGATGCGCTTCCCGCTCGGCCGGCTGACCAAGCCCGAAGTCCGCAAGCTCGCTTCCGGCGCGGGGCTGCCGGTCGCAGCTCAGGTCGACTCACAGGACCTGTGCTTCCTCGCCGGGACGACCCGCGGGCGCTTCCTCGCGCGCCACGGCGGGATCGGCGAGCGCCGCGGCGAGGTCGTCGACACGAGCGGGCGCCGGCTGGGCGAGCACCGCGGCCATCACCTGTTCACCGTCGGCCAGCGGCGCGGGCTCGGCGTCTCCGAGGGCGCGCCGTTGTTCGTGCTCGACAAGGAAGCCGAGCACAACCGCGTCGTCGTCGGACCCCGATCAGCGCTGCGCAGCAGCCGGGTCGCGCTGCGCGGCGTGCGGCTTCGGCGTGAAGGCGCGCGCGTGAGCCGCGTGAAGCTCCGCTACCGCTCGGCCCCGCTTCTCGGACGCGTGGTCGAAAACCTTGATTCCGGGAACCACCCTGTAGCCACCATCGAGCTCCAGGAGCCGGTGGACAGCGCCGCGCCGGGGCAGCTCGCCTGCCTCATGGACGGGGATCTGGTCGTGGGATGGGGCACGATCCGGCGCCTACACTCCGTCGCTGATGACCTCGGATGAGATCAGGCGGACGTTCCTCGAGTTCTTCGAAGCGCGCGACCACAAGCGGCTCGCCTCGGCGTCGCTGATCCCGGCTCAGCTCGACCCGTCGGCGCTGTTCACGGTCGCGGGTATGCACCCGCTCAAGCCTTACTTCCTGGGGCAGGAGCGGCCGCCGCACCCGCGCGTGACCACGTGCCAGAAGACGTTTCGCACGGCCGACATCGACATCATCGGGACGACCGCGCGCCACCTGACGTTCTTCGAGATGCTGGGCAACTTCTCGTTCGGCGACTACTTCAAGCGCGAAGCCGTCCGCTTCGCCTGGGATCTCTCCCGCGAAGGCTTCGGCTTCGCCGCGGACGACATCTGGATCACGGTGTTCGCCGGCGACGAGGAGCTCGGCCTGGGGGTCGACGAGGAGGCGATCGAGGCGTGGCTCGAGGTGGGCGTCCCGCGCGAGCGGATCGTCGAGTGCGAGCGCTCTGAGAACTTCTGGCAGACCGGACCCACCGGACCTTGCGGTCCCTGCTCGGAGCTCTATCTCGACCGCGGGCTCGGGTTCGGGCGTCCCGAGGATCTGCCCGGCGAGGAGAACGAGCGATTCCTCGAGTACTGGAACCTGGTGTTCATGCAGTTCGATCAGAATCCAGTGAACACACTGACGCCGCTGCCGGCCAAGAACATCGACACCGGCCTCGGGCTCAACCGGATGGCGGCGATCCTCCAGGACAAGCGCTCCGTGTTCGAGACGGATCAGTTCGCGCCGTTGATCGAGCTGGGCGAAGAGCTCTCCGGCCGCCGCTATGGGCAGGACTTCTCGACCGACCGCGCCCTGCGGATCCTCGCCGACCACAGCCGCGCGATGACCTTCCTGATCGCCGACGGCGTCGTGCCTTCGAACGAGGACCGCGGCTACGTGCTGCGGCGGATCATGCGCCGCGCGATCCTCCAGGGGCGCCACGCCCTCGAGCTCGAGCCCGGCTTCCTTGAGCGCTATGCCGACCGCGTGACCGAGCTGATGGGCTCGGCCTATCCCGAGCTGCGCCAACAGCGGGAGGCGGTGCGCACCTGGCTGAGCTCGGAGGAGGAGAGCTTCGGACGCACGCTAGCGCAGGGCACGCGGCTGCTCGACGAGGTGATCGCGCGGGCCAGGGAGTCCGGCGCCGAGGGGATCGGCGGCGAGAACGCGTTCCTGCTGCACGACACCTACGGCTTCCCGATCGACCTGACCCGCGAGATAGCGGCGGAGGCGGGACTGGGGGTGGACGACACCGGCTTCGAGACGCTCATGCAGGAGCAGCGCGAGCGCGCGCGCCGCGGCGGCGGACGCGCCGGCGACGGCCAGGAGCTGCGTAAGCGAGCCCTCGAGCTCGCGGGCCAGAGCGGCTTCGCCACCGACTTCGTCGGCTATGAGACCACCGACCGCGAAACGACCGTCGGCGCGCTGGCCGAGGATGACGGCCGCGTGCTGGTGAAGCTGGTCGAGTCGCCGTTCTACGCCACCGGCGGCGGCCAGATCGCCGACTCGGGCTACGTGGAGTGCGCCGAAGGTGACTGCCGGGCGCGCGTCGAGGATGTGCTCCGGCTGGGCGACGATCAGGTGCTGGCGCTCGTGCCCGAACGCGGAGAGCTGAAATCCGGCGAGCGCGTCCGCGCCCACGTCGACCGCGCCACCCGTCATGCCACCGAGTGCAACCACACCGCGACCCACCTGCTGCATGCGGCGCTGCGTGGAAGCCTCGGCGCGCACGTCCACCAGGCCGGCTCCTACGTCGGTCCCGACAAGTTGCGCTTCGATTTCACCCACGGCAGCGGGCTGACGGCGGAGGAGGTCAAGGCGATCGAGGACCAGGTCAACGTGTGGATCCTCGAGAGCCAGCCCGTTCGCGCGCTCAGCACCACCTTGACCGAAGCGCGCCGGCTCGGAGCGATGGCGCTGTTCGGCGAGAAGTACGGCGACGTGGTGCGGATGGTCGAGGTCGGCGATGGTTCGTTCTCGCGCGAGCTGTGCGGCGGCACGCACGTCCGCTTCACCTCCGAGATAGGGTTGTTCAAGGTCACGAGCGAGACCTCGAGCGCGGCCAACGTGCGCCGCATCGAGGCGCTGACCGGCCCGGCGGCGGTCGCGCTGATGCGCAGCCGCGACGAGGCGCTGTCAATTGCCGGCGAGACGCTGCGGGTGCCGCCGGAGCGCGTGCCCGACACCGTGACCGAGCTGCGGCGGCGCGTGCGTGAGCTCGAGCGGACGGCGCGCCAGGGAGGTGGCAACGGCGCCGTCGACGTCGAGGAGCTCTCGCGCGGAGCGGCCGAGCTTGACGGCGCACGGGTCCTGGCCGCGGCCGTGCCCGGCGTCGACAGCCGAGCGTTGCTCGAGCTCGCGGACCGGCTCAAGGCCAAGCTCGGCAACGCCGCGATCGTACTTGGCAGCGCCGGGGAGGGCCGGGTCGACCTGGTCGCCACCGTCGCGCCGTCGCTTGTCGAGCGAGGCGTACGGGCCGGCGAAATCGTCAAGATCGCGGCCGCGGCGGTCGGCGGGGGCGGCGGCGGTCGGGACACGCTTGCGCGCGCCGGCGGCCGCGAGCCGGCGAAGCTCCCGGACGCGATCAGCGCCGCGCGCGAGGCGATCGAGAACGCTCTGATCCGATCTGATCACTAAGGTCATGCGCGTGCTCGCGCTCGATTACGGCAGCGCGCGCTGCGGTTGCGCGGTCAGCGACCCCACCGGCGTGCTCGCAACCCCGATCGATCCGGTGCCCTCGCCGCGCGCGAAGCGCGGCATCGCCCGCCTGCGCGCCCTCGTAGGCGAGCTGGGCGTCGAGCGGGTGGTAGTCGGGCTGCCGCTGTCGCTCTCGGGCAGAGATTCGGCGCAGACGGTGGAAACGCGCGAGTTCGCGGCCCAGCTCGAGCGGGAGCTCCCGGTGCCGGTCGAGCTCTACGACGAGCGCTTCACCACGCTGCTGGCGGCACGGGCCGGCGGCTCCGCGAGCGAGGATTCGCGTGCCGCGGCACACCTGCTCGAAAGCTGGCTGAGCGCGCAC
>JAFAZV010000352.1 GCA_019239445.1 Solirubrobacterales bacterium
ATGAGTGGGACGTTGCGCTGCGAGCCGCATCCCTACCGGCCATTCACTTACCTCGAGGCGAATGCGAGCGCGAGGCCGGATGCCGCGGCCGTCATCGAGGAAGGTCGGGAGCAGAGCTTTCGCGAGCTCCTCGACAGTGTCTGCGGCGCGATGAAGCTGCTGGGCGAGCATGGCATCGAGCGCGGCGACGTCGTGGCGGTGGCGCTGCCGAACGTCGGCGCCTACGTCGCGCTCGAGGTCGCGATCCCGGCGGTGGGCGCCGTGCTCATGCCGCTGCCGCCGGGGCTCGGAGCGCATGAGCTGAGCTCGGCGCTCGAGCGCTCGGGAGCCGTGCTGGCCATCGCCGCGCGCGAAGAGGACCTGGCGCACGAGGTGGCGAGACGGGCGCCGGCGGTGAGGGAGGTGCTGACCGTGCCCTTGCCGGTCCGCTCGGCGTCCCTTGACCGCCGGATCGAGCCCTACTCGACCCAACGCGACGACGTCGTCCAGATCGCGCTCACCTCCGGGACCACGGGACTGCCGAAGCTGGCGGCGTTCACCGCCGAGCTCAAGCAGGTGACGTTCGAGAGCTTCACGAGCCGCTTCGAGATCGACCGCCCCGACCGGGTGCTGCCGCTCTCGCCGATCACCCAGGGCGCCGGTGAGATGTTCCTGTACTCGCTGCGGTGCGGCGCCGCGCTGGTGATGCCCGGAGCGCGGAACTTCGCCCCCGAGGTCGCGCTCGAAGTCATCGAGCGCAGCCGGGCGACGGTGATCGGCGGCGTGCCGACGATGCTCTCGCGCATGCTCGACTGCCCGGCGATCGCCGAAACCGACTTCTCGCCCGTGCGGCTCACGGCCACCGCCGGCGCGCCGCTCACGCCCGAGCTGGCGCAGGCCTGGGAGGAGCGGACCGGCGCTCCAGTGGCCAGCTTCTACGGCGCCATGGACATCGGTCAGCTGGC
This sequence comes from Solirubrobacterales bacterium, assembly GCA_019239445.1. Taxonomy (GTDB): domain Bacteria; phylum Actinomycetota; class Thermoleophilia; order Solirubrobacterales; family Solirubrobacteraceae; genus Palsa-465. Next base: position 945 of record JAFAZV010000352.1, read on the forward strand.
CGTCCCGCGCCCGGACGATCCGCAGGAGAAACGCTGGAACACAGTCGGCCGGCCGCACAATCGGGCCGAGTGGGCGATCCTCGACGCGGACGGCCGCCCGGCTCCGCCGGGCGCGGAAGGGGAGATCTGCATGCGCGGGCCGCTGGTTCAGAGGCGCTACTGGGATCAGCAAGACGGCCCGTACGCCGAGGATGGATGGGCGCACTTCGGCGACCTCGGCTTCGTCGACGCGGAGGGCTACCTGCACGTCACAGGTAGGGTCAAGGACACGATCATCCGCGGCGGGAACAACATCAACCCGTACGAGATCGAAGAGATCCTGCAGGGTCATCCGGCGCTGGCCGAGGTGGCGATCGTGGGGCGGCCGGACGCTGACCTGGGCGAGCGGGCGGTGGCGTTCGTGGTGCTGCGCGACGGCGAGCGCCTGGAAGACGTCAGTGAGCTCGCGAGCTTCCTCGACGCCCGCGGGGTAGCCCGCTACAAGTGGCCCGAGGCGCTGCACGAGCTCGACGAGCTGCCGCATGGCCCGACGGGCAAGCTGCTGCGCCGTGACCTGCGCGAACAGGCGGCGGCGAGCGAGTGAAAGCGAGGACGATGCGAGCAACCACCAACGACATCCGGACGGCGTGGTTTGAGATCGGTCGTGGCGATCCGGTGATCCTGATCCACGGCCTGGGCGACGATCACCGCGCCTGGCGGCGGGTGGTGGGCGAGCTCGCGCTCGAGCACCGCGTGGTCCTGTACGACTTTCGCGGCCACGGGCAGACCGACCTCGGCGGCGCCGACGGCACGCTCGTTCAGCTCGCGTCCGATTTGACTGCGCTGATGGACGCGCTCGAGCTCGACCGGACCACGCTGGCCGGCTTCTCGCTCGGGGGCACGATCGCGATGCGCGTGGCGATCGACCATCCCGAGCGCGTGACGGAGCTCGCGCTCGTAGCCACCTCGAGCCGGGTGGGCCGTTCCGCGGCGGAGTGGTATCGCGACCGTGCGCGCATGGTCGCCGAGCACGATCCAGGCTTGCGGGAGACGCTCGATCGCGACACGGAAGACGTGTACCGCAACCGCCCCAAGGAGATCGAGGCGGGAATGCTGATTCGTCGGCAGGCGAGCGCGGATCCTGCCGGTCACGCCAACGCCAGCCTGGCCATGGCGAGCCTGCGGGAGCATCCGCTCGATCCGGAGCTCGGGCAGATCCGTGTCCCGACGATCGTCGTGGCGGGTGAGAACGACCAGCACTGCCCGCCGAAGGCGGCGGAGATCATCGCTGCGGGCATCTCTGGGAGCCGGCTCGAGGTGATCGCCGACACGGGCCATCCGATTCCGGTCGAGCGGCCGGCCGAGGTGGCGAGCTTGATCGCGGGAGTCCACGCCGCCGCGGCTCCGGCCTAAGAACCCCGCCGCACTCGAGCAAAGGAGCGAAATTGGGCATCAGCATCAGTCTCGGCATCAGCCCTCGTGAATCGTTCAGCGACTGGATCCGGTTCGCCCAAGCGCTCGATGAACGCGGCGTCGAGCGGCTGTGGCTGATCGACTCGCAACTGGCGATGAAGGACGTCTACGCCGGGCTGGCCACGGCGGCGCTGCACACGCGCCGCCTACAGCTCGGTACCGGCGTCACCAACGTGATCACCCGCCATCCCACCGTGACCGCCAACTCGATCGCAGCCATATCCGAGCTGTCCGGCGGCCGCGCGCTGCTAGGGCTCGGCGCCGGCGACTCGGCCGTGTTCGGACTCGGTAAGCGGCCGTCTCGCGTGGCCGAGGTGGAAGAGGCGATCCGCTTCTTCCGCTCCGTGCTGAGCGGCGAGGAGGGGAGCTGGGAGGAGCGCAGCTACCGGCTGGCCAGCGACGTGCCGAGGGTTCCGGTCTACCTGGCGGTGAGCCAACCCCGAATGTGTGCGCTGGCGGGTCGCCTCGCCGACGGCGCGATCATCATGGGCCCGGCTCAGCCTGACCTGCTGGCGCGCCAGGTGGGCTGGATCGAGGACGGACTGAGCGAAGCCGGGCGGGAGCGCGCGGAGATCGAGATCTGCTTCATCGCCACCATCTCGACCGCGGATGACGCCGAGACAGCGCTGCGCGACGTGCGCGCTTGGGCGACCGGCCAGGCCCGGCTGCTGGCCGACTTCAAGGAGCTTCCGGAGTCGCTTCAGGAATTCGCTCCGGAGATCACGCGCGCGAAGGAAAGCTACGACTACTCCGAGCACCTCTCGACACGCGCGGGACACGCCGGCGCGATCAGCGACGAGCTCGTGCGGGCGCTGGCGATCACCGGCTCGCCGCAGGAGTCCCGCGAGCGTCTGCGCTCGCTGCTCGACACCGGTGTCGAGGACCTGGTCTTCCCGCTCATGGGCAGCGGCCGGCTCGAGCGTCTCGATCGTCTCGCCGGCGAGATCGCCCCGGCGCTGCAGGCGTAGGGTTCCTAGAGATGGATCTCGAGCTCGAAAACAAGAGCGTGATCGTGTCGGGCGGGGCCTCGAACATCGGCCGCGCGATCAGCCTCGGCTTCGCGGCGGAGGGCGCGCGCGTGTGCGTGGCGGACATCGATGAGCAGCAGGCCACATCGCTGGCCGGCCTGGAGCCCGAGAAGCTGACCGCGCTCCGAACCGACGTCACCGATCCGGCCTCCGTGCAGGCGACGATCGACTCGGTGCTGCGGGAGTTCGGCGCTATCGACGTGCTCGTGAACTGCGCCGGCTGGACGGTCGACCGGCTGTTCATCGAGAAGCCGCGCGAGGAGTGGGAGAAGGAGATCGCGATCGACATCTGGGGGTTCATCAACTTCACCCGCGGCGTGCTCGACCACATGATCGAGCGCCGGTCGGGCAGGGTCGTCTCGATAGGCTCCGACGCCGGACGGATCGGCGAGTGGCGCGAGGCGGTCTACTCGGGCACGAAGGCGGGCGTGGTCGCGATGTCGAAGGCGATCGCGCGTGAGGTCGGCCGCTACGGCATCACGCTCAACGTGGTGTGCCCGGGTTTCACCCCCGGGCGCGCTGAGGAATCGGGCGAGGGGTCGATCTGGCGCGGCGAGCAGGGGAGCCAGTTCGACGATGAGACGCTCGAGAAGGTGGCGAAGTCCTATCCGCTGAGGCGCCTCGGGCGCCCCGAGGACATCGTGCCCGTGGTGCTGCTGCTGGCTTCAGAACGAGCCAGCTACGTCACCGGCCAGACTTGGTCGGTGAGCGGCGGCTACACGATGATCTGACCCGGTCAGGTCGCTGGGATCAAAAACGTCGCACTCGCGCCGACCGCGCCGGCGAACGTGACGTTTTCATTGGCACAGATGCAAAAGGTCACACTCGCCACCAGCGCGACCGCGAACGTGACGTTTTCATCGCGGCGCGGGGGCTTCGGCGGGCGGCGCGGGGGCTTCGGGGGGCGGCGCGGAGGCTCCGGCGACTGCTGCGGGCGACGCGGGGGCTTCGGCGGGCGGCGCGGGGGCTTCGGCGGCCGAGCCCTGCTCCGCCACCGCACGCACGGCCGCCAGGATCGGCGCGTAGCCGGTGCACCGGCAGAGGTTCGAGCTCATCGCCTCCCGGATCTCGTCTGGGGTGGGGTTCGGATTACGGCGAAGCAGCGCGGTGGCGAGGAGCAGGAAGCCGGGGGTGCAGAAGCCGCACTGCAGCGCGTGGTGCTCTGAGAACGCCTCTTGCAGAGGGTTCAGCTGATCGCCGTCAGCCAGGCCTTCGACTGTCTCCACGTCGCTGTCGTCGGCCTGGACGCCGAACATCAAGCAGGAGCGCGTTGGCTCGCCGTCGACCAGCACGGTGCAGGCGCCGCAGATTCCGTGCTCGCAGCCGACATGCGTGCCCGAGTAGCCGAGGTCGTGGCGCAACACATCGGCCAGCGTGCGCCGCGACTCGACCGCGAGCTCGTGCGCGCGCCCATTGACCGTGACTCGGATCAGGTGGACGTCGCTCATCGGCGCGCGGTCGCCGAGGGCGTGGCGGCCCGGATCGCGTCGCGCACGCGCTCGGGGGTGATGGGCAGGACGTCGATCTCGACGTCGAGGTGGGCGAGGGCGTCGTTGATCGCGCTGGCGATGCACGCGGGCGCGCCCATCGTGCCGCCTTCTCCCATGCCCTTGGCGCCCGTCTCGGAGAACTTCGACGGCGTCTCGAGATGGTGGATCTCGATCTCCGGAACCTCGGCTGCGGTTGGAACGAGGTAGTCGACGAGCGACGCGGTTTGCAGCTGTCCCTCCGCGGAATACACGAGCTGCTCGTACAGCGCCGCCGCGATCCCCTGCGCGACGCCGCCGCGCACCTGCCCCTCGACGATCGCCGGATTGATCATCACGCCGCAGTCCTCGACCACGACGTAGCGCTTGATCTCAACCGCGCCGGTGCTCGGGTCGATCTCGACGACCGCGGCGTGGAGCGCGTTCGAGAACGTCCCCGGGGGATCGAACGAGGCGACACAGTCGAGGCCGGGATCCTCGTCGGCCGGCAGGCTCTGGGCCTCCAGGTAGGCGACGCGCGCCACCTCCTCGAGGGCAACGCCATCGTGCCCTGAGCCCGCGACCCGCACCCGGCCCCCGACGAGCTCGAGGTCGTCCGCCGCCGCCTCGAGCAGATGCGCGGCGATGCGCCTGATCTTCGCAGCCAGTGCACCCGAGGCGCGACGCGTGGCGCCTCCGCTGACCACGGCCGATCGGCTGGCGAACGTACCCCAGCCATAAGGTGTGGCGTCGGTGTCGCCCTGGCGGATCTCGATCCGCTCGGGCTCGACGCCGAGCGCGTCCGCCGCAACCTGGGCGAGCGTGGTCAGATGGCCCTGGCCGTGGCCGGAGGTCCCGACGAGCACGGTGACGCCGGCCGTCGGATCCATCCTTGCGATCGCGGTGTCGTAGCCGGGGGTGACGGCCATCTTGCGCTCGTTGAACGCCTCGGTGCCATAGCCAGTGCGTTCGGCGAAGCAGGCGAAGCCGATGCCCAGCAACCGCCCCTCCTCGCGGGCGCTGCGCTGCGTAGCGCGAAACGCCGGCAGCTGAATGGCCTCCTCGGCACGTTCGAGCGACTCGTGATAGGAGCCCTCGTCGATGACCAGGCCGCTGCGGCCCGTCCAGGGGAACTCGTCGCGCGGAACGAGGCTCCGGCGCCGCACCTCGGTCGCCTCGATCTCGAGCCGCCGCGCCGCCTTCTGGATCAGGCGCTCCATGGTCAGCACCATCTGTGGCCGCGACACCCCGCGATAGGGCGCCATCGGTGCCTTGTTCGTGGCGATCGCGCGCGTGCGGCAGCGATAGTGGCGCACGGCGTAGGGGCCACAGATCTCCGCCGCGGCCATCAGCGCTTCGACACCGCAGGTGAAAGGGTGAGTCGAGTAGGCGCCCACGTCGGAGCGGATGTCGACGTCGAGGGCGATGATCCGCCCCTCGCCGTCGAACGCCGCACTGGCCTCCAAGCGCTGCTCATGGCCGGCGTAGCCGCTCACGAGGTTCTCCTGACGATCCTCGGTCCACTTCACGGGACGTCCAGTCGCGCGCGCGGCCAGACAACACAGCGCCTCCTCGCGCGCCACGACGCACTTCTGCCCGAAGCCGCCGCCCACGTCAGGCGCGATCACGCGCATTCGCTGCTCAGGCAGCTTGAGGATCCCGGCGACCGTGGTACGCACGATGTGCGGAATCTGCGTCGAGGAGTGCAGCAGCATCCGCTGCTCGCGTGCATCCCAGCGGGCCAGGCACGCACGTGCCTCGAGCGCGAGCGCGGTAACCCGCCCGGTCTCAAACACCCCGTGGACCACGACCTCAGCCTGATCGAAGACCCGCTCGAGCTCGGGGTCATCGGCGAACGCCACGTCGAGCAGCACGTTGCCCTCCTCATGTACGCGCGGCGCCCCCTCGGCCAGCGCAGCCTCGATGCTCGCCACCGGCTCCGTCGGCTCATAGCGCACCACCACTTGCTCGACGGCGTCCTCGGCCGCGTGCGGGGACTCGGCGATGACCATCGCGACGGCCTCGCCTACGTGCCGCACGCGGTCGCGCGCCAGCAACACGAGCTCGGTGCGAACGAACTCGGGCCGGTCGAGGGCCGGAATCCACGGCTCGAGCTCGGGAAAGTCCTCGCGGGTGAGGACCGCCACGACGTCGTCGCATGCCTGGGCGGCCGAGACGTCGACGCTCTCGATCCGGGCGGCGGCATGGGGCGAGCGGACGAAGGCGAGATGGGCAACGCCGGGCACGGCGATGTCATCGACGAAAGTGGCCGCGCCAGTGAGGTGGCGGCGATCCTCGAGTCGGCGGATCGGCCGCCCCACCCACCGACCTGAGTTGCGGGCGACTTCATCCTCCATTGCCCACCGCCTCGTGCAGCGCGCGCCGTACGAGCACCTCGGTGAGCTCGCGCCGGTAGCGCACCGAGCCGTGCAGGTCACCGACCGGATCGATCTCACGCGCCGCCGCGGCGGCGGCTTCCTCAAACGCGCTCGGCTCGGGCTCGGCCCCGCGCAGCGCCTCTTCGGCCTCGGGCACCCGCACCGGCACCTCGTCGACGCCGCCGATCACGATCCGCGCCTCCCGGCAGCGCCCGTCGACTAGCTCGAGTGCAGCGATCACCGCCACGATCGCGAAGTCGCCGTGCCGTCGGGCGAACTCCTGGATCGCTGCCTGCGGCCAAGGGCGGGGAAAGCGAACCTCGGTGACGATCTCCTCCGGCGCCAGGGCCGTGGTCATGAACCCCTGAAAGAAATCCGCCGCCTCCACCTCGCGCGTGCCGGCCGGACCCTCGCACACGATCTGCGCGTCAAGCGCAAGCGCCAGCATGCACCATTCGCCGGCGGGGTCGGCGTGCGCGAGGCTGCCGCCGAACGTGCCGCGCGCGCGGATCGGGAAGTGCCCGACGAAGCGGGCGGCGCGCGGCAGGATCTCGTAACCGCTAGACGCCTCGGGCCCAAGATGCTCCAACGTCGCGTGGCGGACCAGGGCCCCGATCGACAGCGCACCGCCATCGCGCGCAACGTGATCGAGACCGGAGACACGCGTGATGTCGATCAGCGCCGACGGCCGGACGATGCGGAAGTTCATCATCGGCACGAGGCTCTGTCCGCCGGCGAGCAGCTTCGCGTCCTCGCCGAGCTCGCTCAGGCGCGCGATCGCCTCATCGCGAGAGTGCACGCGGTGGTACTCGAACGGCGCCGGCTTCATGCGAAGGCGCGGTGACCGGTGAGCGCTCCGCCGATGATCAGCGTGTGGATCTCGGCCGTCCCCTCGTAGGTGGAGACCGCCTCGAGGTTGGCCATGTGCCGCATCACCGGATGGCTCTGCGTGATCCCGTCGCCGCCCAGCACCGCGCGCGCCGTTCGAGCCACTTGCTGCGCCGCCCGCACGTTGTCGAGCTTGCCGATGCTGACGTGCTCCGGCGCGAGCGTGCCCGCGTCCTTCATCCGCCCCAGGTGAAGCGCGAGCAGCTGCGCCCGGCCGACGGCGACCGCGATATCGACGAGCCGCTCCTGCACGAGCTGATAGCTGCCGATCGGTGAGCCGAACTGCTGCCGCTCGGTGGCGTGCGTGAGCGCGGCTTCGTAGCAGTCGCGGGCGGCGCCGGTGACGCCCCAGACGATCCCGAACCGCGCTTCGCCGAGGCAGGTGAAGGGGCCGCGCAGGCCTTCAGCGCGCGGAAGCATGGCAGCGGCGGGAAGGCGGCAGTTCTCGAAGCGGAGCTCAGACTGGATCGAAGCCCGCAGCGCCAGCTTGTCGGTTATGTCCTGCGCGTGGAAGCCGCGTGTGCTCGTCGGCACGAGAAAGCCGCGCACTCCGTCGTCCGTCTGCGCCCACACGACGGCGACGTCGGCGATCGAGCCCATCCCGATCCAGCGCTTGGCCCCGTCGAGGATCCAGTCATCGCCGGCGCGCCGGGCGCGCGTGCGCATGCCGCCAGGATCGCTTCCGGCTTCGGGCTCGGTGAGGGCGAAGCACGCCACAGCCTGGCCCGCGGCCAGCCGCGGAAGCCACTCAGCGCGCTGCTCGTCCGAGCCCCAGGCGTGGATCGCGGTCATCCCCAGCGAACCCTGTACGGAAACGAATGTGCGCAGTCCGCTGTCGCAGGCTTCGAGCTCCATACAGGCAAGTCCGTACTCCACCGCGCTGGCGCCGGCGCAGCCGTAGCCGTCGAGGTGCATCCCGAGCACGCCGAGCTGCCCGAGCTGCGGCACGAGCTCGAGCGGCCAGCGCGCGTCGGCGAACAGCTCAGCGATCCGCGGGCGCACTTCGCGCTCGACGAACTTCTTCACGCGTGTCTGCGTGGCGCGCTCAGTGTCCGAGAGCAACGCCTCGACCGCCAGCGGATCGCGCGGATCGAGCTCAGCCGCTGGCGGCGAGGCGGTTGTGCTCATCGCTTGAGCTCGCGCAGGCGCCCGAGCAGGTACCCGTAGCCGAAGCCGATCAGCGCCGGGATCACGACCGGCAGCGCCTTTTGCACGATCGGTCCGGCGATCAGCTCGAAGGCATCAAGCGCGGGAGGCTCGGCTTTTTCCTCGTCGCTGCGCGGCGGCGCAGGCGACGTCTCGGCATCGGTCGAGCGCTGCGGCTGACCGCCGTTTGCGATCCGCTCCTCGATGTTGCTGGCGAACTCAGCGAACATCCGCTGCGCGATCCGCTCGATCGTGCCGCGCCCGAACTGGGCCACGCGCCCGCGCAGCTGCAGGTCGGTCGCCATCCGTAGCTGGGAGCGTCCCTCCGATTCCGTGACCTCGCTCTCGATCCAGGCCTCGGCGTTGCCCTGTCCGGCGGCCTCGTCAGCGCGCGCGCTCATCACGGCCCGGCGCTGCTCGCGGTCGAGCTCGGCGAAGCGCATCGTGCCGGTGTAGGTGCCGCTGATCGGGCCGACCTTGACCCTCATCGACCCCTGGTAGGCGTCGCCATCGCGCCCCTCGATCCGCGCGCCGGGCAGGCAGGGCGCGACCCGCTCCACGTCCGAGAGGAACTCGAACAGCTCGTCCGCCGGGGCGTCGATCGCGATCTCGTTGACGAACTTCATCGCAGCTTCGGCGATAGTCCTCTACCCGACGTCCGCCGCTACGGAACCCGGCTCGGTCGGCCCGGGCGTAAAGCGGGTAGCCAGCGGGCGAGCACGGCGAGCAAGGAGGATGAGATGAGCAGCGACGATCAGGCCGAGTTCACGAAGCCGACCGAGCAGCGAACCGGCGCGGCACCCGGGGAGGAAGAGGCACGGGAGAAAGGTCCGTGGGCGGCGACAGCCGGCGAGGGAGTGGTTCCCGCCGAGCTCGGAGGCTCCGACGCGCCGGCGGACCTTCAGGACGAGGATCCAGAGCTCGGCAGCGAGTCGCTCGGCCGATCGGCGGCCTCGACAGAGCCCGCGACCGAGAGCGGCATTGACCGGTCGGCGGGAGACAACGCCGACGCGACCACGCAGGGCGGACCAGAGCCGCCGTCCGCGGCCGAACCAGATTTGAGGGACGCCGCGACCGGCCCACGGCAGGTCGACGTCAACGCAGCGCAGTAGCGCCGGTGGCCTGTGCGAAGTCGGTCCGCACGGCTTCGTAGTCCTCCCAGGTATCGACGTCACGCGGGATCCGACCGTCAACCGGTATGTCGGCGACCGCCTCGCCGTAGCGGTCCATGAGCTTCCACACCGCCTTGTCGCCGTGCAGCGAGCGCAGCTCGTCGAACGCGGTGCGCGCGAACGCGAGCGGGTGACCGCGACCGTCTGAGTACGCGCAGGCGGCCAGCGGCGCTCCGGCTCGCCCGGCCAGCAGAGATTCGACCGCGCTCGTGCGCACACTGGGCTGGTCGCCGAGCATCAGCACCAGGACCGTCGCGCGCGTATCGAGCGAGTCCATTGCGGCGGCGATCGAGGACGAGCAACCGGCCCCGAAACCAGGGTTCTCCACCACCTGCACGCCAGCGAAGTCGACCTCGGTCCGCACCTGCTCGGCAGCACCACCAACGACGCACAGCAGCTGATCGAATGGACAGCGGCGCGCCACCGAGAGCACGTGGCCGAGGAGCGTCGTGTCTCCCAGCGGCAGGAGCTGCTTGGGGCGCCCGAGGCGCGCCGAGCCGCCGGCCGCGAGCACCAGCCCGGTGACGAAACCCTCAGCCCGCGGCATGCAGCCTCGCGTAGGCGTCCCGGCAGCCGCTGGCACAGAAGAACACGCGCTCGCCCGCGACATCGAGGTGGATCGCCTGCGGGGTGAGCGCGACCTCCATCCCGCAGATCGGATCGAGCGCTGTCGCGGGTTCCAGCGGCGCCTGCGGGGGCGGCGCGTGGTGCTCCTTCACCAGCTCGGCGAGGATCGAGATCGCGATCTCGCTCGGCGTCTTCGCGCCGATGTCGAGTCCCGCCGGCGTGTGCAGCTGAGCGCTCAGCTCGGTGGCCACGCCGAGCGCGTCTCGGACCGCCGCGCCTCGCTTTGCGCTGGCCACCAAGGCGACGTAGGGAACTCCCGCTTCGAGCGCCGCGGAGATGATGCGCTCCTCGTCGCGCCCGTGCGAGGCGACGATGGCAGCGGCGTCGCCGGCGCCCGGCCGGGCATGGTCGTCGACGACGTCGTAGCCGGCGGCGGCGCAGAGCTTCCGCAGCGCGTGCGCGATCGGCGTCGAGCCGGCGATGAGCACGCGCGCGGCGGGCAGACATGGCTCGAGGAAGATCTCGAGCGCCCCACCGCTCAAGCATGGATTGCGTTCGACGATCGCATCCTCGCGCGCGTCGCCGGCGTCACTCTCCCCGGCCGCGGGCACCAGCCGCAGGAGGATGGGCTCCCCGGTCTCGAGGGCTCGCAGCGAGTACAGCGTCACCGATGACTCCGCGCACATCCCGCCCACAAAGCCGTCGATGCGCCCATCGGGATGAACGACGGCTGAGTCCCCGGGACGCACGCTGGTGGGACGTCCCGCGCGGACGACGGTCGCGAGCACGAACGGTGTCCTCTCCGCCGTCAGTCGCGCCGCCAGCAGCGCGAGCTCCCCTGTGATCATCGCCGCGGCCTCCTCGCCGGCGCGAACGGCACCTCGGCCGAGATGTTCACTGTCCGGCAGCGTGCGCAGCGGACGCGGACCTTCCTCGTCATGTACTCCGGATCCATCCCTGCCGCCAGGACATTGCCGCAGGTGACGCACACGTAGTCGTAGGCGCCGTTGCCGCTGAACACCGGCCGTTCGGCGTCGTGCTGGACCGCGGTTCCACCGTCGAACGGCACCTCGCCTGTCTGTACCTCTCGCATCGTTCGCCTGCTCATGGCTCAGAGTGCGGCCAGCTTCGTGGTGAAGTCCTTGATCAGCGCATCCAGCACGTTGGCCGCGACACCTTCACCCATCGAGGCCGCTTTGCCAGTGATCTGCGCCGCGGTGTGGATGTTGCCGCCACCGTCTGCGAGCGCGAACTCGACGTTAGCGTTAGCGTGGCCCTGACCGCCTGCTTCGCGTGACTTGACCTGCATGACGGCACGATGGTTGGCGTCGTCATGCTCGGTGATAGCGACCGTGCCGGTGTAGGTGAGCGACATGGCGCCCATCCTGACTTTGATCTCGGCCCGCACGCTCTCCGGCCCCGTCCGCTCGAGCACCCTACCGCCCTCGACGCACGGAATCAGGCGCTCGAGATCAAGGATCGCCTGCCACTTCTCCTCGGTCGGCGTGGCACTTGAGAATTCGTGATCGAGCTCAACCATGCTGTGTCTCCTCGGGCTGGGTTAGGGTTGCGCCTCGCGAATGCCGCCTGCGCCTGGCACGTACACGTTTGGACCACATAACGGCGAGCTGCTCGTCCACACGCGCCGGAGCGGAACCGTTGCCGTGGCCGGGCACGACCTCGTGATCGAGGTGACCTCGTGGAGCGGCACGCTGCAGCGCGACGACGGCTCGGACACGACCGCGGTGGCGCTGAGCGCGGATGGCGGCTCGCTGCGGGTGCGGGAGGGAAGAGGAGGCATCCAGCCGCTCGGTGAGGACGACAAGGCCAGCATCAAGCAGTCGATCGACGACGACGTGCTGAAGCGAAGAACGATCTCGTTTCGGTCGCGCTCCGTGCGGGGCGGGAGCGTGATGACGGTGGAGGGCGACCTCGAGCTACTCGGCGTCAGCCGTCCGATCGCGTTCGAGCTCGAGTTCGCTGATGACGGGCGCCTGAGTGCCCGAGCCACCGTCAAGCAGACCGACTTCGGGCTGAAGCCGTACTCAATTCTGTTCGGAACGCTCAAGGTGTCCGACGAAGTGGAAGTCACGCTCAAGGCCAAGGTCTAGTCGCGGTACACGGTCTGTGCGTCGAGGCCGCCTTCGACGCCCGGCGGCAGCGCGCCCGTCCCGTGGGCGTACAGGGCAAGGTCGGCGATGGTACGCAGCCGCGATCCGTCGCCGCGGGCCAGGAACGCCCCGTTCTCCCACTGCAGGTCTTCGGTTGTGGTCTCGAGCGCGGCGCTCGCGAGCAACCGCGCCTTCTCTCTGATCTTGCCGGCGGTGCGCTCGACCGCGGCGGCCGTTCCCGCCGACGGAGCTGTGTTGTAGCCATGCCCTTCGCCAAAGCGATCGAGATCGGCTGGGACGACCTTCACGTCCAAGCCTGGAACGCCAAGCTCGCCGGCCACCAACTGCGCGTACCGCGGCTCGTCGCCGTCGGACTCGGTGGTCAGGCTGAGCACCATCTTGCCGGTCGGATGAACGCGCAGGAAGACCGCGCGGTAGGCCTCGTCAGCCACGCTCCACCTCCTCCGTATCGCCGGGGTCAACGCGGTCCCGGATCAGCCGCTGCCGCTCCTGGTGGGCAGTCAGAGCGTTGTGTTCCTCGAGCTCGCAGAAGCTCGGCTGCGGGCCGCCCAGCGGGTGCGGCGGGACCGCCGGCTTCTCGCACCCCGGATAGATGCACGTCTTGCCGCTCATCGCCATCCCGGCGCTGTGTGGCCGCGCCGCGGGCCATAGCCGCTCGGCATTGCGACCGAGCTCCCGGCAACCGGCGTGGCGCTCGCCCACGGCTCCTCATCGTCGTCGGTGAACACCGGAGGTGCCGGATGCTCGCCGCCGTGAATTGCATCCAGCACGTCGGAGAGCGAGTCGAGGTTGTGGCCGCTGACCAGCGCATCGCAGTACGGCAGGGCGGCCGCCATGCCGCCGGCTCGTGGCATGAAACGAGCGGCGGCAGCACGCGGATTAACCCACACGATCCGGTGGGCGAGGCGTGCCAGGCGCTCCATTTCCCGCGCGACCAGCGCCGGATCGCCTCGCTCCCAGCCGTCGGAGAGGATCACGATCACGGCCCCCCTCGCCAACCCGCGGCGGCCGTGGCGGTCGTTGAACGTCTTCAACGCCTCACCAATGCGCGTTCCGCTCGACCAATCCGGCGCCGCGGCCGCTGCGGCCTGTATCGCCCGCTGTGGATCGCGGTATCGGAGGGTCCGTGTGACACGAGTGAGCCGGGTCGCAAACACAAACGCCTCGACCTGGCGTCCGCTGCCGGCGGCGGAGGTGAGGAACTGGAGGTAAGCGCGCGCGTAGGGCTCCATCGAGCCCGATATGTCGCACAGCAGCACCATCCGCCGCTGGACGACGCGCCTGCGGCGGCGCCTGAGGCGAACTGGGTCCCCCGCGGTCCGCATGCTGCCGCGGAGCGTCCGTCGCAGGTCGATTCGCGCGCCATGCCGATAGCGCTCCGCGCGCCGGGTCCTGCGCGCCGGCGTGGCAACGCGCATCGAAGACATCAGCTCGTACAAGTGCGCCAGCTCGGCCGCCGACAGTGCATCGAAGCGCTTTTCGCGCAGCAGCTCCTCGTCACTGGGGGCAAGCGGGACAGGCATCTCAGCCAGATCGTGGTCGCTGCGCGGGGCTGAGGCAGCGAACAACGAGGGGGAGAGGGGAGTTTCGGCTGGCTCGGAGGCCCCGGCGGAGCGATCGACCGCCCGACGCTCGTCGGCGGGTACCGGAGCGCTCGCGGCGTCTTCGGCGAGCGGGCCGTCTGGGGCGGCTCCTCCGTCGCCGAACACGGCACGGAACACGCGGTCGAAAACCTTGACCTGACTCGGGTCCGCGACGAACACCGCGCGCGCCGTCCAGTACAGGCGCCGCCGCGATACCGGGCGCACCAACTCGAGCGCGTGGGCGAATGCCGCAGCCCGTTCGCTACTCACCGGCAGCCCGGCGCCGCGCAGCCGCTCGCTGAACGCCCCAACCAGCGCCGGCAAGTCCAGGTAAATCGTCTCGGTTCCGAACTCAGCCGCCAACCAGCGTCTCCAAACCCGCCGCTCGGATCACCTCTTGGTCTTCGCGGTACTTCAGCACCGACCCGAGCGTGCGCAGCACCGCGTGCTCGTTCAGCTGCTCGATGCCCAGCTCGTTCAGGGCAGCCAGCCAGTTGATCGCCTCGGCGATGCCCGGCGGCTTCTGAACGTCGCTGCCGCGCATGCGCGCGACCGCATTCGCGACCTGGACGGCCAACGTCTCGGCCGCGCCCCGAACGCGCCTGCGGATGATTTCGACCTCGCGTTCCGGAGCCGGATAGTCGATCCAGTGATACAGACATCGCCGTTTGACGGCATCGTGGAGATCGCGCGTGCGGTTCGACGTCAGCACGATGATCGGCGGATGAGCGGCGCGCACCGTGCCGAGCTCGGGAATCGTGACCGCGGCATCGGCGAGCAGCTCGAGCAGGAAGGCCTCGAAGTCGTCGTCGGCGCGGTCGATCTCGTCGATCAGGAGGACGGCCGGTCGCGGACCGGGATGCTCGAGGGCGCTCAGCAGCGGGCGCTTGATCAGGTACTCGCGGCTGAACAGGTCCGATTCCTGCAGCGAGCTCCCCTGAGCCTCCGCCAGGCGGATCGCGAGCAGCTGGCGAGGGTAGTTCCATTCGTACAGTGCCTCGGCGGCATCGATTCCGTCATAGCACTGCAGGCGAACCAGCGGGGTGTCGAGGATCGCGGCGAGCGCTTTGGCCGCCTCGGTCTTGCCAACGCCGGCCTCACCTTCCAGCAGCATCGGCTGCGGCAGCCGCAGGGCCAGGAAGATCGAGGTGGCGAGCGCTTCGTCGACGAGGTAGTCGACCGCCCCGAGCCGGACCGCGAGCATCTCGACGTCGGGTACGAGGTGACGGACCTCGTCGGCCGCAGTCATTGCGGCGGTGCGGGACGGCCCTGCATCGCGGCCCAGACCCGCGCGGGAGTACAGGGCATGTCGATGTGATCAAGGCCGTGGGTCTCGTGCAGCGCGTCGATGACGGCGTTGACGATGGCCGGGGGCGAGCCCACGTTCGGCGATTCGCCCACGCCCTTCGCGCCGAGCGGATGATGCGGGCACGGAGTGACGGTTTCGCCGAGCTCGAAGTCGGGGCATTCGAGCGCGGTCGGGATCAGGTAGTCCATGAACGATGAGTTGAGGCAGTTGCCCTCCTCGTCGAACGTGAGCACCTCCATCAACGCGATGCCGACGCCCTCGGCGAGGCCGCCATGGATCTGGCCATCGACGATCATCGGGTTGATGCGGACGCCGCAATCGTCGACCGCGATGAGCCGCCTGACCTTGACCGCCGCGGTCTCGGGATCGACGTCGACCACCGCGATGTAGGCGCCGTATGGGTAAGTGAGATTCGGCGGGTCGTAGATCGTCTGCGCGTCGAGGCCACCCTCCATCCCCTCCGGCATGGGATCGCCGCTGTAGGCGTAGGCGGCGATCTCGGCGATCGGGGCGCCTTTCTCCGGATCGCCCTTGACATACCAGCGCCCCTTCTCCCAGGCCAGGTCCTCGGGTCGTGTCTCGAGCATCATGGCCGCGATCAGCCGGGCCTTGTCGCGGACCTTTCTTGAAACCACCGCGACCGCGGCGCCCGACACCGGCGTCGAGCGTGAGCCGTAGGTGCCAAGCCCGTACGGCGTGCGGTCGGTGTCGCCGTGGCGAACCTGGACCTTCTCGGGCGGGATGCCGAGCTCTTCGGCCACGATCTGAGCGAACGTTGTCTCGTGTCCCTGGCCCTGGGTCTGCGCGCTGATCGACACCATCGCCTGGCCCGAGGGGTGGACCCGAAGGTCGGCGCCATCGTTCATAGATAGCCCGAGGATGTCCATGTGCTTGCGCGGCCCGGCGCCGACACCCTCGGTGAAGAACGAGACGCCGATTCCCATGAGCTCGCCCCGTGCCCGTTTCTCCGCCTGCTCACGAAGCAGGTCCTCGTATCCGGCGATATCCATCGCGACGCGCATCGTTTTCGCGTAGTCGCCCGAGTCATACGTCCACCCGGTGGTCGTCTCGTACGGGAACTGCTCGGGCCGGATGAAGCTGCGCATCCGCAGCTCGATCGGGTCGACATCCATCTCGAGCGCGAGCGCGGCGACCATCCGCTCGACCAGGTACACCGCTTCGGTGATCCGGAACGAGCAGCGATAGGCGACGCCACCGGGTGCCTTGTTCGTGTAGACGGCCTTGACCTTGACGTGGGCCGCCTCGAGGTCGTATGACCCGCAGCAGATGTGGAAGAAGCCGGCGGGGAACTTCGTCGGCTGCGCGGTCGAGTCAAAGGCGCCGTGATCGGCTATCACGTCGACGCGCAAGCCGGTGATCTTCCCGCCCTTCGCGCATATCTCGGCATGCATGACGTAGTCGCGGGCGAACCCGGTCGACAGAAGGTTCTCCGAGCGATCCTCAATCCACTTGACCGGCTTGCCGGCGACGATCGAACCGGCGATCGCGCAGACGTATCCCGGGTACACCGGGACCTTGTTGCCGAAGCCGCCGCCGATGTCGTTGCAACGGATCCGGATCATGTGCTCGGCCAGACCAGCGACGTGGGCGTACACCGTGCGGTGCGCGTTCGGCGCCTGGTTGCCGTTGTAGATGTCGAGCTGTCCCGTCTGCGGATTGAAGTCGGCGATCATGCCGCAGGTCTCGAGCGGGGCGGGGTGGCAGCGCGGGTAGATGATGTCGCGGGTCACGACCGTGTCCGCCTCCGCGAACACGCGCTGCGCGGCGTCCTCGTCGCCCGCTTCCCAGAGCGGGCTCGCCAGGTTGTCCACCTGGCCTTGCTTGTCATCGCGGATCAGCGGCGCATCGCCGTCAAGTGCCTTGCGCGCGTTCACCACCGCGGGGAGAGGCTCGTAATCGACGTCGATCAGCGCCAGCGCGTCGCGCGCCGAGTACTCGTCGGTGGCGATCACGAACGCCACCTCCTGACCCTGGAAGCGGACCTTGTCTCCCGCCAGCACCGCCTGGGTGTCGTAGGAGATCGTCGGCATCCAGGCGAGGCCGAGCGTTTCGAGGTCCTTGGCCGTGACCACGGCGGCGACGTTCGGGTGCGCCAACGCGGAGGATGTGTCGATCGAGAGGATCTTCGCGTGCGCGTACGGGCTGCGCAGGATCGCGCCGTGGAGCATCCCGGGCAGGCGGATGTCATCCAGGTAAGTGCCCTGGCCGCGGATGAAGCGGGCGTCCTCCTTGCGCTTCAGGCGGCCGAAGCCGATCGGGCGCTCGGCGCCGGGAGCCGGCAGATTCTCCGTAACGGCCACTAGTGCCTCGATTCAGGGGTTCGCGGGCACCGAGAGGTGCCACTGGTGGATGACGGGCAAGGACGCAGAAGCCGACGCGCAGCAGCGCTGCGCGAGGCGACGAGGACGCCACAGCCGGATGACTCTGGGGCGGCCCGGCGGTCGGCGAGGCAGGATGCCGAGCGGGCCGCCCCAGAGGCCACCAGGGGTGCCTCGAATGGACGCGAATCTCTGAATTGGGGCACTACGCCTCCTGTCGCATTGACGCTTCGTGTTCGGCCGCCCACCGGACGGCGCTGACGATGTTCTTGTAGCCCGTGCATCGGCAGATCGCGCCCGAGATCGCCATCCGGATCTCGTCCTCGGTCGGGTCGGGATTCTCGTCCAGCAGCGCTCGCGCTGTCATCAGCATCCCGGGCGTGCAGAAGCCGCAGTGGAGCGCATGCCGCTCGTGGAACCCGAGCTGAATCGGGTCGAGTTGACCGTTCTGCTCCAGGGACTCGACGGTGCGGATCTCGTGGCCCTCGCACATGGCGGCTAGGATCGTGCACGACTTAACCGGCTTGCCGTCCATCAGGACGACGCAGGCGCCGCAGTTTGAGGTGTCGCAGCCCCAGTGCGTGCCGGTGAGCCCGGGGGTGTCCCGGATGAAATGGACGAGCAGCTGTCGCGGTTCGACGTCGCGTGACACGGGCTCGCCGTTGATCGTGATCGTCACCTGCACGGTCACACTTCCGTCTGCAGCGCACGCGTGCTCGCCCGCCGCAGGGCACGCTTGGTCAGCACGGCCGCGAGGTGGCGCTTGTAGTCGACCGGACCTCGACCATCGGGCGACGGCGAGCAGTCGCTCGAGGCGATCTCGCCGGCCTGTGCAAACAAGTCCTCCGAAGGCGCGGAGCCGCGCAGCAGCTCCTCAGCACGGTTTAGATGAATCGTGGTGGGCCCGACTGCGCTCAGCGCGATGCCCGCGTCGACGATCGTTCCCCCCTCGATCCACACCGCCGCTGACGCCGCTGCGATTGCCCAATCGCCGGCCCGGCGCTCGACCTTCTCGTGGGCGCTTGCGCCGCCGGCCCGCAGCGGCAGGCGCACCTCGGTCAGCAGCTCGCCGTCGCGAACCGCGGTCATGTACGGGCCGATGTGGAACTCGTGCATCGGGACCACGCGCTCGCCGTCGACGCCGCGAATCACCACCTGCGCTTTCAACGCCGAGCACACCGCGGAGAGGTCCTCGGCGGCATCGGCCTGGCAGAGCGAACCACCGATCGTGCCTCGGTTCCGGACTACGGGATCGGCAATCACGAGCTCGGCGTCGCGGAAGATCGGGAAGTGCTCTTCGAGCAGCTGGGACGCCAGCAGCTCGGCATGCCGGGTGAGCGCGCCGATCCGGACCTCGTCCCCGTCGCGGCGGATGTAGCTGAGCTCGTGGAGGTCGTTGATGTCGACCAGATGAGTCGGGCTGGCGAGCCGCAGCTTCATCATCGGCAGCAGGCTGTGCCCGCCGGCGATCACGCGGGCGTCGGGACCGAGCCGGTGCAGAGACGCGATCGCGCTCTCGACGCTGATCGCGCGCTCGTAATCAAACGGCCCCGGCGTCTGCACCGTCTCCCCTTTCTGGATATTGGACCGGTGAATCGGAACCGATGACCGGGGAGCGGGGCAGAGACGGCGCTCCCTGTACCGGGCGCCCCTCCGGATACAGCGCTCGCGCGGCGCGGCTGCCGTAGCCGGGATCGCGCAGTGCGGGGCCGGCCGGGCTCGCGGCAGCGATCGGCGCCTCGCGCCCGAGACGGGCCAGCGTCAGCGTGCCCTTCGTGTAAACCTCGCCGATTCGCGGCGCCCTGATCGTCGCACTGTCCGGGAAGTTCCGCAGACCCGCGCCCACGGCGTCGGGATACAGCCCGTCGATCAGACCGACGGCATCCTCGAGCCCGGCCTTCTTGACCAACAGGCCCTCGAGCAGATCGACGCCCGCGTCGAGGTTCCGGTTGATCGTCCCGACGACTTCGCCGACCGGCGCCGTCTTCTCGATGATCTCCCCGACGCCCGCGATAGCCTCGTCGAGACCCTCCGTGATCTGCCGCAGGGCGAGGATCGTCGAGACGAGATAGACGACGAGTGCTGCAACGATCAGCACGACGGCGACGATCATCACTACACCCGCTGCCGGCATCGCTCCCCCTCGCTCACGCGTCGTCGACGATCACGTCGAGGGAGCCGCCATAGTTTGCGGCCGTCTCGACGGTCTTGATTACCTGGTCCTGCGTCGTCAAGAGCAGCGGAACCGCGTCGAGGTCTCGCGACCCGGCTTGGGCGGCGCCGGCGATCTGCCGAACGCTCGGGACGATGTTGCGCGCCGCACGCAGCACACCGTGCAGGAGGTACACCACCGCCGGCAGCACGACCAGCAGGAGCAGGGCGTCGCCGATCCATTCCAGGGTCATCGCGGTCTCCGGTCGGCGACCATCGCGGCTTTCGCGGCGATCCCGGGAAACGCGCTCAGGATCACGTCGAACTGGGCGTTGATGGCCTTGACCGCGGGCTCGAGGGGCCGGAGGTGATCAGACTCGACCGCTGCGAGCGCGCTCGCGAGCGTCGCCAGGTCGCGCGAGGTCTGCTCCAGGTCGCGGCGGACCCGGATCAAGGCGGCCGCCAGCACCGCGACGACAACGACAGCCAGCACCACGGTGAGGATGATCAGCGTCGTCTCGCTCATCTCTCGCGGTAACCGTCGGTGAGCGCGTTCATGTACCCGTCCTGGACCACGGCTTCCTCGACAACCTTCCCGAGCACCGGAGCGGTCGCCTCGAGCTGCGGGATGTTCGCTGTGTTGACCGCAACGCTGCCGGCCACCTCGAGCAGACGCGAGACGGACTGCCTTATGTCATTCGTGGCACGTACGAGGACGAAAAGCAGCGCGGCGACGAGCAGCGCGGCGAGCAGCCCGATCACGAGCGCGATGCCCCAGGCGCCGTGGTTGGACAGC
>JAFAZV010000382.1 GCA_019239445.1 Solirubrobacterales bacterium
CACGACGTGTGGGGCGCGCTGCTCGATTCCTTCTACCTGCACATGCGCTCGCGCGACCGGCTCGACGAGCGCGTGTGGCCGATCCTCGAGCACCAGGTCGAGAAGGCGATCGACCGCTGGCGGATGCCCGACCGCGGCATCTGGGAGGTCCGCGGCGAGCCCAAGCACTTCACCTCATCGAAGATGTTCTGCTGGGTTGCCTGCGACCGTGGTTCGCGGCTGGCCGAGGTCCGCGAGGACTGGGGCCGGGTCGAACGCTGGCGCAAGGCTGCCGACGAGATCCACACCGACATCTGCGAGCACGGCGTCGATGAGCGTGGCGTGTTCGTCCAGCACTACGACACCACGGCGCTCGACGCGGCGCTGCTGCTGATGCCGCTGCTGCGCTTCCTGCCCCCGAAGGACGAGCGCGTCCGCAACACGGTGATGGCGATCGGCTCCGAGCTCACCGAGCACGGGCTCGTCTTGCGCTACCAGCCCCAGGAGACCGACGACGGCCTGGCCGGTACCGAAGGGACATTCCTCATCTGCTCGTTCTGGCTCGTCTCCGCCTACGCCGAGATCGGCGAGATCGACCTCGCCCGCAACCTCTGCGAGCGGGTGCTCGGGCTCGCGAGCCCGCTCGGTCTGTACGCCGAAGAGATCTCAGCTCACACCGGCCGCCACCTCGGCAACTTCCCTCAGGCGTTCACCCACCTGGCGCTGATCAACGCCGTAATGCACGTGATCCACGCCGACCAGGAACTTGCGCTGGCGAGCTCACCCTGGAGCGACTGGCGCTGAGCGTAAGGTCGCGGTTGGTGTTTGTCGGGCTTTGCCGCCGGGAAGATGCCTCCGTGATCGGCCAAGGAACTGCGCCCCCACTTCCTTGGCCAGCTCCGGGAGGCCCAGATGGATCTGGGTCCTCCCGGGGAACCGCCTAGTCCACGCGCGGCGTGAGTGGGAGCGTGTTCACGATGGGGGGCACTACGCTGCTAGATCCTGGCGCCGCTGGGTGACCTCCGACGCGGCGCCCGCGTGCGCGCGAGGCGGCGCCGCAGCCGTCGCGACGGCCGGCGGACCCGCCGCCACCACGCGGCGCAGGCGCACGAAGCCGATCGTCCCGCCCAGAACCGGGATCCACAGCGCGATCGCGTGGTAGATCACGACCGCCGCCGCCGTCGGCGCCGCGGGCAGGCCGTACAGCAGGAGCGCGCCGAGCAGCCCGCCCTCGAGCACGCCGACACCGCCTGGGATCGGGATAAGGTTCGAGAGATAGCCGATCTGGTAGGCGACGACCACGGCCATCACCGGCGGATGCGCGCCGACGGCGCGAAGGCACGCCCACAGGACGGCGATGTCGCACAGGAGGTAGGTGATGCTGCCCAGCAGACGCCAGTTCGGCTCGCGCAGGATCTCGAGCGTTGCTCGAACCCACTCCGCCGTCCGCGCGACGATTGCCGATATGCGCCCGCGGCGAGGTTCCGCCGGCAGTCGCCGCTCGACCAGGGGCATCATCAGGAAGAACGCAATCGCGGCTATTCCCACGCCGGCCGGGATCAAGCCGTACGCGCTCCCGCGCGGGCCGGCGCCAATGCCAAGCGCGAACGCGAGCCCGCTGAGCACGAGCACGGCAGCGTTCACGCCGCTCGTGAGCAGGAAGATCACCGCTGAGCGGTCGGCGATACGCCGCCACGGCAGGTTCCAGGCGCGCATCGCCCACGCGCCGACGGCCAACCCGCCGGCGCCGCCGACGGGCACCACGGCGCCGAAGGCCATCTCCGCCCAGGCCAGCCGCCTAACCTCGCGCGCCGGTCCCCGGCGCAGGATGAGCCTCAGGATCGCAACGTAGCCGAGGCACGAGACAAGCTCGAGCCCGACGCCAAGCGCGAGCCAGCCCGGCTCGGCGTTCGCTACCCGGTCGAGGACCTTGCGCAGGTCGGGTACGGCCAGACCGATCGCGAGCAGCAGCACGAGCAGCGCGCCGGCCCAGATGATTCCGTTGCGCAGCCGATGGGCGTCCCCGGCGGGAGTGCTGAACTGCTCCGCGCTGACCGGCTGGTCGTCCACCTCAGTGTCCTCCCTAGGCGTTTAGGTTCCTAACAATTTATCACGGGATCGTGCGTGGTGCAAAGTATTGACTCAGCAACTGCCCTGGCTGCGCCCCCGCGCGTCGGTGTCTCGTCGCGGCCGGCGCCGTCTTGCGCGGTGGCGGCTCAGCGGCGACGACGGGCGCCGGCCGGATCGCCAAAACGCATGCAGGCGGCGGCCCGGCATCGCGCTTCCTCGCGTTGCGGCGAGAATTTCGCCTAAACGCAGGGAAGCGGCTCAATCCGCCGGCGAATGCATGCGCTTTTGTGGTCGGGACTCGCAGCGCCGCGCGCTCGACGCGGCCGTGCGCGGGCCGCTACACCGGCGAGAGCCTGACCGGCAGCGTCTTCAACTGGTTGATGAACCCCGACTCGACCATCATCGGCTTGCCCGCCGGCTCCATCTGCGGATAGCGCGCGAGCGTCTCCTCGAACATCACCTTGAGCTCGAGGCGCGCGAGCGCGGCGC